>CAWULT010000017.1:0-56040 GCA_963923455.1 uncultured bacterium
CGCGAGGCCGGCCCGAAACGGCGACGGGCGCCCGAAGGCGCCCGTCGTCGGACCGCACGTCAGGCCGGACGCGGCGTCATGCAGAACACTCGCCGTCCATGACCTCCGGGTTGAAGGCCTGGCTCTCGCCAAGGTCGATGAAGTCCTGGTCGGTCGTCTCGTTCGGCAGGATGACCGCCAGATCCTTCAGCGCCTCGGTCGCCGCCGCCGGCGGCACCCGGCGGAAGAACGCGCCGAGGTCCTCCTGCGGCTGGTGCTGCTGGCGATACAGGTTCAGCAGCCGGTCGAGCGCGTCGGTCAGGCGGTGCACCGGTACCTTCGACACGACCTTGCCGAAGCGGGCCACGCCGTCCTCGCCGCACCCGCCGCCCACGAGCACGAAGTACTGCGGCACCGCACGGCCCGCGACCTTCCGGACGCTGCCCTGGAAGCCGATCGACCCGATGTGGTGCTGGCCGCAGCCGTTGGGGCAGCCGCTGATCTTGATGGCGCCCGATGGAATCATGTCGACCACGTCCGGCCGCGCGCTCAGGTGCTCGGTCAGCGCGCGCCCGAGGCCCCGCGACTGCGTGACCGCCAGCCGACAGCTCTCCGCGCCCGGGCAGCTGACGACGTCGCTCAGCCGCAGCGCGTCGGGCTGGCCGAGCCCGGCCGCGGCCAGGCGCTGGTGGAGTGCCTCGACCGACGTGCGCTTCACCCAGCGGTAGAGAACGTTCTGCTCCACCGTGAGCCGCATCTGCCCGTCGCCGTAGGCCTCGGCGAGATCGGCGAGCACGCGCATCTGGCCCGACGTGAAGTCGCCGAGCGGCAGACGGACGGTCACGTGGCAGTAGCCTTCCTGCCGCTGCGGGCTGACGTTGCTCTGCTGCCACCGGAGGTACGCGTCGGGCAGCACCGGCAGCCGGACCGAACCCGGCATGATGCCAGGGCCGGTGACCGGGGTGGCCGCCGCGGCGGCCACTGCCTGCAGCGTCGGCGGCTCGGCGGGCGACCAGTCGGGCTCCGTGGCCGGGCGGAGTGCGTCCGGCGCCAGGGACAGCGTCGCACCGCCGCCCTGCACGAACTCCTGCAGGCACTCCTCGAACTTCGCGCGGAAGCCGTCCCAGCCGAGCGCCTTGACGACGAACTTCAGCCGGTTCCGCTGGCGGTGCTCGTAGTCGCCGTGGCGGTGGAACACGCGCAGCACCGCCTCCGCGGCGTTCAGCATCTCCTCGACGGGCAGGAAGTCGTAGAGCACGTAGCCCGACACCGGCATGATCGACGTGCCGCCGGCCACCGTCAGCCGGAACCCGCGCCGGCCGTCGACGACACGGGCGCGGAAGCCCAGATCGTTGATCGACGCGAGCGCATGATCCTCGGCACACCCTTCGAAGGCGATCTTGAACTTGCGGGGCAGCGACGCGGCGAGCGGGTGCCGCAGGAAGTAGCGCGTCAGCGCCTCGGCGTACGGGCTGACGTCGAAGATCTCGCTCGCGGAGGTGCCGGCGTACGGACAGCCGGTGACGTTGCGCACCGAGTTACCGCACGCTTCGCGCGTCGTCAGGCCCTCCGCGGCCAGGTCGCGCATCGCCTGCTCGGCGTCGGCCAGCTTGACGAAGTGATACTGGATGTTCTGCCGGGTCGTGATGTGACAGAAGCCGCGCGAGTAGCGCGAGGCGACGGCGGCCAGCGCCCGCATCTGCGAGCTCGAGACGATGCCCTGCGGAATCTTGATCCGCAGCATCTGGACGTCGTCCTGGCGCTGCCCGTAGGTGCCGCGCACGAGCCGGAAGCGCCGCCACTCGTCCGGCGAGATGTCGCCCCGTTCGTACTTGCCCAGCATGTCGACGAATTCGTCGATGTCGCGTTCGTCCGCGAAATCGAGCCGGGCCCGTCCGACCGTTCGTGCATCGTCAATTGCGGCCATACTTCACCTCACCCTCCGTCACCACCGGGCGCGACGACGCGGCCACGGCCTCACGGACCTGAACGACTTCCCCCACGACCAGCACGCCGGCCGCGCCCTCCGGGGGCGCCGCCGTACTCAGATCTTCCACCGTCCCGATCCACGTCCACTCGTCGGGCGTCGAGGCGGCGCAGACGATCGCGGCCGGCGTGGCAGGCGACCATCCGCAGGCCAGCAGCCGCGCGGCCACGTCGGCCCGGCCGGCCAGCGCCATCATCACGACCACCGTCACCGCGTTGGGGTGCACGCCGGACAGGCTCGCGTCGAGCGCCTCGCGCGTGTGCCCCGCCACCACCAGGAAACCGGTAGCCACGCCCCGGTGGGTCACCGGAATGCCGGCGAGCGCCGGCGCGGCCACGGCCGTCGTCAGCCCGGGCACCACCTCGAAGGGAATGCCCGCCTGCGCCAGCGCGAGGGCTTCCTCGCCACCGCGGCCGAACACGAACGGGTCGCCGCCCTTGAGGCGCACCACGCGCTTGCCCTGGCGGGCGGCGCGGATCATCAGGTGGTGAATCGTCTCCTGCTTGACGCTGGCCCGTCCCGCGCGCTTGCCCACGCAGAAGCACTGCGCGCGCGTGAGCCCGCGCAGCGCGTCGGCGGCGATCAGCGCATCGTAGAGCACGAGGTCCGCCTCGGCCACGAGGCGCGTGGCACGCACGGTCCAGAGGTCCGGATCCCCTGGTCCGGCGCCCACGAGCGCCACGCGTCCACGTGCTGGCTCAACGTCCTTCATACAGCCTGTTCAGCGTCTGGAGCAGCAGGGGCCGCCGCTGCGCCATCGGCACCTGGTCGCGACGCCACGCCTGGCGCGCGGCGTCGGCCGCCGCCATCCACTCGTCCAGTTCCACGGGCAGCCACGCGTCGAGGGCCTCGCGCAGCAGGCCGGCCATCGCCGGCGCCCGTCCCGCGGTCGAAATCGCAATCGTCACCCCGGCGCGACGGACCACGCCGCCGAGGTACGCCGTCGCGTTCGGAGGGTCGTCGACGGCGTTGACGAACACGTGCCGCGGCTCGGCTGCCACCAGGACCTGCCGGTTCACCGCAGGCGGCGCCGCCGCCACCACCCACCACATGCCGTCGAGGTCGGACGGCACGAACGGCCGGCGGTGCACGGTGACGTCGGGCCGGTCGAACTCGGGCCTGACGTCCGGTGCCACCACGGTGACACGCGCGCCCGCGGCCAGCAGGCCGTCGAGCTTGCCGGCGGCCACCGGTCCGGCGCCCACCATGAGCACCGGGCGTCCCTCGAGCTTCAGAAACGCTGGCAACATCGTTCCGTCCAGTCGGCCGCCCCCACGCGGGCGGGCCGCCCCCGTCGGGCTACGCCCCGACGGCCGTCTTGACGCGCGGGGCCACCACGCGCTCGAAGTCCGCCAGCGACCGGCCGATGTTGACCGGCTGCCCCACGTGCTCGCGCATCACCTCGGCGGTCTTGAAGCCATTGCCCGTGATGCAGACGACCACCGACTCGTTCGGCTTGATCGCGCCCCGGCGGATGAGCGCCCTCGTCGCCGCGAGCGTCGTGCCGCCAGCCGGCTCGGTGAAGATGCCCTCGGTCGAGGCGAGCAGCTTGATCGCGTCGATGATCTCGGCGTCGCTGACCATCGCGCCGCTGCCGCCCGTCTCGTTGACGACCTTCACCACCTGGAAACCGTCGGCCGGGTTGCCAATGGCGAGCGACTTGGCGATCGTGTCCGGCTTCACCGGCTCCGGGAACTCCAGCCCGGCCTCGAGCGCCTTGATCACCGGGGCCGAACCCGCCGGCTGGGCCGCGTGGATCTTCGGCAGCGCTCCGTCGGCGAGGCCCGTCTCCTTGAACTCGCGGAGCCCCTTGTAAATGCGCGGCAGCAGCGTGCCGCCGGCCACCGGCGAGACGATGTGGTCCGGATAGCGCCAGCCGAGCTGCTCGACGATCTCGAAGCCCATCGTCTTGGCGCCCTCGGCGTAATAGCTCCGCAGGTTGATGTTGGCGAAGCCCCAGCCGTACCGATCCGCAATCTGCGTGCACAGCCGGTTGACGTCGTCGTAGTTGCCGTCGACGGCCACGACCTGCGGGTTGTAAACGGCGGCGCCGAGCACCTTGGACGGCTCGAGGTTGTCGGGGATGAACACGTAGCACGGCAGGCCGAGCCGCGCCGCGTGCGCCGCGACGCTGCCCGCGAGGTTGCCGGTCGACGCGCACCCGAACACGGGGAAGCCGAGCTCGACGCAGCGCGTCGCCGCCACGGACACCACGCGGTCCTTGTACGAGAAGGTCGGATGATTGACCGAGTCGTCCTTGATGTAGAGCTCGCTCACGCCGAGTTCCTTCGCCAGGCGCGTGGCCCGGACCAGCGGCGTGAAGCCGGAGTTGAAGCCCGTCTTCGGCTCCTCCACCGGCAGGAACTCCAGGTACCGCCAGAGCGACCGGGGGCGCGACTCGATCAGGCTGCGGCTCACCGCGGCTTTGATGGCGGCGTAGTCGTAGGCAACCTCGAGCGGCCCGAGACAGTCGCTGCACACCCACGACGCCTGCGGGGGATACTTCGCCCCGCACAGATGACACCTCAGCCCAGCGACGTATTTCATACGCTCTCTCCCCGGCGTGGCTGCGGCGGCACCCACGCTAGACACCGGCGCGATGCACGTCGAGGGTGCGGACCGTCACTGCCAGCCCCTTCGCCGCGTACATCGCCGACAACACCTGCTCCAGACGTCCGAATTCCCGCGTGGCCAGCAGCGCCACCGACGGCCCCGCGCCCGACAGGAACGCGCCCAGCACGTCCGGGTCCTCGACCGCCAGAATCTCACCCAGCAGCGGGACCAGCGCGGCACGCGCCGGCTGGTGCCAGCGGTCGCGCACGGCCTCGCGCAGCCGGCCGAACTCCCGATGCTGCAGGGCGTGCACGAGTGACAGCACGCGCTGCAGGTTGAAGATCGCGTCCTTCCGCGGCACGGCATCGGCCAGCGCCGCGCGCGCCTTCGCCGTGGCGAGGCCGACGGCGGGCGTCGCGACCACCAGCCGCAGATCCTCCGGCCACGTCCAGCGCAGCGCGATCGGCTCGCGGCCCTCGGCCTCGAGCACCGATGTCAGTCCGCCGAACAGGGCCGGCGCCGCGTTGTCGGCGTGCCCCTCGACTTCGGTCGCGGCCCCGAGCAGCGCCTCGTCCGACAGCGGCCGGCCAGCCACCCGCTCGAAGAGGCGGATGCCGGCCACCGACGCGGCGGCGCTGCTGCCGAGGCCAGCGGCCATCGGAATGTCGCTCTCGACCTCGACGGTGACCGTCGGCGTGCGCAATCCGGTGCGACGCGCCATCGTCGCAAATGCCCGCTCCACCGCATTGTGGCCCGAGACGGGCGGCGCGCTGCGCGCGACCACGAGCGCCGTCCCGCCGTCGTCCCGCAAGTCGACGATGCGCGCCCGCAGGTAGAGCTGAACCGCGACGCCGAGCGTATCGAATCCGCCGCCGAGGTTGGCCACCGACCCCGGCACCACGATCTGGCCGGACACGTCCTTGCCGCTCAGCGCGGCCCCGTCAGTGTTAAGTGACACGAAACAAAAACGATATCACGGAACAACCGCCCGGAGATCCTTTGCCTGAACGGGTCGGCGCCACGGGAGAACGGGCCGGAATCCGGCCTCAACGGGCCCACCGCCGGCGATGGCACCTGCCCCGGGCAGCCCGTAAACTGTAGGGCGTGTCAGACACCGCCACCGCTGCGCCGTTCACCATCGCCATCGTCCAGGACCACGCCGACGCCGACCGGCAGGCGAACGTCGCGCGGGCCGAGCGCCTCATTCGCCAGGCCGCCGCGCAGGGGGCCCAGATCGTCTGCTTGAAGGAACTGTTCGACGCCCCCTACTTCTGCAAGGCCCAGCACGCCGAGCGCTTCGACCTGGCCGAGCCACTGCCGAGCCCGACGACCGAGCGGATGCAGCGCCTCGCCCGCGAACTCGCGGTGGTGATCGTCGTGCCGGTCTTCGAGCGGCAGGCGCCTGGCGTCTACCGCAACTCGGCCGTCGTCATCGACGCCGACGGCACCGCCTTGGGGGTCTACCGGAAGATGCACATTCCGGACGATCCCCTGTTCAACGAGAAGTACTACTTCACGCCGGGGGACGGGCACGTCCCCCCGTCGCCGGACCGCCCGGGCGAGGCCCATGGCTTCCGGGTGTGGAAGACGCGCTACGCGACAATCGGCGTGCTGATCTGCTGGGACCAGTGGTACCCCGAGGCCGCCCGGATCACGGCCCTGCTCGGCGCGCAGGTGCTCTTCTACCCCACGGCCATCGGCTGGCACCCGTCCGAAAAGGCGGAGTGGGGCCAGGCGCAGGTGGACGCGTGGCGGACGATGCAGCGTGCCCACGCGATCGCCAACGGCGTCTACGTCGCCTCGCCCAACCGGATCGGCCACGAGGACGAGTCGGGCACCGGCGGCATCACGTTCTTCGGGCACTCGTTCATCGCCGACCCGTTCGGGCGGTATGTCGCGCAGGCTGGTGAGGACGAGTCCATCCTGCTGGCACGCTGCGACCCGGCGCTCATCGAGACCGTGCGCCGCAACTGGCCGTTCCTGCGCGACCGGCGCGTCGACGCCTACGGCCCGATCCTCAACCGGTACCTGGGCGCGTGACGGCCCCGAGCGCCCCACTGCCGCCCGGCCTCCCGCCCGCGCCGCGCCTGCGGATGCCGGCGGAGTGGGAGCCGCACCGCGCCACCTGGATCAGCTGGCCGCACCACGAGCCCGACTGGCCGGGCAAGTTCGCGCCGATCCCGTGGGTCTACGCCGAGATTGCGCGCGCGCTCGCGCCGTGCGACCTGGTGGAAATCCTCTGCCACTCGGAGGAGGTGCGGGAGTCGGCCCGCGCGGTACTGCAGGCGCACGGCGTGCCCGAGGCGCGCCGCCGGCTGCACGTCGTGCCGACCGACCGCGTCTGGCTGCGCGACTCCGGGCCAACGGGTGTGCTCGACCCCGATGGCCGCGTGCGGCTGGTGCACTGGCACTTCGACGCCTGGGCCAAGTACGACAACTGGCGGCTCGACGCCGGCGTCGGCGCAGCCGTCGCCCGCATCACGGGCCTCGAGCGGCTCGAGCCACGGCGGCCCGACACGGGCGCCCGCCTCGTGCTCGAGGGGGGCGGCATCGAGGTCAACGGCGACGGGCTGCTGCTCGTCACCGAGGAGTGGCTGCTGAGCGACGTGCAGGTGCGCAACCCCGGCCTGCGCCGCGAGGACTACGAGGCCCTCTTCGCCGAGTGGCTGGGCGTGCGGCGGACGATCTGGCTGGGCGAGGGCTGCGTCGGCGACGACACGCACGGGCACGTCGACGACATCGCGCGCTTCGTGGCGCGCGACACCGTGGTGCTGGCCGTCGAGGACGACCCGGCCGACGACAACCACGAGCGGTCGATGGACAACGCGCGCCGGCTCGAGGCGGCGGCGCGCGAGCCTGGCGTCGGTCCGCTGCGCGTCGTCCGGCTGCCCTACCCGCGGCCGGTGACGATGAACGGCGAGCGCCTGCCGGCCAGTTACGCCAACTTCTACATCGCCAACGGCGCGGTGCTCGTGCCGACGTTCAACGACCCCAACGACCGCGTCGCACTGAACACCCTCGCCGAGCTGATGCCGTCGCACCGCGTGGTCGGCATCCACGCGGTCGACCTCGTCTGGGGCCTCGGCACGCTGCACTGCCTCACGCAGCAGGAGCCGCTCGGGCGCCGTTGACGCGGGCGGACCGCTGTCAGCCCTTCTCGTCGATCCACCGCGATCCCCCTGGCCAAAGGCCATCGGCGGCGGCGCCTGTCATCGCGTGCCGACGGCGAGCGACACGGTCATCGCGGCGCCGGGCATCGCCACGCCGCCAATCTCCTGGTACCGCACGTCGAACAGGTTCGTGCCCTCGACGGCGAGTTCGTAGCGCCCGGCGAACCGGCGTCCGATCCGCGCGTCGAACAGCAGGTAGTCCTGGGTCAGGCCGGGTCGGCTGCGCCGCTTGTACTCGAGGCGCGGCGCCACGCGTACGCCGCCCGGCAGCGTCACCGCGCCGGCTCCCGTGAACGCGCGCGGCGCGAAATCGAGCACGTACTTGGAGAGCTGGCCCACGGCTGCGGCGTCGAGGTCGATGCCCGTGTAGCCGGCCTGCAGGAACGCGCCGCCCGCAAACGCCCGGCGCACGCTGATCTCGACGCCGCGGGTGTCCACGTCGCGGACGTTGTAGGTCTGCCAGCGCACGGTCGCGTCCGGGCGCAGCCAGTCGATCACGTCCGTGTCCGCGCGGCCGAACACCGCCGCGTGGACGATCCAGTCGCCCGGCAGGAACAGGTCAGCGCCGCCCTCGCCCGCCCACGAGCGCTCGGGCCCCACGTCGGCGCGCGCGAGGTTCGCCGGGTCGGAATAGTAGCGCTCGGTGAAGGTGGGAACCCGGAACGCACGGGCCAGTGAGGCGCGCAGGCGCAGGCGGGGCGCGACCCACCAGCCCGCGCCGAGCGACGGGCTCCACGCGGTGCCGAACCGCGAGTACTCGTCCACGCGAAGCGCGGCGTCGAGCTGCACGCGCGACGCCAGCACCTGACGCCACTCCCCGAAGCCGCTGACGCGGCCGAGCGCATGGTCGCCGAGGTTGGTCGAGCGTATCCAGTCCCCGCCGCCCTCGACGCCGGCCGTGATCGTGGCCCCGGTCGTGGTCCTGCGCGAGGCCACCACGCGCCCGATCGCCGCGTGCGTGCGGTGGCGGTTGTCGGACAGTTCGGGCCGCGTCTGGTTGAACAGGAACCGGTCGCCGTGCGAGCGATAGGACGCCTCGCCCCGCAGCGTCCAGCCACCGGCCGACCCGAGCGGCTGTGTGCCCGACACCAGCGTCTGGTTGGTCCACTCGCGCGACGGGGCGTTACCTCCGTAGAAGTTGAACGCGCCGAACTCCTTCCACAGGTACGACACGCCGACCGTAGCGCCGCTGCGGAACGTGGTCTGCGCGCGTGCGAGCCGTGTGTCGAAGTCGCGGTCGTCCATGAAGCCGGACGAGCGGTCGGCCGAGACCGCCAGCGTCTGCGTGATGCCACCGCGCGAGAAGCCGGCCTGGCCCCGGCCCGACGCGTAGCCGAAGCTGCCGCCGTCGACGACCACGGACGGCGACGCCTGCTTGCGCGTGATCACGTTGACGGTGCCGCCGAACGCGTCGGCGCCGAAGATCGACGAGCCCGGCCCGTAGAGCACCTCGATCCGTTCCACGGCGTCGAGCGGCACCGGGATGTCGCCGTTGTGGTGGCCCGACTGTGCATCGTTGAGGCGCATGCCGTCGACGAGCACCAGCATCTGGCCGAAATTGGCGCCGCGCACGGCGAAGTCGCTCTGCACGCCGCGGACGCCCCGGGCGCGAACGTCGACCGACGCCGCCAGGCGCAGCACGTCGGCGACGCTGCTCGCCGGGAGGCTCGCGATCTGTTCACGGGTGATGACCGTCATCGTCCGGGTCACGCTGCCCAGTTCGACCGGCGCCGCCGACGCCGTCACGACGACCGTCTGCCTGAACGCCTCTTGCGCGGTCGCCGCCGTCGCCCACAGGGCCAGGCACACGGCCGCCACGCCCGCACCCGCGCATGGGATGGCGCGCCCTCGGTTCCCCTCTCGCATGGGCGTTCAGTGTACGTCGAGCCTACTCGAGCGGGGGTGCCGGGGCCCCAGCCGCGACCGGCGCCGTGCCCAACGGCTGGGACGCGGCACCGGCCTGCGCCACCATCCGCTCCTGACGACGGCCGAGCCACAGCCCGTTGGCCAGCCACGCGAGCGCGATCGGCACCGCCACCCAGGCCGTGCCGACGACGCCCAGGCCGAGCACACCCATGATCGCGTAGGCCCAGGCGCCCACCTGATCGCCGGTCCGGTAGACGAAGGTGTCGATGAAGCTCTTGGCCTTGTAGCGGTCCTCGCGCGGCAGCACGGTGAACAGCACCTCGCGCGTCGGGCGCGCGATCGCGAAATTGCCCGCCCGCCGGATCGCCTGGAACCACACGACGACCGCCGTGATCGGCAGCAGCCCGAGCACGGCGAAACCCGCCACGCTGACCGCCGGCAGGATGGCCAGGGTGAGCGCCACGCCGAGCAGGCGCAGCGCCGACGCGGTGGCGAACATCTGCAGCACGAACGACAGCACGTTGGTCAGCAGGTCCACCTGCGCGAAGTAGGCGGTGCGTGCGGCGCGGTCGGCGATGCCGGCGTCGACGATCTGCGCCTGCTGGAAGTAGAGGAACGTCGACAGGATCGTGAAGAGCAGCATGTAGAGGCTGACCCCGATCAGGTAGGGCGAGCTGACGGCGTGGCTGATGCCCGCCAGCACGCCGCCGCCGATCGGCTGCTCCGCGTCGACGCCGCCCCGCGTGTCACGCAGCCGCGCCGACTGCCGCGACAGCCGCCGCACGCCGAGCACGGCGAGTTCGAGCAGCGCCGCCGACAGCAGCAGCAGGTACATCGGGGGCACCACGCGCACGAGGGTGGCAGTGAGCACCGACCCCGTCATGGCGCCGAGGGTCCCCGCGGCGCTGATCACCCCGAACAGGCGCGTGGCCTGCTCGCGCGTGAAGATGTCGGTCATGAAGGCCCAGAAGACCGACGGCACGAACAGGTTGAAGACCGCCGTCCAGTTGTAGAAGGCCCGTCCCACCCAGACGTTCTGCCGCGCGTCGGCCGCCTCGAACAACACGAAGAACAGCACGAGGTTGGCCATGAAGAAGCGGTAGGTCCACGACACGAACTGCTGGCGCGGCAACCGGGCCACGAGGCCCGAGAACGCGGGATTGGCGGCCGTCATCGCGATCAGCGTGCCGGTGAAGAGCCACGGCAGGTTCTCGACGCCGCCGGCGACGCCGGCCTCGTCACGGATCGGCCGAATCACGTAGTACGAGGCGAGGACCGCGTAAAAGTAGAGCCACGTCCATCCGAGCGCGGGCAGTTCCCCGGCCCTGACGTCGACGACCCACCGCACCGACCGCAGCATGCATCCCTCCGCCCGGCGCGCCGCCGCGACCCGGGCCGCGGGCACGGCATCTCGCGGGCCAGACCCCGCGTCACCCGCATGACCGGGTCGCCACATTCTATGAGGCCGATGGTCCTGACCAGGTGGCGCCTCGTCATGCCATCCTGTGTCGCCACGACCGCACCACCCTGTGGGGGTGGCTCGTTCGCGTGAGGCGCCGCCGAACTTATGCAATGTGCGCATATATGGACGGCATCACCTATTCGTTGCCGCCAGTCTCCGCGAAGGCCATGATCCCCGCCGTCAGAGCAAGGCGTTCGGGTAACCCTAGGAGGCGATCATGAGGCGTGTACTTGCCAGGGCTGGGGCCGCGTTGGTCGGCCTGGTCCTGCTGCCTGCCGCGGTCTTTGCGCAGGCATCGATTACCGGAACCGTGAAGGACACGTCGGGGGCCGTACTGCCCGGCGTCACAGTGGAGGCGGCCAGCCCCGCGCTCATCGAGAAGGTCCGCACGGCCGTCACCGACGGCAGCGGGCAGTACCGCATCACGGAACTGCGCCCGGGCGCGTACACCGTGACGTTCACGCTGCCAGGATTCAACACCGTCAAGCGGGACGGCATCACGCTTCAAGGCTCCTTCACTGCCGAGATCTCCGTCGAGCTGCGCGTTGGCGCGCTCGAGGAGACGATCGTGGTGACGGGTGAGGCTCCCATCGTCGACGTGCAGAACGCCCGCGTGCAGCGGGTCATGGACTCCGAGAAGATCGCCGAGCTCCCGACCGGCCGCAACATGTTCAACCTCGGCGTGTTGATCCCCGGCGTGTCCATCTCGACCGGCGGCGGCATCGCGTCGCAGGACGTCGGCGGTGCGCTCGGCCCCGAGACGCGCGCGCTCGTCGTGCACGGCGGCCGGACCGAGGACCAGCGCTTCCTGATGAACGGCGTCTCGCTCAGCTCGATGATCGGCGGCGGCTGGGGCGGCGGCGCCATCCCGAACGCCACCGGCGTGCAGGAGATGGTGTTCGACACCGCCGCGGTCAGCGCGGAGCTCGCCACCGGCGGCGTCCGCATCAACTTCATCGCGAAGGAGGGCGGCAACCAGTTCCACGGCACGCTCTTCGGCAACTACTCGAACGACGCGATGCAGGGCAGCAACATCGGGCAGGACCTGATCACGCGCAACCCGCTGCTCCGCAACGCGGGCTCGATCGACAAGAACTGGGACTTCAACCCCGGCTTCGGCGGCCCGCTGAAGAAGGACAAGGTCTGGTTCTTCCTGAGCGGCCGGTCGCAGGGCGCCTACGTGTTCGCGCCGGGCATGTTCTTCAACAAGAACAACGGCAACCTGAACGCCTGGAGCTACGACCCCGACCTGAGCCGGCCGGCCTCGAACGAGCGCACGTGGCTCGACGGCCAGTTGCGCCTCGCCTGGCAGATCAACCAGAAGAACAAGCTGGGTGTGACCTACCAGCAGCAGGTCAACTGTCTGTGCCACGACGCCATCACGGCGACGACGGCCCCCGAAGCCGCCCAGGACCGCCGGTTCCCGGTGCAGCGCCCGATCCTCGTCGACTGGACGTCGCCGATGACCAGCAAGCTGCTGCTCGAGGTGTCGGGCATCCACCGCGTCGAGCGCTGGGGCAACATGCACGTGCAGACCAAAGGTGACGAGGTCGACCCGCGTGCCATCGGCATCCTGGACCAGAATGCGTTCGTCCCGGCGCTGAACACCTCGATCGCGAATCTCGCGTACCGGGCCGGCGGCTACAACGGCACGTTCAACAACTCGTGGAACAACAACTTCCACTGGCGGGCCCACCTGTCGTACATCACGGGCTCGCACGCGTTCAAGTTCGGCGCCAACAACGCCTATGGGTACCACGAGAACACGACCTACGTGAGCAACCAGAACGGGATCAGCTACCGCTTCAACAACGGTGTGCCGAACTCGGTCCGCTTGCGCGCGCTGCCGGTCACGCAGAAGATCGCCGTCGACCAGGACTTCGGGCTGTTCGCGCAGGACAAGTGGACGATGAACCGCCTGACGCTGTCCTACGGGCTGCGCTACGACCACTTCGTCAACTCCTTCCCGGCGCAGACGCTGGGCGTCTCGCCGCTGACGCCGAACCGCAACCAGTCGTTCCCGGTGACGAAGAACCTGAGCTACAACGACATCACGCCGAAGTCGCAACTGGCGTACGACGTGTTCGGTGACGGGAAGACCGCGATCAAGGTCAGCCTCAACAAGTACCTGCAGGGTCTCGGCACGACCGGCACCTTGACGGGCGGTCCGAACCCGATCGCCAACCTGTCGCTCGTGGCCGATCGCGTCTGGACCGACGCCAACGGCGACTACACACCGCAGTGCGACCTGGTCAACCCGGTCGCCAACGGCGAGTGCGGCCCGACGATTCCGGCCGACTTCGGCTCGGTGCGGCCGAACTCCAACTGGGACCCCGACCTGCTCCGCGGCTGGGGCAAGCGCAACTTCAACTGGGAGTTCTCGGCCGGCGTCCAGCAGCAGGTCGCGCCCCGGGTCTCGGTTGACGTGGCCTACTTCCGCCGCTGGTACGGCAACTTCCTCGCCACGGACAACCTGGCCGTCGGGCCGTCCGACTACAGCACGTTCAGCATCGTCGCGCCAAACGACTCGCGCCTCGGGACGTCGGGCCAGACGATCAGTGGCTTCAAGAACATCAACCCCGACGCCGCCACGCGCGTGCCCAACAACTTCGTGACGCTGGCCAAGAACTACGGCAAGCAGATCGAGCACTGGAACGGCGTCGACGTCAACGTCAATGCGCGCCTGCGCAACGGGCTGTTCGTCCAGGGCGGCACGGGCACGGGCCGCACGTCGACCAACAACTGCGAAATCCTGGCGAAGCTGCCGGAGATGGGCTTCGGCAACATCAACGGCGTCGCACAGTCGGCGGGCACGTTCCCCTACTGCAAGGTCGACGGCGCATGGATCACGCAGGTGAAGGGCGCGGCCTCCTACACCGTCCCGAAGGCGGACGTGCTCGTGGCGGCCACCTACCAGAACCTGATCGGACCCGAGGTGTCGGCGCACTTCGTCGTCGCCAGCGCCGGCGCCACGTCGCAGTATCTGCAGGGGCTCGGACGCCCGCTGGCCGGCACTGCGAACGTCACCGGCACGCTGCTGCAGCCGAACCAGACGTTCGAGGGCCGTCTGAACCAGCTCGACCTGCGCTTCTCGAAGGTGCTTCGCTTCGGCGGCCAGAAGATCATGGCCGGCGTTGACGTCTACAACGTGTTCAACGCGGCCACGGTGATCGCGCTGAACAGCGGCTACAACCTGAGCGCGACCGGCGCGCTGCCGGGCCAGTACCCCGTGCCGACCAACATCCTGCAGGCGCGGTTCATCAAGTTCAGCGCGCAGTACGACTTCTAGACGCGCACGAACGACGTCACGGAAGGGGGCGGGCCCAGCCGGGCCCGCCCCCTTCTGCTGTACGGGACGGCCCCTGCCGCGTCCGCGGAGGGTGGCACCGAGGCCCCGGGACGGGGCGCAGGGCCCGCGGGCTGGCGCCGCCGGCGACGGGCCGCGTCAGTTCCAGCGCATCAGGAGGACGCCGGCGACGAGCAGGCCCGCGCCGGCGATGCGGGAGGCGGAGAGCGGCACGGGCGTCGCCCCAAGCCAGCCGAACTGATCGAAGAGCAGCGCCAGGGCCATCTGTCCGGCCATGATCGTCGCCGCCATCAACGCGGTGCCGAGCCGCGGCGCGAGCACGACGCTCATCGTCACGTACGTCGCGCCGAAGATGCCCCCCGTCCACATCCACCAGGGGCCGCGCGACAACCCGTCGGTCGACACGGTCTGCCGCGTCGCGAGACCGACGACGACAAGGAGCATCAGGCCGACCACGAACTGGCCGACGGCGGCCCAGATCGGCGACCCGCTGGCAAAACGCAGGCGCGTGTTGACGACGGCTTGGACGGCGACGCCGGCACCGGTGGCCAGCCCCAACAGGATGTACGCGAGATTCACGGCACGCTCCTCAGAGCGCCCATGATAGCGGACGGGCGCGCGTCAGCTGCGCGGCGCCGCCCGGAAGTAGTCCGGCAGGTCGGGCTTCGTGTCGCGCAGGATCTCGAGGATCGCCTGGCGATCGCCGGCCGTCAGGCGCGCATAGCGCGGTGCGGTCTCGGCGCCCGACAGCACCGCCCACAGGCTCGCGTAGATCGCCGCTTTCGCCTCCGCCGGCAGCTCCGTGAAGGGCTCCGAGTAGATCAGGTACGAGCAGGGGTACTTCAGCAGCCGCGTCCGCAAGTCGAGTTCGCGCAGCGAGCGACCCCGCTGATCCCTGGGCCCGCCCTGCTGGAACCGCTCCGCGAAGGCCGTCGTGCCGGCGATCGGCCCGGGCAACACCGTCTCGTCGACGAAGAGCATGTAGTCGACGACGTCACTGGCCATCTCGGTCAGGGGACGCCCCACCGCCGCGGTCCCGATGCGGGCCTCCCACCCGATCCGCGTCAGGCGGTTCAACATCTGCGACTGGTGCTCGATGACCAGCAACGCGACGAGGTCGCTCGACATGGACTGGTACTCGGCCCCGTCGAAGCGGCCGGCAAGGTCGGTCACGTGCACCGTTTCCGGCGTGATCATCGACGTCAGGTCGGCGGGGTTGGTCACGACGGCGTTGCCCATGTGGCTGGCGCCGCTGTGCGTGCCGGTGACGAACCATCCGCCCCACCGGCGCTCGAAGAGGCTCCGGTGATCGGTCGTGAACGTCGGGCCGTACATCGCCAGCCCGTCGGCGCCGGGATAGACGCTGCCGATGAACATCCCGGGCACGTACTGCGTGCCCTCGAAGGCGTGGCACTGGACGCAGACGGCACTGTTGCGCTCGAACACCGGCACCGCGTCCGGGCTCTGCTTGAGCGTGTAGAAGACGCCGCCCTGCCTGCCGTCCTGCGCGACGAACTCGAGCACGTCGCTGCCCTTCACGAAGCCGACCGCCACGGTGTCGTTGAAGTAGATCGCACGCGGGTTCTTCGGCCCGATCCTCGGAGCCTGGAAGCTCGTCTTCGAGAAGACGAGCATCTGCGACTCGACGGGCACGGCGAGCGCATCGAGGATCGACCGCAGGTACCCGCCCCGGCCGGGCGTGTAGGTCAGCTTGACGTCACCGCGCTTGAGGGCCTCGCCCAGCCGGGCCACGGGGTCGGCGGTCGGCGTCGCCCCGTAGGCGATCGCAGGATGGTTGCGGTACTGCGACGGCTGGAGCGGCGCCTGCGTCGAAGCCATCCCCAGTGACACCAGCCAGCACGCCGAGGCCACGGCCACGACGGCGCGGGCGCGGAACGACGGAACGCGGAGGCGCGGACGAACGATGTTCATGATCCGGTGCAGGTGCCGGTGCAACGTTCGCACCAGACAGGCGGCCACCCCACCGCCCAAGACTACACGCTCGACGGCGGCGAGGGCAGGCTGGCGTAGGGGCGCCGTGGAAGAATCGCCCAGCAGCTGTGAATTTCTTCCCGCATCGGCGCGCCGGACGCGCGAGAAGCATCGAGCCTGACGCCGGGAGTCACTCCACGGCGACCGCGGCCCGATCGTAGGCACTTTCCATGATCGGGTCCGGGTAAGTGATGCGCAGTGCACGGCCGCGTCCACCCGGCGCGGCGATCACGACGCGTCGCAGGGCCCCTGACGTCCAGGTCTCCCATCGATCGGGCTGGCCGTCGAGGTTGCGGTCTTCCTGTGCCCAGGCCAGCGCCCCGTGACGGTATCCCTCGCGCCGGGCGACGACGCGGCCCGACGGATCGAATGCCTCCACCGCTGCGAGCACGGGCTCGGAACCGTGGTCCTGGACCGGACCAGCCTCGTAGAACTCGCGGCGTTCGAGGCGGCCGTCGCCGTTCTCGTCGACGTCGACCCGGCTGAGCCGTCGGCCGTCGAAGTACGCCACCCATTCGAAGTGGCGGTCGCGATCGGCATCGTAGGCGAGGCTGCGCAGCCGGCCGGTCACGGTGTCGTAGGCGGGGCGCAGGCCCTGGTCGGCCTGACGCGGCTGGTGGCTGCCACAGCCCGTCACGCCGATCCAGGCGACCGCGGCTGCCGACGCCATGGGCGACCTGCCGAACACCCGGAACCGACGACCGCGCGCCATGCCCCTGATCTCGGCTGCATCGAGGCCGAACTGGAGCGCCGCCGGCCGGTGGCCGATAGCAGCCACAGTATGGTCCGCGACACCGCCGCCTGCGCGCTGCTCACCGCCGCGCTGCTGCCCGTGCTGGGCAGCCCGCTCGAGGCCCAGACGGCCACGCCGAAGCCTCGGCGCGCGACGGCGCGGCCCGCCGCCACCGGCACCACCACCCGGCGCCTGAGCGGCACGGTCGTGACCCGGCACGAACCGCCGCGGCCGGTGCCCGGCGCGCACGTGCAGCTGCGCGACCGTGCCGGCGCCGTCGTCGCGGCCGCGCGCGCCAATTCGCAGGGGGCGTTCGTCTTCGCGCTGCCAGGCGCGGGCCCCTACTGCGTCGAAGTGGTCGAGGACGAGGGGCGTGTGCTCGCGGTGGAATGCGAGGACGAGCGCGCGGCCATCGCGCCGGTGGGCGACGCCACCCCGCTCACGCTGCGGGTGCCGGTGCCGGTGGCCGGCGGCTGGCCGACCAGCGCCAAGCTGATCCTGGGCGCCGCGGCCGCCTCTGGCGTGGCCGCCATCGTCAGCAGCGGGACGCCGGCCAGCCCCGAACGCTGACCGTCCGGCCCGCGCGGGTCGTCTACCGCGTCCGCGCCTGCGACTTCGTGCCTCCGTCCTTCATCGGGCCGCCGCGGCTGTTCTGCGTCAACGTCGCCGCGTCGCCGTAGGTGACGAGGGTCGGCGTCGTGTAGGGCTGCCTGGCCGGCGGATTCGTGGTGTCAGACATGGGCTGCGCACTCTCCTGACCGGGCCCGTACCGCTCGCGCCACCCATGCGCACGCCGCCCGCAGGTTCACGAGGTCTTCGCCGAACGTGAGCGCGCGCACCGGCACCCGCGCGACGAGCGAGCCGAGCACCTCGAATTCCTCGGCCCGCATCCGGGCGTCGAGCAGGTAGCCGCCGTAAGTGTTCGGCACCAGGCCCATCAGCGCCTCCCGGGGCGACAACCCGGCGATCGACGGCACCTCGAGGCCGGACGCACGCGGCCGCAGCAGGTACACCGTGTCGATTGGGACCGGCGCGTCGTGGAACCGGTACCCGTGTTCGAGCAGGTCGAGATACCGCTTCGCGTACGTGTCACTGAACGACGGCAGGAGCGCGGACGGCCCGAAGAGGCCCGCGGCGCTGTCGGCCCACATGCTGACCCGAGGATAGCCCGGAAACGCCCGCATCGGCGCACCGGGCCCGAGGGGCACGATGTCGTCGGACAGCAGTGGATGGCCGAGGGCTGCGAAAGCGGCCGCCGTCGTCGACTTCCCGGCGCCGGCCTCGCCCGCAAACAGCACCGCCCGTCCGTCGATCACGACGCCGCTCGCGTGGAGGGGCACGATGCCGCGCAGGCGCATCACGAACCCGAGCACGGGTCCGAGCAGGTAGGTGGCCGCGTCCACGGCCGTCAGCGGCGCCCGCCAGGACGCGCGCACGACGGCACCGTCGCCTGCGACGTCGAAGGTGGCGCCCTCCAGGTACTGCAGCCGGTAGTCGCCGCTCGCGGTCCGCCAGATGACGAGCAGCGGCGCGCCGGAGACGTCACGATCCGCGCTGACGTACCAGGGCGCACCGGTGGGCGGCACGACGGTGCCAGCAGGTTCGCCCGCCATCTCGACACGGACGTCCGGCGGGGCGCAACCATTCGTCTGGCGCAGGCCGGCGATCGGCGCCGTCGACGCGAGCGACAGGCCGCAGGCCACGGTCCGCCACGTGAACGCCGGGCGGTGCGACAGAAGAGCCATCGACTGGCGGAGTGTCAGCGCGTGCGGGTCTGGGCGCCGCTGCCCTTGTCGTTCTTGCCGCCAGTCGCCTGGTTCTGGGTGAGCTGGGCGACGTCGCCGTAGGTGACGAGGCGCGGGCTCACGTACGTCTGCTTCTGCGGTTCGACGTTCGAACGGATCACCGGCGCCCTCCTGGCGAGTAATGATGCGGGTTCCTCTGCGAAGATTCAAGCCGGCGCCGCGCGATCCGCGTGCAGCCAGCGGGCCAGGCACACCGCCGCCAGCCCCCCGGCCGCGCCATCCACCATCAACCGCTCGGGCGTGACGGTCGCCCGAAACCGGCCGGCGTCGACGAAACGGCGCATCTCCGGCACCGCGTCGAACCATCGCACGGCGTCCTCGACCGTCCCCCGCACGCGCACCGCCACCGGGTCGCCTGCGAGCGGCGTCTTCGGCCGCCGCCGGATCACGTCGGGCAGCAGCGCCGCGGTCGACGCCCGCAGCACGGCCTTGTCGACACACCATGGCAGCGACGGCAGACCGAGCGCGAACTCGACGACCCGCCGGTCGAAGAACGGATGCCGTGTCTCGATCGGCTGTCCGGTCGCGCCGGGGTCCTGCGCCTCGAATGTCGCGGACCACCAGGGGTGCGCGAGCAGCGACCAGGCGTCGGCCCGCAGGCCGCCTGCGGCCGGCAGGCCGTCGAGCCGGAACCGCGCGAGCCGGGCCGGCACGTCGACGGACGACCGCAGGGCCTCTCCGAGCCACGGGGGCACGGCATCCGGATGGCCGTGCCACCAGCGACGCACGGAGCTGCCGATGCCGAGCGGGGGCCGAAGCCCCCGCCGCCAGCACTGCCACAGGCCCTCGACGAGTTGGGACAGCGGCACCCGGCCGAGGTGCCGGCAGACCGTGGCGGGAATCAGCGCCGGATCGCCTCCGTCTCCCGTGAGCAGCACGGGCGCCCGCGCGGCAGCCAGCGCGAGCAGGTCGCTCATGATGGCCGACAGCGGCTCTGGCACCGGTTCGGCCGGGCGCGCGTCCGCATCCCACCGGTCGAACAACCGGTAGTCGTCGACGGCGAGGTGCGCAATCGGCACGCCGAGCGCCTCGGCCACGATCGACGAATAGTGCCGCTCGTCGTCGGGCATCAGGCGATCGTAGACGGCCGTGTACGCGTGCAGGCTCGACGACGCCGCGTCGCGCCCGCGGGCCGCGGCGGCGAACGCCGCGAGGCTCGACGAGTCGAGGCCGCCGCTCATCAGGAGCCCGACGGGCCCGTCGCCGAGCCGGTCTCGCACCGCGGCCGTCACGACCTCGCGGAAGTGCTCGACGTACTCCTCCGGGCGCCGGTAGCGCACCTGACGCGGCGGCACCAGCGCCCAGTGGCGCGACAGCGCGAGCGTCCACGACGACCGCTCGGGGCGCAGCACCAGCGTATGGGCCGGCGGCACGCGGGAAACGCCGGCAAAGAGCGTCGTGCCCTCCTCCTGCACGCCGCCGAACACCAGCAGGTCCGCCACCGATTCGTCGCGCAGGGTGCGGCCATCCTCGGCCGCCCGCCTGACGGCGGCGAGCACGTTGCCGAGCACCATCGTGCTGGCGCCCCGCGCGTAGTAGAGCGGCTTCACCCCGAACGCGTCGCGCAGCGCCACCAGCGTCCGCGTGACGTCGTCCCAGATGCAGGCCGCGAAGTCGCCGAGCAGCCGCGCGCCGCACGACGGTCCCCACGCCGCGTAGGCGCACAGCAGCAGTTCGACGTCGGACGCTCCGGACAGCGCCCGTCCCGTCGCCGGCGTCAGCGCGGCGACCAGCGACGCGCGGTCGTCGAGTCGACCGTCGAAGACCGCCCACGCGCGTCCACCCGCGACGGCCAGGCTGTGCGGCTGCGCCGGCTCGCGCTCCGGCGCGTCGGGACGCAGCGGCGTCCAGGCCAGCCCGACGGGCCCTGCGGCCCAGACGCACGTGGCCGACGCGCGGTACGGCGGCACGTTCACCAGCGCCCGCACGCGGTCCCCGTCGACGGGCGCTCCGTCCAGATTCACGATCGCGGCAATGCCTGCCATGGGCGCACGGCGCGAGCCGTCGCGCCAGTCCGTCAGCGTACCCGATGCCCTGACGGCGTCCAACCCGAGCCGTCGACGCCCTCGCACGACTGTGCGAGGATCGCCCTGGGCCCCGATGTCGAACCGCGAACTCCTCCGCTTCCACGCGTTCTGCCTCACCGACACCGGCACGCGGCTCGAGCAGTTCGACCGGGCCATCCACGCAACCGTGCAGCCCGGGAACATCGTCGTCGACCTGGGCACGGGCTCGGGCGTGCTGGCCTACCTGGCCTGCCGCGCGGGGGCGAGCCGGGTCTACGCGATCGAAGGCGACCGCGCGGTCGGCCTGGCCCACCTCCTGGCCCCGGGCACGGGCTACGCGGATCGGATTACGTTCATCGACCGGCCGTCCTTCCAGGTGACACTGCCCGAGCGCGTCGATGTCGTGCTGGGCGACGTGTTCGACACCTTCGGCCTGCAGGCGCGCGGCCTGTCGGCGCTCATCGACGCGCGGCACCGGTTCCTGAACGCGGACGGCCGGATGGTGCCCGGCGAGATTCGTCTCGAGGTGGCGCCGGTCGAGGCCGGCCGGGAGTACCGCGGTGACGTGGACGTGTGGAGCCGGCAGGTGCTCGGGATCGATCTGACGCCGCTGCGAACCCTGGCGATCAACCAGCCGCATCCGGCCCGCTTCGAACCGTCGCAGCTGCTGGCGGCGCCAGCCGTCATCGCGACCGTGCGTCCGGACCTCGAATCCCCGCGCGTCGCCGGAATTCTCCGGACGACGATCGACCGGGACGGCGTGCTGCACGGCCTGTGCGGCAGCTTCGTCGCCACGCTGGCGGACGGCATCACGATCCGCAACACGCCGGGTGACTCGAGCACCAGCAACTTCGCGCAGGCGCTCTTCCCCATCGCGCAGCCGACCCCGGTGGCGGCTGGGGACACCGTCGACATCGAGCTCGATTGGTACGACGGACTCGAAGTCCGCTGGCGCGTGACCGTCTGGCCCGTGGCCGGCGGAGCCGCGCGCCGCTTCGAGGGCGCGACGCTGTTCGGCGCCCTGCTGGACCCGGCCGAACTCCACCGCCTGTCGACACAGTCCCCGCCCAGGCGGTCGGCAATCGGCCAGGCCGAGTACGAGCTGCTGGCGCGCTGCGACGGCACGCAGTCGACGGCGGCGCTGGCGGCCTGGGCCCACGGGCGCTTCCCTGACCTGTTCCCGACCGCGCAGGAAGCTGGCGTGTTCGTGCGGTCAGTGGTCGCGCGGGCGACGTGACGCCGCCGCGGGCACGAGCACGCCGAACCGCCCGTCCGGCGCGTCCGCCCCGGGATGGTCGACCCACGCATGCGCCGCGAGGGCCGGCCCCTCCTTGCGCACGCCGATCCTGAGTTCGGCCGCGGCCCCGCGCCGCCGCAGCAGCGCGTACAGCACCAGGCTCTCGCGCAGGCAGCTCGACGGCATGGGCAGATGGCGATAGGGCATGCCGGCGAATCGCGCCAGGCGGCGGCACTCGTCGGCGCCCGGCGATCCGGGCCCGGCCGTGCGCCTCGTCCCGCGTCCGAGGCGGGACACCAGGACCGGCAACGGGTGCAGGCGCAGTCCCGCCTCGACGCGGATGGCCAGCAGCGTGCTCTCCACGAGGTTCCCCCAGTCGCGCGCCGACCACGCCCGCAGCCCGGTGAACCGTCTCATGCCACCCGCGCCAGCAGCCCCTTCGCACACAGGTCCGAGACGAGCGCCCGCACGTCCCGCTCGAGCACGTCCGCCGAAACGTCGTACTCGTCGAGCAGCGCGGCGCACACCTGCGGCAGGGGCTGGCGGTCGGCGACCAACCGCCAGATCCGGGTGCCCACCGCGTCGAGGCCGTAGTACACGCCGGACTCCAGATTCAGCAGCGCCGCCTCCCCCGACAGCTCCCGGAACAGGACAGACGGCCCCGGTTCGAAGCGCTCGATGCCTTCCCCGCCCGTCACGCGCGCCTCGTCGACGCGGGCCGCGCGTGCAGAAACGCGCAGCCGCGCGCCGGAGGCTGTGCTGCGCGCGCAACGATGCCGATACCTGGAACTAGCGACGGATGACTCACGGGACCCCCAGCATCCCAGACCCCCTCGAGCGGGCACACGGCGCACGCCCGGGGCGGATGGCCGCCACCGAAGCGCACGTGCTCGACTACCTCGCGGTCGCCTACCGCCACCGGTACATGGCGGCCAGCGCGTTCCTGCTGGTCGTCCTGGCGGCGGTCCTGCACACGTATACCACGACCCCTCTCTACCGGGCGCAGGCGCGCCTGATGATCCAGATCGAGGACGAGGCGACGACGTCCCTGTCCGGCGTGCTCGGCGGCGAGAACGCGCGCGACCCGGAGCCCTACTACCAGACCCAGTACCGCATCCTGACCAGCCGCGAACTGGCACGGCGCACGGTTCGCAAGCTGAACCTGGCGGCGATCCCCGAAGTCGGCGGGAGCGGCCTGTCCGGGCGCGCCACCCGGCTGCTGTCCGCCGTCGGCCTCGGCAACGGCACGGCGCCGGCGGCCACGCCCGCCGACGAGGCCGAAATCGCCAGCTGGTTCGTGTCGCGGGTGTCGGTCGATCCGATCAAGAGCAGCCGGCTCGTCGACGTCTCGTTCGTGTCGGCCGACGCGGCGTTCGCGACGAAGGCCGTCAACCAGCTGACCCGCGAATACGTCGAGCAGAACAACGAGATCCGGCACCACAACGTGACGTCGAGCCTCGAGTGGCTGGGGCAGGAGCTCGACCGGCAGAAGGCCAAGGTCGAGACGAGCGAAAAGGCGATGGCGAGCTACCGCGAGCAGCAGAACGCGATCTCGCTCGAAGACCGCCAGAACATCGTCGTGGCGCGGCTCAACCAGCTGAACGACGCGGCCACGCGGGCCAAGACGGCGCGCGTCCAGAAGGAAGCGCTCTACAACCAGGTCATGGCCCTCGGCGGCTCGGCCTCGCCCGAGACCCTTCCGGCCATCCTGCAGAACCAGTACATCCAGGCGATCAAGACACAGCTCGCCGACCTCGAACGCGAACGGGCCAACCTATCCGAGCGCTACGGGGAACGCCACCCCGAGATCATCAAGATCAACGCGAGCATCCGCGACGCCAGCCGGCAGCTCCAGTCGGAGCTGGCCAAGTCCATCGAGGCCATCAAGAACGACTACCAGTCGGCCGTCACGGAGGAGAAGACGCTGGCCGCAGCCCTCGACGAACAGAAGGGCGCGGCCATGGCGCTCGGACGCAAGAGCGTCAGCTACACGGTGCTCGAGCGCGAGGCGCAGAGCAACCGGCAGGTCTACGAGAACCTGCTCCAGCGCGAGAAGGAAGTGCAGGTGCTGGCCAGCAGCCGCGGCAACAACGTCCGCCTGATGGAGTACGCCGAGGTGCCGGGCGCCCCCTTCACGCCCAACGTGCGGCGCAACCTGCTGCTCGCCGTCCTGGGCGGCCTCGTGATCGCGCTCGGCCTGGTGTTCGGCGTCAGCTACTTCGACGACACCGTCAAGACGCCGGAGGACGTCACGGGGAAGCTGCAGGTGCCCTTCCTGGGCATGGTGCCCCGCACCAAGCATGGGACGGTCCCGCTGCTCTCCGGCGCGGTCCCGCACGAGTTCGGGGAGGCCTTCCGGTCGCTGCGCACGTCGCTCGTCTTCAGCAACGGCTCGTCCTCCGGCCGCGTGGTGCTCATCACGAGCGCCCAGCCTCTCGAAGGCAAGAGCACGACCGCCTGCAACCTGGCCATCGCGCTCGCGATCGGCGGCGAGCGCGTGCTGCTCGTCGACGCGGACCTGCGGCGGCCCGGCGTGACGCGGACGCTGAACCTGGAGGGCGCCGTCGGACTGTCCCACCTGCTCACCGGCCAGGCGACGCCGCGCGAGGCGATCCGGCAGCTCGACACGCCGAACCTCTGGGTGATCCCGTCGGGCACCGTCCCGCCGAACCCATCGGAACTGCTGGCCTCCGATCGGATGAAGATGCTGCTCAGCGGCCAGCACGGCTGGTTCGACTGGGTGATCGTCGACACGCCGCCGGTGCTGGCCGTGACCGACGCGGTACTGCTGTCGCCGCTCGCGTCGGGCGTCGCGTTCATCATCCGCTCGGAGATGACCCCGAGCCGGCACGCCCGCCGCGCCCTCGACACGCTGATGACCGGCAACCCACGCCTGCTCGGGGCGGTGCTCAATGGCGTCGATCTCGATCGCAACCGCTACTACTACTCGCGCTACTACGGCTACGAGCACACGAGCTACTACACGGCGCCCGCGGCGCCCTGACGCCGGCCTGGACCGCGCCGGCTGGATCGGCCTCGGCCTCGTGGCGTGGTCGCTGTTCGCCGTCGGCGGCACGTACGGCTGGACGCTGGCGCCCACGGCGGCCGCGGCGCTGGCGATGGCGGCCGTCGCGCGCCCTCGCGTCCCCGGACCGGGCGATACGCGGCGCCTCGACACGCTGCTGCTCCTGACCCTGGCCGCCGTCGCCGTCACGCTCGTACCGCTGCCGTCCGCCGTGCGCGGCTGGCTCAGCCCGCGTCATGACGCCCTGCAGGCCAGCCTGGTGCTCGCTCCGGCCTCCGCGCCGGGCCTGCATCCCCTCGCGCTCGATCCCGGATCCGCCGGCCGCGCCGCCCTGGGGCTGGCGGCCTCGGCGCTCACCTTCTGGGGCTCGCGCCATCTCTTCGGGCGGCGAGGCTCGCGCCGCGTGGTGCGCGGCATCGCGATCGTGGGCCTGCTCGCTACGATCACCGCAGTCATCCAGCATGCCGTCGATCCGGCCCGGATCTACGGCGTCTGGACGCCACTCGACCGCGGCGCGCGGCCCTTCGGCCCGTTCGTCAACCGCAATCACTTCGCGACGTGGCCGATCATGGCGATGCCCCTGGCGATGGGCTACGCGCTGGCGGAGATTGCCCCGGAGCGAACCACCCGCACCGCCCGCGCGCGGCTCGCGTCGCTGTTGCAGGGCCTCGGCACGAGCGTCACCTGGGTGACCGTCGCGGCCGGCGTGCTGGGGCTCGGGATCGTGGTCTCAGCGTCGCGCTCGGGCATCCTGGCGAGCCTGGCCGCCGTCTCGACGCTGGCTGTCATCGGCGGCCCGCGCGCCGGGCGCCGTGTCCGGGCGTGGGGGATCGCGGGTTTTGCGCTGCTCGCCGCCGGCATCGCCGCCTACGCGAGCCTCGCGCCGCTGCTCGCGCGGGCCGAGGAGACGCTCGCGGTCGGCGCCGGCGACCGCCCACGGATCTGGTTCGACGCCTGGCGCATCGCGTCGGACTTCTGGGTCGCCGGGGTCGGGCCCGGCGGATTCCCGCGCGCGATGCTGCTCTACCAGCAGTCAGGCCGGGCGCTCTTCGCCAACCAGGCGCACAACCAGTATCTGCAGATCCTCGCGGAGGGCGGACTGCTCGTGACGGTTCCGGCCGTGCTGACGGCGGCGGCCTTCGTCCGGCTCGCCATGGCGCGACTCGAGGCCGACGTCACCCCGCTGGTGTGGATTCGGATTGGGGCCGCGGCGGGCGTCACCGGCGTCGCGCTGCAGAGCGTGTGGGAAACCGGTCTGCGGATGCCCGCCAACAGCATCCTGTTCGCGGTGGTCGCGGCCATCGCCGTGCACCGCCCCGCGGTGCCGAGACGCTCAGCGGGCCCCGTCGAGACGGCGGAGGATGGACTGGGCGAGCCCGGGCTGCTGCCGGAGACGCCCGCGGACGTCACCGGCCTCGCCGGCCGAACCGTAGGGACCCACGAGCACGATGGTCAGCTCACCGCCACGCGCGGGCTGCTCGAGCACGGGTAGCCCCTGGGCCGAGAGCGCCGCGCGCAGCGCCTCGGCGCGCCGGGGGTTCGCGAACGCGCCGACCTGCACCGCCCACCCATCTCCCGCCTCCGTCGCAGCGGTCATCTCGGGCACGCCAACCAGCGCCGGGACCGGTGTTGCCGTGTGCTCGCCCGAGAGGACGGAGCCGACGGGCGACGACGCGGACGGAGCGCCGGCGTCCGCCCCAGGCGACTCGGGAACGACGGCGAGCGCCGGGACGCCCGGCGTCGCGGCGCCCTCGACGGCGGAGCGCTTGCCGGCCGCGACCGGTGGATGCGCCACTTCGGTCCGCAGCAGTGGACGCATCCACAGGACGTACACGGCGAGGCTGCCACCCGCGAGCACGCCGAGCACCGTCAGCGCTATCACGACGAGCAGCGGCACGCGCCGGCCGGACGATTCGGACATCGCCAGATGCGGGGGCACGAACGCCTCGGCGTCGCCGGCCGGCGCGGCGGCGCGAGCCCGCGCGGCCCCCTTCGAGAGCGGCGCGCGCGCGGACGTGGGCACCATGCCGAGCAGCGCATCGAGCTCCGATCCACCCCCGGACCGGCTGCGCGCATCCGCCGGGGCCGCGGCCGACGCCTCGAACGCGGCACGCTCGCTGGCCGGTGCGCGATCGGCAGCAGGCGGCCCGCCCGCCGCTGGTGCCGGCGCGGTCGGCAGGGACGGTCGTTCGCGACCTCCCACGACGGCACTCGGGCCAGCCGCCGTCGTGAGGTGCAGATCCGCGGCGGCCACCGCGACCAGGTCCGGCCCGATCGCCGCCACGGCACGCAGCGCCCCGTGGTGCAGTGCGCGATCACAGATCAGGTTGATCAGGCGCGGCACGCCGCCGGATGCGGCGTAGACGCGATCGATGGCCTCGGCGGTGAACGTGACGCGGTCGGGCCGTCCGCCGGCCACGGCGAGCCGGTGCGCCACGTAGCCGGCGACGCCGTCACGCGAGAGCGGCTGGAGCTGGCAATGCATCGACACGCGCTGCTGCACCTGGCGCATGTGCGGCAGGTGCAGTACCTCGCGCAGTTCGGGCTGTCCGATCAGCACCACCTGCAGCAGCTTGCGCCGGTCCTCGAGGTCCGACAGGATGCGGATCTCCTCGAGCAGCGCCGGCGGCAGGCGCTGGGCCTCGTCGATGATCAGGACGGCGAACGCCTCGATGGGCTCGAGTGACCTCAGGAAATCGTACAGCGGGTAACTCAAGTCGGGTCGGGAGGCCCCCTTGAGCCGGCCGCGGACCAGGTCGTCCACCGACACGACCCCGAAGTCGACCAGCAGCATCTTCAGCAGGTCTTCCCGGGTCACGAACGGGTCCGGCACGAACGTCGTGAACGTCTTGCGATCGAGGCTCGCGAGCACCGAGCGGCACAACGTGGTCTTGCCGGTTCCAATGTCTCCGGTCAAGACCACGAGGCCCTCGCGGCGCTGAATCGCCGTCAGCAGATCGTCGAAGACCGGCGCGTGGGCCTCGCTCCGGTAGAGCGAGACGGGACGGGTCGACAGGCTGAACGGCTTGTCCGACAGGCCGTAGGCGCGCTCGTAGGTCAGCAGGCCGCTCCCGGCGGCCGGTTCGGGTGCCGACTGCTTCTCCTCTGTGCCGTTCGTATCCACCGGCCTGCTTATCGGGCGTACGGGCGTGCGCCGTTGGGCGTCGGGACGGTGATCGACGGTAATCGACACGCGGGCGCGAAACTGCTAATCGCGCCACCGCTGCTGTCCGATAAATGCTGACGTAGCAGGCAGCGCCCCGGCGCCGCCCGCGCCGCCACATGCACACCCCTGCACGACGCCGCACCGATCACGACGCCCACCTGACCGACGGGCACCTGCTGGATCGCGTGTGGGCGCTCTATCGCTACCGGTTCATCGCCCTGGCCGCCGTCGTGGCGGTCGTGGCGGCCGCCGCGGCCTCCGCCTACCTGCAGACGCCGCTCTACCGGGCGAGCGCCCGCGTGCTGATCGAGCTGGAGGACGAGCGTTCGCTGGCGATGGAAGGGGTCAGCAGGACGAGCGGGTCGGAGTACGTCGACGATCCGGAGCCCTACTTCCAGACCCAGTACCGCATCCTCACGGGCCGCGACCTGGCCCGCCGGACCGCCCAGAAGCTGGGCCTCTCGCGCGTCCAGGAATTCGCGGACCCGGCGGCCACGCGCTCCTGGCTGGCGGGCGTCACCGACGACTGGAAGGCGCGCCTCAAGAACGTGGCCCGCGCCGCCCTCGGGCGCCCCACCGTGCCCGAGCGCACGGCCGACGGCCCGGCATCCGAAGACGACGTCGTCGATCGCCTGCTGTCCCGGGTATCGGTGGAGCCGGTGCGCGCGAGCCGCCTCGTCGACGTCCACGTCGTCTCGGCCGATCCGACGCTCGCGGCCCGCGCGGCCAACACGCTCGCCGAGGAGTACGTCCAGCAGAACCTCGAACTGCGCCAGCAGAGCATGGCCAAGAGCCTCGGGTGGATCTCCGAGGAACTCGCCCGCCAGCAGCGCATCGTCGAGCAGAGCGAGCGCGCGATGGCCGAGTATCGCGCGAGCCACGACGTCGGCCCGGCGGAGAGCCCGCAGAACATCGTGATCGCGCGGCTGAACCAGCTGAACGACGCGGCGACGCGCGCCCGCACGAACCGCGCGCAGAAGGAATCGCTCTACCGCCAGATCGAGACCCTCGGTCAGGACACGGTCGACACCATTCCGGCCGTCGCGCAGAACCCGTTCATCCAGACGATGAAGGCGCGGCTGGTCGACCTGCAGCGCGAGAAGGCGCTGCTGTCCGAGCGCTACGGCGAGAAGCACCCGGAGATCGTCACCATCACGGCGTCGATCCAGGACGTCGGCCGGCAGCTCGACGCCGAGCTGGTCAAGGCGAAGAACACGATCCGCTACGACTACGAGTCGGCCGTGCTCGAGGAGCGCACGCTCGCGCGCGCGCTCGAGGATCAGAAGGCCCTGGCGACCGACCTCGACCGCCGCAACGTCAACTACACCGTGCTCGAGCGCAACGCCCAGAGCAACCGCCAGCTCTACGAGACGCTGCTCCAGCGCGAGAAGGAACTGCAGGTACTGGCCAACAGCCGCGGCAACAACGTCCGGCTCGTGGAACGCGCCGGTGCGCCGCATGCGCCGTTCAGCCCCAACATCCGCCGGAGCTTCCTGCTCGGCTCGCTGGCCGGCCTGGTGCTGGCGTTCGGGCTCGTCTTCGGACTCGACTATCTCGACGACACCATCAAGACGGCGGACGACATCACGCGGAAGCTCGGGCTCGACTGCCTCGGCCTGGTGCCCGTGGTGGACGACCGCGGCGGGCGGCCCGTGCTGACGTCGGCCGCCTCCGGACACTTCGGCGAGGCCATCAGGTCGCTCCGGACGTCGATCGCGTTCAGCGGGCCGACGGAGGGCAACACCCTGCTGCTCATCACGAGCGCCCAGCCGCTCGAGGGCAAGACGACCACGGCCTGCAACCTGGCCGCGGCACTGGCCTACGGCGGCGCGAAGGTACTGCTGATCGACGCGGACATGCGCCGCCCCAGCGTGCACGAGGGGTTCGGGCTGCCCAATGGGCCAGGGCTGGCGGACCTGCTCGGCGGACGCGCCCGGCTCGCCGAGGCCGTGCACCGGCTGACGGACCCGGACATCTGGATCATGACCGCGGGCACGCCGCCCGCCAACCCGTCGGAGCTCCTCGGCTCGAGCCGCATGGACGACCTGCTGGCGCAGCTCCAGGCGGGACCGTTCGAGTGGGTCGTGATCGACTCGCCGCCCGTCCTGGCGGTGACCGACGCCGCCGTGCTGGCGCCGCGCGTCTCTGGGGTGGCCTTCGTGCTCGGCGCGGGCATGACCCGGCGCCGCTTCGCCGATCGCGCCATCGACACGGTGGCGGCGACCAAGGCCAGGGTGCTCGGGGCCGTGCTCAATCGCGTCGACATCGTCCGCGACCACCACGCCTACTCGGAGTACTACGGCTACCCCGCGGACAACCGGCGGCGGCCGTTCGAGTCCTGACGGCCCCGGCTCAGCGCGGCGTGACGAACCACTTGCCCGCGCCGACGACGACCCGCCGCGCGTAGAGCAGCGGGAGCAGCGCACGCCACCGTACGCCGTATCGGCTCACGATGTACTGGGGCGGCGGCAGCAGGTGTTCACGCAGCAACGCCAGCCCCGCGCGGGGGCCGAGCGCCCGCCATTCGGCCAGCAGGCGATCGACCGGCCGCAGGTGCGGCCGCAGGTAGACGGCCGACGGTTCCTCGCCCGCCCGCGACGCGAGCGCGCCGATCACCTCGGCGGGAACCGCGGTCCGAAAGGCCCCCCGGGCCAGCTCCAGCCCCCGGGCGCACATTGCCGTCACGGCGTGGGCGCGAGCCGTCCCGACGACGTGGGCCCACCCCGCCGCGTCGAGCGCCTCGGACAGCAGGTGCACGTCGTACAGCCACAGCCGCTCTTCCGAGTCGGCGTGGTGCGCCACCCGGTGCAGCAGCGCCAGCAACAGGGCGTCGGCCGGCGACGGCACCCGGACGGGGTGGCCGTGCAGCAGGACCTGGCGTGACCGGCCGTGCACGTCGGCGTGCCCCAGCACGCGTGCCACCACTTCGACGTTCGCGATGCGCCAGTGCACGTCCAGCACGTGCTCGACACCGCCGTCCGACCGGACGAACGGCGCCTGGTGCATCACGTGCTCCCCCGACACGAAGGGCGGGCGCTCGTAGCCGAGCGCGCGCAACGCGCCGAACGCCGCCTCACGGCGGTCGGGTGCGATCAGCAGGTCGGTGTCGAGCCGAGGCCGCAGCCACGGCTCGGGATAGTGGCTGCGCGCCAGGGCCGCTCCCTTGAAGACGACCGGCGCCGCGCCCGCGGCCTCGAGCGCGGCCACGACGCGCGCCACCTCCACCTCGCGCCGCGCGTCGGTGAGCGCCTCGACGCGCATCTCCTCCGCCAGCGACCGCCAGCCGCCGCCGAGGCGCTCGAGGTCGGTGGGCCCCTGCCGCGTGCACCACGCGATCAGCAGGTGCACGCGGTGCGCGCGCGCCTGGGCGAGCAGCGCGTCGCCGGCCGCGCCGGTGGGAAGGGTTGCCGCGTCACCGCGGAGGATGGCGTCGATCCGGTCTCTCATGCCGCCACGACCGACCAGCCCGGACTACGAGACGAGGGACCGAAACAGGATCTGCCGGGCCGGTGGATGCTTCAGCAGCGCGACGATCAGCTTCCTGTGCCGGTTGAACGAGGCCGTCCGCCGCACGAGCGGCATCACGCCGTCGGTCCTCGCGAGGTCGAACAGGCCTTCGATGTCGTGATCGGGCATGCCCTGCACGAGCTGCCGGAACGAGCGCTGGGTATCGAGCTCCGACGCGAGCCGATCCCGCCAGCGGCGCTCGTAGGCCGACAGCCGTGCAGCCGACAGGTCGTCCTCGGCGAGGGCGTCGGCGGCGACCTCGGCGCCGAGCGCCGCGCTGTACAGGCTGTAGTAGATGCCTCCGCCGGTCGTCGGCTTGACGAGGCCCGCCGCGTCGCCGACCACGATCACCCGGTCGTCGTACGTCCGGTCGATCCGCGCGAGGGGCAGGATCTTCTGGCGCGGCCGCGGCACGGCCGACGTGTCGATACCCCACCGGGCCGCGACGCGGTCGAGCATCCGGGCGAAGTACACGGGCGCCTGGCGCTCCGCCATCACGCCGATGCGCGCGTAGCCCTGCCCACCACGATTGACGGGCACCGCCCAGGCAAAGCCCCGTGGCGCGATGGCGCGCCCGAAGTGCACTTCCACGTCGCCGGGCCGGCTCGCCGGCACCTCGCACTGGGCGGAGTGGAGGTAGAGCGAGGGCAGTCCGAGGCCCAGTGCGCGCTGGAACCAGTAGCGGCCACCGCAGGCGAGCACGCAGACCCGGGCGCGCAGGGTCCCCTGCCCGGCGACGTCCACCTCGACGCCGTCCGGGTCGCGGCGAAGCCCCAGGGCGCGTGCGCCGACCCGGATGCTCGCGCCCGCCCGTCCGGCGGCCACCGCCAGCTCGCGGTCGAAGGCCGCCCGATCGACGACGACCGCCTCGACGGCACCGGTCCGGTACGCGACGGCGTGCCCCGCCGGCGACACGAAGCGCGCGGTGGTGAGGTCGTTCAGGATGCTGGTGCGGCGGAGGTCGAATTCGTCGAAGGCCTCGCGCGCGAGGATGCCGGTGCAGTGGACGGGATCGCCGACGACGGGGTGCTCCTCGAGGACGACGACGTCACGCGCGCGTTCCGCCAGGCGCCGGGCCGCGTGCAGGCCGGCCGGTCCTGCTCCAATGATCACCGCGTCGTGCATCGACTTTGGAGTTTCACTGGTGGCGCGGCCGCGTGTCAACGTGCGGACCGCCCGCGCGACGCCTCACAACTTCGATCCGCGCGTCTCCCACTTGCCGCGGAAGGTGATCCAGAACGACAGCAGGATCAGACGGACGTCGAGCCAGAACGAGCGGCGGCGCACGTACAGCAGGTCGTAGCGGAACTTCTGCCGTCGCCGGATGTCGCGCGCCGCGAAGATCTGCGCGATGCCCGTCAGGCCGGGACGCACGCTGGCGCGCGCCTCGAACCTGGGCACGTCCTCGAGCCGCTCGAGGCCGGCCCCCCCGACCTCGATCTCGCCGGGCCGGAGCGCGCGGGGGCCGACGAAGCTCATGTCGCCCCGGAAGATGTTCCAGAGCTGTGGCAGCTCGTCCATCGCCGTCGCGCGCATCCACCGTCCCACGCGCGTGATCCGGGGGTCGTGCTCGGTGGCCTGCTGCGCCCCGACCACGGCCTCGGCGTCCGGGATCATCGAGCGGAACTTGCGGACGCCGAACGGCACGCCGTGCAGCCCCGAGCGCTCCTGGCTGTAGAGGACGGGACCGCCGTCCTCGAGCTTGATGAGCGCCGCCGCCACCGCCCAGACGGGCGCCGACAACACGAGCCCGATCCCCGACAGCGCGACGTCGAGGCCGCGCTTGGCGGCATCGGTGGCCGGCGCGCTGCGGCACACCGGGTCGGCAGACACCATCAACGGTCGTGTTCTGGCACCGATCATCCGTGCTCGCTCCTCAGCTCACGCGCGCGGACTCGCCGATCGGCGCCGCAGCGGGGCGCTCGAGCGTCTCCCGGTACAGCGCCACGGTCGACGCGCACATCCGCTCCACCGTGAAGCGGGCACGGGCACGGGCACGGGCCTGTGCGCCCAGCCGGCACCGCAGGTCCGGAGCGTCGAGCAGGCGCGCCAGCGCCGCGTGCAGCGCCGCGTGATCACCGGGCGGTACCACCAGGCCGGTCTCGCCGTCCTGGTTGACCCAGGCCACGCCGGTGCCGACCGCGGTGCTGACGACGGGCTTGCCGCAGAGCATCGCCTCGACCTGCACCATCCCGAACGCTTCCTGCCGGCTCGTCGACGGCAGCACGAAGGCGTCGCAGGCGTGGTACCAGGCCAGCAACTCGTCGTCGGAGACGCGGCCGACGAAACGGACGCGGTCGGCCAGGCCCAGGCTCGCGGCCTGCGCCTCGAGCGCGGCGCGGCGAGGGCCGTCGCCGACGATGACCGCCCGCGCGGCCAGGCCCGGCAGCGCCCGCAGCAGGACGTCGAGCCCCTTGTAGCCGACCAGACGGCCCGCGAACAGCAGGATGGGCACGCCGGCCTCCCGCCGCCGCGCCTCGGCGGCTGCGGCGACGGGCGCCGTGGCCTCGTACCGCTCCGGCGGCAATCCGAACGGAATCACCCTGCACGCCTCCCGATACGGCGCCAGCGCCGGCACGTCCAGCATGGGCGGCGAGGCCACGACGATGCGCGCGGCCCGGCGCAGCACGAAGTCGAGCAGCGGCCGGTAGAACCACTCGTACTGCCAGCGGGGCCGGATGACCTCGCTGTGGTACCAGACGATGAGGGGCATGCGCGGCCGGACCAGTGCGTACGCGAGCAGCGCCATGGGGTTGGGCTCGTGCAGCACGAGCAGGTCTGCCCGGGCACGGGCGAGCCACGACGGCAGCGCCGGCGCGATCGAGACGGCCCCGGCCGAGAGCCACCGGCCCACGCGCGTGACGGGCACGCCGTCCACCCTCTCGTGCACGGTGCGCCGCGACGTGTTGAGGACGAGCGCGCCGGAGTCGATGGCGGTGCGCTCGCCGCGGCACAGCATCTCCAGGACGGTCTCGATGCCGCCGGGCTCTGGCGCGTAGAACTTGCCGAGATGCAGGACGCGCATCAGCCGGCCACCAGCCTCAGGTGCGACGCCCGTGCCCGCCCGGCGTCGGGCAGCAGTTCGAGGTAGAGGTCGGACATCCGCCTGGCGTGCTCGAGTGGATCGAACCGGCGGGCCTGGATCACGGCCGCGGACCGTCGCTCGCGCCACGTCCCCGGCTGGGCCGCCCGCTCGTCGAGCAGCGCCGAGACGGCGGCGGCCCATCGCGGCACGTCGGCCACGCCGCAATAGACGGCGGCCGTGCCTCCGACCTCGCGCAGCGCCTCGAGGTCGCTCGCCACGACCGGCGTTCCGCAGGCCATCGCCTCGGCAACCGGCAGCCCGAACCCTTCCTTCGCCGACGGCTGCAGCAGCACCGCGGCCCGCCGGTAGAGCGCGGCCAGCTGGCGCCGCTCGACGAAGGGCATCACCGTGACCGCCTCGGTCAGGCCGAGCGACGCGGCGTGGCGTGCCTGCCGCGCGGTGAAGGGCCCGCCGACACGAATCAGACGCGCGCCGGGATGCTGCCGGCGTACCTCCGCGAACGTGTCGAGCAGGACGTCGATCCGCTTGCGCGGGATCGTGCTGCCCACATGGAGCAGTTCGGGGCAGTCCGGATCGGGCTCGCCGAGCCGCGCGGCGACGTCGGCCGCGGCGGCGACGTCGGGCCGCGCCAGGTACACGGGATGTACGCCGTAGGGCACGACCGCGATTCGCGAGGCGGGCACCACGGCGTGCGCGACCAGGGCGTTCCGGGTGGCGACGCTGCCGCAGACAATCTGACGGGCCGAGACGAGCCCCTGGAGCAACCGTCGCCCCAGCAGCCGGCCGACCCACGACTGCGGCGGCGAGCCCGGCAGCAGACCGTCGAACGCGTCGACGTCGTGGCACGACACGACCGTCCTCTCCGGAGGCAGCTGCGCCACCAGGTGCGCGTAACTGTGATCGACGATGTGGAACAGGTCGTATTCGGACACGCGCGGCGCCAGCCAGCGCCCATAGTCCCACACCCGGTTGACGATGCGATCGGCGGTGTCGACGGCCCGCAGCGTGCGCAGGCCGGGCACGCGCGTCAGCCGCCGGACCATCGCGGGGCGCAGCTGCACCGCGTCGACGACACGGGCGTCCTGGCTGCGCAGGCCGAGCAGCAGGATCTCGGCAACCAGATCCATGCTGTGCCACCGCTCTTCCAGCAGGTCGGACACGACCGCGACGCGCGGCAGCTTCATGCCGGTGCCCCTGCCGCCGACGCCGGACGCGCCACCTCGGCCAGCACCTGGCGGAGATCACCGAAGGCCTGCTCGCGGCTCCATTCCCGGCACACGTACGCACGGCCGCGGAGGGCCTCGGCGCGCGCCGCGGCCGGATCGGCCGCGATCGCGAGCAGCGCGCGCGCCATCGCGTCGGGGTCCTGCCGCGGCGTGAGCGTCGCGTAACCCTGCAGTTGCACGGCCATGCCCCCCACCGCGGTGGCCACGAGCGGCGTCCCGCAGGCCAATGCCTCGAGCGTGGAATAGGCCGCCCCCTCGGCAAGCGAGGCCAGCGCCGCCACATCGACGGCCCGGAAGTAGTCGGGGACCTCCTCGATCGGGTGGACGGCCGGACGGCCGATTACCCAGTTCGACACGTCGCCCAGGTCGAGGCTGCGCGCCAGCGCGAGGAACTCCTGGTAGCCGCCGCTCAGATTCAGCACGACCGCGTCGAGCCCGCGCTGCCTGGCGATCGCCACCGCGCGCAGCACCGTCTCCGGGTCCTTCTCGTGGCTGATGCGGCTCGAGAGCAGCACGAGGAACCGGTCCTCGGGCAGGTCGAACCGGCGGCGCAGCGCGGCCCGCTCCGCCGCGTCCGCGGGCCGGAAGCGGTCGACGTCCACGCCGTAGTAGAGGCCGACCTGGCTGCGGGGGCAGAACCGGCGCGCAACGTCCCGCAGGTAAGGTCCCATCGCCAGGCAGCGCGTGGCCAGCCGGCCGTTGACCGTCATCAGCGTGCGAATGGCCGCCTCACCGGCCCACGCGGCCACGGGTCCGATGCGCCCGCGCTCACGGCGGCACCGGAAGTACTCGATGGGCGCGATGCCCATGTAGGTGACGACCGGCACGCCACGCAGCGCGCCGACGATCGTCGCGTTGAAGGAGCCGCGCAGGACTTCCTGCGACAGGACCACGTCGAACTGCCGCGCGACCCGCCACAGGTACGCGAAGGACCGGGCCTGGAAGGCCAGCCGCCCGCCCGGAATCTCGTGCACCGTCAACCGCGCGCCGCTCGCGGCCACGCGCGCCTTGAGCGTGCTCGCGGCGTAGGCGCCGGCGGGCACGGCCATCGTGAGGTCGCAGATCTCGCTCAGGCCGACGACGAAACGAATGTCCGTGAAGCCCTCGACGAAGAACAGCACCCGCAAGGGACGGGCGGGAGCAGCGGCGGCCGGCGCCGGCCAGGCCGCCACGGCGGCGGATGTCTGAGGTGTCATGCGCGCCAGGGCGGGGACGCGGCGCTACCCGCGTACCACGTCGTCGAAGATGCCGAGCAGTGCCTCCAGGTGCCCACCGAATGGGTTATCGGCCGAAAGGCGTCGAGCCCCAGCGCTGAGGCGGACGTAGGTGGCGGGGTCGGCGAGGCAGGCGATGATGGCATCGGCGAGCCCGCCGACCGTGGGCGGGTCCCCCGGTGCCAGCGCGCCGTTGACACCGGGCTTCAGCCAGTCCGGGATGCCGCCGACGGCGTAGCCGGCGGCCGGCACGCCATGACGCCCGGCTTCGAGCCCCACCAGACCGAGCGGCTCGGGCCACAGGCTGGGCACGACGAGCAGGTGCGAGCCCGAGAAGAGGCGCGCCATCGCGTCCGGCCCCACCCATCCCTCGAAGCGCACCGAGACCCGGGGATCGCGCGCGCCGACCTCGCGCGCGCAGGACTCCCATGCCGGACGATCCGCCCCATCGCCCGCGATCGTCAGCGACACCGGCCGCCCGAGCCGCGCCGCGACCGCGGGCAGGGCGAGCAACAGTTCACGTCCGCCCTTGATGGCGAACGTGCGGCCCGCGAACAGGAGGTGCCACGGCTCACCAGGCGCCGGCGGGGCCGGTTCCGGCCCCGCGTCGGGCATTCCGGCCGCGGGGCCGGCGGCCCGGACCTGCCAGGCGCACGACGCCGGCAGGCCGTAGCGTGCGTACTCGCGCGCCAGATGCGACGAGAGCGTCACGATGCGCCGATACCGCCGCAGCAGGGCGAACCGCGCGGCCTGTCGCCGGTACTCCCGCAGCATCGTCACCGGACTGCGGCCGCCGCACCGGCGCGGCAGGTACTGCACGAGGCAGGATGGCCCGAAGGGCCGGTCGCAGGGGCGAGTCGTCGGCACGTCGAACGCCTTCCGGCCGCTGATGCAGGTGCCGTGATAGTCGTGCGCGAGCATCACGGCCGGCGCCACGTCGAGCAGCGCCGCCTCGTGGCCGGGATCGCGCAGGCCGTTGACGAAGAGGACGTCAGGGCGCCACCGCCGAAGTGCGGCGAGCACCGGGTCGAGCCCCGACGCGCCCACGCACCAGATCGGCGCGCCCTCCGGCAGCGCGAGCGGCGCGGCATCGGTGGGGGCATCGAGCTCGTGGACGAACGCCAGCGCGTGGTGACGCGCGAGCCCGGGCAGCACCGTCCGCAGGTACGTGCCCGTGCCGCCAGCCTGCCGGTTGCTCCAGTGCGCGACCGCAATGCGCATTGCCACCCTCAGGCCGCCCGCAGCGCGGCGATCGTCCGTGCCAGGGCGAAGTGGTCCTCGTAGAGGGCGCGTCCCCGCTCCGCCAGGCCGCTGCGCGTCCGCGGATCGACGAGCAGCCGCGCCGCCGTCGCGGCCCAGGCGTGATCGCCGGGGATCAGCGCGACGGCCTCGCGCTCGGCCCAGATCGCCTCGGTCATCGGGCCCGCGTTGGTCACGACCGGCACCCCGAGTGCGAGCCCGGCCATCGCGCTCGTCCGCCGCGACGAGACGCCGTCCGGATACGGCTGCAGCAGCAGGTCGCAGGCCGCCACGTGCGCCGCGAGGGCCTCGCGCGACAGCCGGCCGGGGGCATGGATGCGCGCCGCCGCCGCGCGGTGCGTCACCGCGAGGCTCCCGGCGAAGCGCGGCGCGCCCTCTCCGAGCAACAGGACGCGGGCCGCCGGCACGGCGTCGAGCAGCGGCGGCAGCGCCGCGGCCAGGGCCGCCCGGATCGGCGCGCCGTAGGTGCCAACGTGCCCCACCAGGGGCGCGTCCCCGGCATACCGGCCGCGCACGGCGAAGGCGTCGTCGCGCGACGGCGCCGGCAGTGTGCAGGGGATCGGGAGCCACGTGAAGGCGATCGCCTTGCCGAGCGCGAAGGGACGCCACCGCTCCGCCCAGGTCGGAATCGACACCCAGATGCGTGTGGCCGCGCGGATGAGCATCATCGTCATCAGCCGGTGTACGACGGCGGCCGCGTCCTGCCGCCAGGACCCTTCGTGGAACGCGAGATACGGCTCGTGGACCATCAGGTCGATCGGGCTGCCGCGCCGGGCGCGCCGCCACACCCAGGCGCAGAAGCGCACGTTCATCGAGCGGTAGCCGTAGCCGTGCGGCACCCACTGCACGAGCACGCGGTGCGGCTCGGCCGCCGCGTCGAGGGCCGCGTCCAGGTGGCACAGATCGCCCGGCCGGAAGGCGCCCAGCACCGGGTGCAGGTGAACGCCCGGCCGGCCGGGCGGCACCGAACCCAGGGCCACCGCCGGACACCAGACGTGCACCTCGTCGCCGGCCGCGGCCAGCCCCTCGGCGACCTCACGCGAGTAGTCGGCCACTCCGCCGACCGCAGGCGGGTACTCGCAGGTGACCAGGTGCCACTGCATCAGGGCACCTGCCCGTCCGGCGCCGCCGCCCGCGGGACACCAGCGCGCGCCGGGCGGGCGTAGGCGTCGAGGCACCGCTGAACGGTCCGCGGCCACGTGAACCGGGCGAGCACCCGCGCCCGTCCCGCCCGACCCATCGCACGCGCTTCCACGGGATGGTCCCGCAGCCACGACAGCCGCCCGCCGAGCGCGGCCGGGTCGTTCGGTGGCACCACGAAGCCGGTGGCCCCGTCTGCCACCACCTCGGGCAGGCTGGCCACGTCCGTGCAGACGGCCGGAGTCTCGCAGGCCATGCCCTCGAGCAGCGTCTGCCCGAGCAGTTCGGGGACGCGCGTTTCGTGCCCGTCCGGCATCCGATAGACACTCGGCAGCACGACGCAGAGGGCGCGCCTGTACAGGTCGACCAGCGCCGCGTCATCGAGCCCATGCGCGAAGGTCACGGCCTTCCCCGCCGCGAGTGCGGCCAGGCGCGACGCCGTGGCCGCGTCCGGCCGCGGGCCGGCGACGGTGAGCGCCATGCCCGCCGGCAGGCCGCCGATGAGATCCTCGACGCCCTTGTGCGGCAGCAGCCGGCCGACGAAGAGCGCCCCACCGGTCCGTTCCACCTGCGGATCCGGCGTGAAGCGATCCAGGTCCACGCCGCCCGCGATCACCTCGGCCTCGGGCCGCGCGTCGTGCCCGTGGATGCGCCGGCTGTACGCGCTCAGGTGCAGGTGGCCGTCGTACCAGCCATCGGTCGACACGTAGGCCGACACGTCCCAACCACCCCCGCCGAGGTCGCTGACGAACACCCGCCGTCCCATGACCCGGCACCACGCGGCCACGGCACTGCTCGTCAGCACGTGCTGTTGATGGCAGTGCACGACGTCGGCGCCGGCGAGCGCCCCGAAGACCCGGTAGTGGAACGGGTTGCTCCACTGCCCACGCACGTGCCACGCGCCGGCGAGCACGCGGACGCGCAGCCCGCCGACCTCGTAGTCGTCGTCCTCGCGCCCGAAGGTCACGAGCGTCGTCGGCACCACGGCAGCCATGTGGCGCGCCAGTTCGTAGGCGTACCGCTCCGCCCCACCGACGACCCCGTCGGGCCCGAAGAGCGCCGGCACGATGTGCACCACGCGCACGGCTACTTCATCACCTCGAACTCGAAGTACAGGAACCAGGCCGGGAACATCCAGGCCCAGCGGCGCTCGTAGGCCTCGGGCCAGCGGTTCGCCAGCCGGAACACCGCCAGGTTGCAGAGACTCCGGTGGAAGCTGATCCGCCGGTGCCGCATCTGGAAGCGGGCCCGGGCGTAGTGGGCCAGTTCATGCTCGGTGCTGAACGGGTCGAGACTCCGCCAGCCGAAGCAGCGCCGATGCGTGACGTCGGTGAACGCATTGGCGCTCGAAAAGTGGGGCACCGTGACGTGGACACGGGCGCCGGGGCGGCCGACGCGATGGATCTCGTCGAGCACGGCCGGTACGTCCCGGACGTGCTCGAGGACGTCGTACGCGTGCACTTCGTCGAAGGCGTCTGCCGCGAACGGCCACGGCGTTTGGTCGAGGTCGTGCACGATGTCGGCGCCGACGCGATCGCTGACGTCGAGGTTGACGGCGCCGGCCATGGGCTGGCGGCCGCTGCCGATGTTGAGACGTGCGGGTACGCGAGTGGTCATGACGTCGTCTGGGTGTTCAGTTGAGGAATCGCGAGGCCGGCCATCCGGCGCCACGCGGGTGGAAGGCGACGCACGCCTGGTTCGAGGGCGGCGGCAACCCGGGGCCCGATCAGCGGCGACGCGAGCACCCCTCGCATGCCGAGCAGGTAGACGGTCGAGACGACGGCGCCCGTGACCGCGACCGGCACCACGCCGCGCGGCGTCCAGGCCGCGGCGGCGGCCGCGACGGCGAGCGCCAGCGCCGCCAGCCGTGCGGCCCACGGTCCGAGGGGCGCGACGGCCGCCAGCACGGGGACGCCTTCCTCCCGCGCCAGGGCCCCCAGCTTGCTGGGCAGGCTCACCAGCACGAGACCGGCGACCGAGGCCAGCGCCGCGCCCGGCATGCCGAACCTGGGAATCAGGACGAGCATGGCCCCGACGGTCACGAGGCCGTCGGCGATGCTCGTCAGCGCCAGCCGCCGCTCGTGTCCGAGACTGAACAGCGTGTACGACAGCGCGTCGTTCCAGTGGCGCAGGATCAGGGCCAGCAGCAGCACGCCGGTCAGCAGCGTCCCGCCGAACCGCTCGGGGCCGACCCACCAGGCCACGAAGCCCTCGTTGACGGCGAGCACGACGCAGGCGATGGCGCCGGTGCCGAGCAGCATCGCCTGGCTCATGGCCGTGGACAACTGGAACAGCCGGTCGCGCGAGGCGGTGGCCCGCAGCTCGCTCAAGGCCGGCGCGGCCATCTGCATGAAGAGCTGCGGCTGGTTGCCGAGCAGCAGCAGGAGCTTCCCGGTACAGCTGTAGACGACCACGGCGGACGGGCCGAGGAGCGTCCCGATCAACAGCATGTCCGTACCGTTCAGCAGCACTTGTGCGACCTGGCTGACGCTGATCCAGAGGCCGCGCCACACCCGGTCGGGCACGCGCCCGCGCGCCATCGCGCCGACCGTGGCCACCGCCGCGGCGGGCCGGAATGCCGGGCACGCATCGGGAAACACCCGGACGAGCCGCCACCAGCAGCCCGCCGTGGTCAGCCCCTGCGTAAGGATCCAGCCCCACGCCAGCGAGTACAGCCCGGCGCCGAAGACCATGGCCACGACGGTGACCGCGGTGCCGGAGACCCACGCGGCCAGCTGGACGCCGCCCAGATATCGCAGGTCCTGCAGCCCCTGAAGAATCGACGGGAACATCCGCAGCGGGAACAGCAGGACGAAGGCGGTCACGGTCAGGCCGAGTGGGCCGCCGAGGCCCTCCCAGCGACTCGCCACGACTCCCCAGACGGCCGCGCCGGACAGCGCGACGATCGGCATCTGGCCCAGCACGAGCGCCGCCGTGTCGTCGACCACGGCCCCCATCTGCCGCGGCCGCGCGCCATCCGGCCCCTGCGAGGCGAGCCCCTTCGCGTGCGCGACGTCGCGCGGCACGAGCGCCACGAGGCCGAGATCCGCGAGCCCCAGGTACGCCAGCACCTGCGCGCCGACGAGCCACAGCCCGAACGTGTGCTGCCCGAGACGGCCGAGCAGGAACGGCGTCAGCCAGAGCCCGACCGCAATGGTCAGCAGCGTCTGCAGGTATCCCAGGCCGAGTCCGCCCAGGAATCGCTGCATGCGCGTCGACGCGTGCGGCGCCGCCACCATCAGTCCCCCTCCGGCCGGCCCGCGGCGCCCGCGCGCCGCGTCGCGTCGACGACGCCGAAGAGCGCCGCGGCCAGCGTCCAGTAGACGATGCCGAGCTGCGTGTTGAAGACGGGGCCCGAGAAGCACATGCCGACGACGGCGACCATGAGGCTCAGCACGACCGTGGCCATCGAACGCACGCGCTCGTCACCGGCGTGCAGGGCCACGGCGTACGCGTACCGCAGCGACGACAGCAGGGCGCCGCCGTAGACGAGCCACATCAGCACGCCGCCGTCGAGCAACCAGCCCGTGATCTGCAGCTCGACGTAGATCGGCGGCGCCTGCCAGTGGGTCGCGTCGCCGAAGTACAGCTGCATCATCCCCCACCGGCCGAGGCCGGCACCCAGCGGGTAGGCCTCGAGCAGTTCGACGACGGTGTATTTCAGGAACAGCCCGCGGTTCTCCTGATAGCTGTTGATGACGCCGTCGCCGAACAGGCTGGCGAACCGGTCGTAGACGGCGCTGCCGCCGACGGCCGTCGCCCACGCGAAGGCGCCCAGCACGAGGGCGAGGCCGCCCGCCACGATCCAGCCGCCCAGCACCACCTTCCCCTGGCGCACGCGCACCGCGGCCATCAGGAGCACGCTGACGACGGCGAGCGCGGACAGCGAGCGGACCTGCGTCAGGTAGAGCGTGGTCATGCCGACGGCGGCGGCGCCGAGCGTGGCCACCCGCATGGGGAGCGCCGTCGTCGGATGGGCGGCGAGCGCCACGCCGAGCACCACGGTGGTCATGCCCGCGACGGCCGCACCGCCCGGCAGGTCGCTGAGCCCGGGCGGGCGGACGATGGCCTGGCCGCTGGCCCCCGTGTAGGTCAGCGACTCGACGATGTCGGGGTTCATCGCCTGTGCGACGGCACTGAACTCGGGCGGCAGGAAGCGGTCCGGGAAATAGGTCTGCAGCACACCCAGGCCGGCGCTGAGGAAGCTCGCCGCGAACACGAGCCACAGGAACCGCTCGAAGCGCTCGCGGCTCTGGACGACGCTGCCCGCCCACAGCGCGGGCGCGGCGATGGCGATCTGCAGCGCCCACTGTCCGACACCGGCGAGCAGGTGCGTGCTCTCGTGCAACAGGTTCAGCCCCAGCAGGCCGAACACGGCGAACAGCCACGAGGCGCTCGGGGGCAGCCGGTCCCTGCCCGCGCGGCGTACGAACACCATGAGCGCGCCGAGGCTGGCTGCGTAGGGCATCACGCGGATGGCCAGCCGCATCGACTGCATGCCGGGGATGAACAGGAACGCGCCCCACAGCAACTGGATCGCGACGAAGCACTCCATCCAGCCCCACGGCTCCCGCGGCGCGGTCTGCACGCCGACGGCCGGCCGGTACGAGGCCCCGGGCCACGCCGGGCGCACGTCAGACGGAAGCGACTGACCTGGCATGGGCTGGAGCGATCGACACGAGCAGCGCCTCGTAGCGATCGAGCATGGCCGACAGCGCGTAGGCGCGAGACCGCTGTACGCCACGGGCCGAGAGGGCGGCCCGGCGACCCGGATCCCCGAGCAGCGCGGCCACCTGTGGGATGAAGTCGTCGTCGGGCGGCAGCAGCCCGCACGCGCCGTCGTCGAGCACCTCGACGCTGCCCGGGTTCCGCGTCGCGACCACGGGCGTTCCGCAGGCCATCGCCTCGAGATACGGCAGGCCGAAGCCCTCGTAGGTGCTCGGCGAGGCGTAGACCCACGCCTCGCGGTACAAGCCCGCCAGCTCCGCGTCCGAGACGCCGGTCAGGTAGCGCACGCCCGGGTGGGCGGGACCGGCTGGGCCGACGATCGTCAGCGTCGCCGCAGGGTGCACCGACCGGATGTGTCCCAGGAAGCCGTCGAGCAGCAGGCGGCCGCGTTTGCGCCCGTCGAGCGTCCCGACGAACAGCACCGACGGATCCGCCGTCCGCGGCGCCCCGGTCGCCACGAAGACGCGATCGTCGAAGCCGTGCGGAATCACATGGCGGGCGAACGGGTTGCTGACGATCGTGTTCTGGCTGACCGCGACCACGGTGTCGTACAGCAGGGCCGTCAGCAGTTCCTGCAGGTAGACGCCGAACTGGAGGACGGCGCGCCCTGGCGACGACGCCGCGCGCGCCTCGCCCAGGGCGCTGCCGTGCAGCACGCGCATCGACGGCCGCCCCATCACGCCCGCGAACAGGCTATCCCCATGGAAGATCACCGCGTCGAACTCGCGGTAGTCCGGCAGCACGGCGAGCAGGTTGCCGAGGTACCCCATCGTCAGGCGACGGCCGGCCCAGGTGTCGACGAAGCGCTTCCACGGCAAGGGGCGCACGTCGTAGGCTGCACCGGCCGGCCGCGGGTCGTGCGTGAACACCACCACGTCGTGGCCGCGACGACCCAGCCCGTCGGCCAGGGTGTGAGCGGCGCGCTCGATGCCGCCCCGCTTCTGCCCCGGTACGGGCAAGCCGTAGCTGACCATCGCGAGACGCAGGTGGGGAGCGGCGGCGGACATGTCAGGACACCAGGGCGAGGCGGCGGGCGGCGGCGCCAGCCAGAATGTGGTGGATGCGCGCCAGCTGGCGCGGCACGTTGCACAGGAGGTCTGGGCGGCGGCGGGCCTCACGGCCGAGCGACGCGCGCAGTGCGTCGACGAGCGCGAAGCGGCGCAGCTCGGACGCGAGCGCGCCGACGTCGCCCGGCGGGACCAGCACGCCGCACGAGTCGTCGACGATCTCGCAGGCGCCGCCGATGCCGCTCGTGATCACCGGCAGGCCGGCGGCCAGCGCCTCGACCAGCGAGAGCCCGAAGGCCTCGGGCCCGGTGTTCGGCTGCACGTAGACGTCGGCCGCGCGAAGCAGGTCGGGCACGTCCCGCCGCTCGCCGATGAAGCGCACGCGTCCGTCGAGCCCCGCGGCGCGCACGGCCTGCCGAAGCGACACCAGCATGCGGTCGTCGGCGTCGCGTTGCGGGCCGCCGACGATCCAGTAGGTCCACCCCGGCACGTCGGCGATGCGCTCGAACGCCGCAATCGCCGTGTGATGCCCCTTGACGGGATCGAGCCGGCCCACCTGCGCGAACACGACGTCGCGCGGTGGCGTGTCGAGCGCCTTGCGGACGGCGTCGCGGCTCCACTCCGGCGCCGGCATCGTCGGCACCGTCAGCGGACAGTAGACCCATGCGATCGTCGCGAGCGGAAACGCCGGCGCGACGATGCCCGCCGTGAAGCGGCTGTTGGCCACGACGAGATCCGGCGGCGTGCCACGCGCCCACCGGTCGAGCCAGTGGCCGGTGGTGCCGGCGGTGTGACACCAGAGCACCAGCGGCAGCCGCGCGCGCCGGACGACGGGCCCGAAGACGGCGTGCGACCATGCCTGGTGGCACACGACGACGTCGACGGCGTGGGACCGAAGGGCAGCCGCGAGGGCGCGCCGCGCGCGCAGGACGCTGCCCGGCCGGCTCAGGCGAACCGGACCGAGGCAGTGCACGGGCCATCCATGGCGGGCCAGTTCCTCGCTGAACCGGCCCTGGAACGAGACCGCGAACGACGGCTGCATCCCAGGCGCGAGCCGCGCTTCGCGCGCCAGCGTCACCAGGAACGACTCGACGCCCCCGAAGAGATTGCCCGCGTTGATGTGGAGGACCCTCGTCACGTGTGTCGTCCCGTCGCCCGCCTCACGAGGCCGGTGCGAATTCCTGATAGACCGCCGTGAACTCGCGCGCGAGCCGCTCGCGCGTGAATGCCCGCTCGGCCGTCCGGCGTCCGGCCTCCCCGACGCGCCGCCGCAGGTCGCGGTCGCGGGCCAGCGCCGCGATCCCGTCGGCGAGGGCCCGGACGTCTCCCGGGCCGTGTGCCAAGGCGTTCTCGCCGGGCGTGGCGATCTCGGCCGCGCCGCCCGCGCCGCTGCAGACGACGGCGGTCCCGCAGGCCATCGCCTCGGCGATGACCAGGCCGAACGGCTCGGGCTCGGTGCTCGCGTGCACCACGACGTCGAGGGCTCGCATCACGGCGGCCGTGTCGGCGACGAAGCCGGTGAACCCGACGCGGCCGTCGAGTCCCAGCGCCGACACCTGGCGGCGCAGGTCCGCCAGCGAGACCTGGCTGCCCTCGGTGTCGTAGAGCGGGCCCCCGACGACGTATCCACGTACGTGCAGCGAGGGCGGCAGCACCGCGAGCGCCTCGAGGAAGGTGCCATGCCCCTTCCAGCGCGCGAACGTGGCCACCAGGCCCACACGCACGGCGCCGGGGCCGGCCGGCGGGAGTCCCGCCAGGCCATCCAAGTCAGCCCGCGGGCCGTCGGGCGTGAAGCGCCCCAGATCCACCGCGTTCCAGATCGCGCGCACGTCGGCGCCTCCGCACACGCGACGAGCGTCGGCCGCCACGCTGGCCGAATTGGCGACGATGACGTCGCAGCGGTTCGCGTACCGCTGCAGCAGCCGCGCCGCGATCGGCCGCCGGCCCGCGTAGTCGTGCAGGTGCCACAGCAGGCGGGCGCCCGCGGGCCGCGCCCAAGCCCCCAGCACGTGCATCTTGAGTCCGTTGGTGTGCACCACGTCCGGAGCCTCCTCGCGCATCACCCGGCGGAGTCGCCGCAGATAGCGCCACGTCGGCGCGAGCGCGAGCACGGCCCGCAGGCCCATCGCCAGACGCGCCGACCCGCCGCGCCCGAGACCCCAGTCGCCCAGCCGGGCGAGCGACGACGGAAACGGCAGCACCCGCACGGCGACGCCCAGATCACGAGCGCGGGACACGAGCGGCCCGTCCGAGGCCACGAGCAGCGCCAGCGGCCAGAACGGGTGCCGCTCGCGCAGGCCGGCGAGCAGCTCGAGCAGCGCGGCCTCGGCGCCCCCGGTCTGCCCGGTGGAGCTGAGGAACAGCACTTTCACAGCAGCCGCTGGCGGACCGTGATCGTGTCGCCCGGCAGCACCGCATCGCCCGGCTTGGCGTCGAGCTCCTTCCGCGCACCGTCGACGACGCGCGTCACCCGGATGCGCCGGCTCGAGCCGCGCTCCGTCACGCCGCCGGCCATCGACACCGCCTGCAGCACGGTCGTGCCGGGCTCGAGGACATAGGATCCCGGATTGCGGACCATGCCCACCACGAAGAACCGCTCGGCCTTCTGGACGATGATCGTGTCGCCGTCGCGAATGGTCACGTTGCGCGACAGCCGACCGTTCTCGATGTCGCGCAGGTTGACGCGCTGGATCTCGGCATCGGCCTGCGTCGGGTCGCTCGGCCCGCCGACACCGCCGGTTCTGGGGTGCAGAATCAGGATGTCACTGCCGGCCTGGGCGGTCGTGGACCCCGCCTGCGCGAGCGCCTCGAGCAGCGTGACGGAGCCCGAGAGCACGTACTTGCCAGGGTTGCGGACCTCGCCCTGGACGAACACGCTCTGGCTGCGGAACTGCTCGACCTCGACCGTCACCTGCGGGTTGCGCAGGTAGCCGTCCGCCAGCCGGGCCTTGAGCTGCGCGGCCACGTCGGCCGCCGTGATGCCGCCGGCTTTCACGCGGCCGAGGAACGGATAGCTGAACTGGCCGTCGTTCTCCACGCGGAAGCGACCCGACAGCTGGGCCTCGTTGAAGACGGTGACGGTCAGCAGATCGTCTGGGCCGATGACGTAGTTGGTGACCTCGGGCGCCTGGGCCAGGGCCTGTGCGCCCAGCATCGCGAGGATCAACGTGGTGACTCTCAGCATGGTCATGGCAGGTAGGTGAGGGAGGCCAGCACACGACGGCGCTCGTACTCGCGTCCCGATCCAGTCGCCTGGCGCCGGGTGCGGTCGTAGGTCACCGAGAACCGCATGTCGGTGCCGACGCGGATCCCGAGTCCGCCGCCGATGGTGCCGGTCGTCTCGCGGCGCGGATCGATCGCGGCCCCCGCGAGCGCCTGATACTTCACGTGCCGGCGCCCGCCAATCGCGATGAGTTCGAGCGGGCCCACGACGCGCTGCGAGACGGTCAGCCGCACGTCGCTGCGCACGAAGAACGGCTGCAGCGGGTCGTATGAGTAGTCGATGTCGCGCTCCGCCTGCAGGTCGAGCCGGGTGATGCTGGCCACGGTATGGGTCAGCACCGCCGACCCGACGAGCCCCTGGAAGTTCGGCAGCCGGCCATCGAGCGGCATGAACCGTCGGTAGCCGAGCGACGCGCGGCCACTGACGATGGCGGTCGCGTCGAAGTCCACCGTCGGCGCCACGCGCAGGCTGTCGGCGTCGCGCACGGGGTTCCACTGAAAACGGTCGCGCTGGTACTCGGCCGCCGTGGTGATCGTGGTGAGCGGCGTGACCGCGAACTTCGCGCCTCCGGCAACGACGTCGCTGGTGTTGTTCAGTTGGTGCGCGAGGCTGACCCCGAGGAACTCCTCGTCCGGCTGGTAGCGCACCTGATCCCGGCGCACCCACGTGGTCAGCGCCGTGACCGGCGTGAGCTGCACGTCCAGCCCGCCCGTGGCGGTGCGGCGAACGCTGCGAACGCGCACGTCCATGTCCTCGCCTCGGCGTTCGCGAACACGCCAGAGCTCGGCGCTGCCGAACGGCCGCAGCCGCCCGGAGAGACGTTCCACCCGGATCGTGCCCGACCCGTTCAGCGCCTGCTGGTCCTTGTAGGTCCGAAAGTAGACGAAGCCCGCCGAGCCGGTCGACACGACCCGGAAGGAGCCCGGAGTGATCGTGGCCTGCAGCCGCGGCGAGAGCGTCGAGGTGAAGTCCTCGCGCGGGTTCGTCCAGGCGTTGTAGACGTTGTCGTCGACGCCCACGTCGTGCAGCAGGATCGACGGCTGGAAGGAGACGGGGCCCATCTGGAACGGGCTGGTCTCGGGTAGGGCCGCGCCATCCGGCCGGCCGGCGCCCAGCTGCGCCCACGCCCGCCCGCCGCTCATGAGGGCGCCCAGGGTCAGCGCCACAGCGACCTGACGGGTCACGCCGATGCTCATCTCTCGTCGCCTCAGATAGTTAGCGTGAGCTGATCCGGTCCGGATCGCCCTCGCCGCCACGGTGGGTCCTGCCCAGAATCGCGGCATCCGTACTGGTTTGTATCGACCGGTACGGAACTGAGCCTTAACAATGATGAGCTTTTGTCTGCAGTTTCGTGGACGGCCGCGAGGCCGTCCACCGAACGCGCGTGGTCAGGCGCCGTCGGCCTGGAGGAACGGGCTGGTCAGCCCTCGTTCGTCCACGTCCACGTCGACGAGCAGCCACGTGAACGGGTTCATCATCTCCTCCCAGGCCTGATTGCCAGGGTAGACCCAGGTGTTCGGGTCGGGGTTGGCCTTGTTGGCGGCCGAGTTGTCGTAGTGGGCGTCGACCCGCATCCGTGTGCCGGGCGGCAGCGGCACGTCGGTGTGGTACTGCAGCTGCCAGGCGTACTGGTAACGGGGCACGCTCAGCACCACCTCGCGCCGGCCGTCCGGATAGGTCACCGACCACGTCATGTCCTTGCCGCGGAAGTGCATGTGGGGCGACATCCACACGAGACGGGCGGCCTTGTTGATCGTCAGCTCGACCGGCGGCGACGTGTAGTTCGCCTCGTTCGGCGGAATCGCGAACGCCCGCGTGGCGCCGCTCGGCGCGAGGGCGACGAACTTCTTCGCCGGCTTGGCCTTCGCGACGGTGAAGCCAATCTTGAAGGTGTTGGTCACGGGCTTGCCGACCGTCTGGTAGTGCAGGTTGACGATCATGTTCTGCCCACCCTTGACCAGCACGCCGGCGTCGTACTCCCGGTAGTCGTGCAACGAGTACCCCGGCACGTAGCAGTTGGTGCCGCCGGCGGTGATCGTCGGGCGGCCGAGCCGGCGCTTCACCTCGGTGCTGCCGACGTCGCGCGTCAGGATCCAGGCGTCGCGGTTCGCGGGCGCGCCGTTGCCCGACGCCGGCGGCGTGGCCGCCGCGGCCGCCGGCGGCCCCTGGCGACCGACGGGCCGGCCCTGTGCATCGCGCGCGATCTCGGCCCACTCGTAGCGGTTCAGCACCACGTCGGGGCGCGGCGGCTGGAACACGAAGCACATGTGGTGAACCGTCGCCGGCGCACTCGGCAGGATCTCCACCGACGTGACCCAGGTGTCCTCGGCGAATGGAGACGGAATCGCGATGTTCTCCCACTCCACGACGCCCGAGGACGGCACCGCGTAGGCGGGCATCGTGACGACGACGTCGGGCTGCACCTGCCACCCGTCGGCCGGCCACGGGATGGGCGCGGGCGCCTGGCGAACGTCGCCCTGGGGTGCGCCCCCGTCGGCCCACGCCGCGAGGGTGTCGATCGCGGACTGATCGAGCGAACGATCGTTCAGGAAGTGGCCGTAGCGCGGGTCGGCGTGCCATGGCGGCATCGCCCGAGAGACGACCTGCGTCTTGATGGCCCGGGCCCACGGGCGCGCCTGCTCGTAGGTCAGCAGCGGCATCGGGCCGATCTGCCCCGGCCGGTGACAGCTCTGGCAGTTCTTCTGGAGGATCGGCAGGACATCGCGGGAGAACGTCGGCGACGACGACGGCGGCAGCCGCTGGGAGCCAGGGCCCTGCGCACCGATGACGGCCACACCCGCAGTCCAGACCGCCGCGCAAAGGAGAAGGGCATACACTCGGGCCATGTGGACCTCCAACGCCGGGGATTCTACTCTCGGACGGTCGGCCGGCCTACTGCTCGTACTGGTGGTGATGGCGGCTGGGCCGGCGCTCGGCCAGACGCGCCCCCTGCCCGACCGCGACGCCTTCCTGCGCGAGGTGCGGACCAGGCTCGACACCAACGACGATCGGCTGAGCGGCTACAGCTATGTGGAAACGACGCGGCGCGTGAAACTCGACGGCGGCGGGCGCCCCGCCGGCGAGTCGATCCGGATCGCGGAAAGCTACCCGGGCCTGCCAGGCGAGCCCCGTTGGGAACGGGTGCTCGAGGAAGATGGCCGGCGCACGCCCGACGCCGATCTGCGGAAGCTCGACCTCGAGCGCCAGCGCAAGGCGGAAGCATACGCGCGCCGGCTGCCCCGGCAGTCCGACGCCGACCGTGCCAGGGACGAACGGGAGGCTGCCAAGCGCCGGGCGGAGCGCGCGGCCCAGGTCGATGACGTCTTTCGGGCGTTCGACATCACGCTGCTCGGGCGCGACATGCTCGACGGACACGACACGGTCGTCGTGTCGCTGACTCCGAGGCCAGACGCACGTACCCGGACGCGTCTCGGCGGGTTCCTGAAGTTCTTCCGAGGGCGGGCCTGGATCAGCGAGTCGGACCACGAGCTGGCGCGGCTCGAAGTGGAAACGACGCGCACCGTCTCGGTTGGCCTCGGCTTGCTCGGCCGCGTCCACGAGGGCACGCGAGCGGCTTTCGACCGGCGTCGTTCCGCCGACGGTGCCTGGCTGCCCACGCGGTCCGAATACACCTTCAGCGGGCGCTTTCTGCTGCTGCGGCGCATCCGGCAGGGCGGGACGATTCTGTTCTCGAACTACCGGCGGTTCACCGTCGACACCAGTCAGACGTTCTCGCCCTCTGTCGCGCCCTGACCGCTGCACCGAGGCGCACGCGGCCACGCACCGGGCCACCGTCGGGGCGCGTCAGCCTTTGCGTGTCGCGCCGGCCCTCGTCAACACATCGACGAACACCTCGGTCGCCTGGGCGCCCGACACGCCGAACCGCCGGTCGATCACGAAGAAGGGCACACCGCTCGCCCCGAACTTGCGCGCCTCCTGTGCGTCGGCCTCGACGGCAGCCGCATAGGTGCCCTCGCGCAGCGCCGTCCGCGCGGCCTCGGCGTCGAGGCCGACCTCCGCGGCCAGCGCCACGAGGGACTCGGTGTCGAACAGGGACTTGCGTTCGGTGAAGTAGGCCTTGAAGAAGCGTTCGACCAGGGCGTCCTGCAGGCCCTGGGCTCTGGCCATGTGCAGCAGCTGGTGGGCCTCGGCGGTGTTACCGGTCACGCCGTCGTCCAGGTGGTACTCGAGCCCCTCGGCCGCGGCGGTCTGTTCCATCCGCGCGTCCATCGTCTCCACCTGCGGCGCCGTCAGGTGGTACTTGGCCATCAGCATTTCACGGCGATTGATGGTCTGCCCTTTCGGGCGGGAGGGGTCGAGCTGGAAGGACCGATGCACGACTTCGACATCGCCCAGGCCCGAGGCCTGCCTCAGGGCCTGCTCGAACCGCCGCTTCCCGATGTAGCACCACGGGCAGACCACGTCCGACCAGATGTCGATGCGCACCTCCTCTGAATACCCCAGCGGGGGGGGCACGTCAACAGCCGGCGACGCCGGTGCCCGCGCGATGACGCCGGAGGCAGGCGCGCCGTGGAGCGGGCGCGGCGTCGGCCTCGGCGGCTCACGGCGCCGGCGGGCCGCGCCTGGCGACAGGCCGGCGCCCGTCCCGGCCGGTCGGTCCCGACGATACGGTGGACAGGGCGGACCGATGTCGGGTACAAGGCGGCACGTATGTCTGCCCACGTCTCCCGCACGCGACGACCGATCGCCCGCCTGCTCGGCCTGCTGACCCCGCTGGCCGTCGTCGCCGGCCTCGCGCCGGGCGGCGCTCAGGCCCAGGACCACGGCCAGTACGACCGCGCCGCGGTCGACATCGGCGCCCGGCTGTACGGCCAGCAGTGCCGCGGATGCCACGGCGCCACCGGTGACACGGTCGCCGGCATCGACCTCAAACTCGGTCGCTTCAAGCGGGTCACCACGGACGAAGACCTGTCACGCATCATCGCGACCGGGCTGCCCGGCACCGGCATGCCGGGGTTCCGCCTGCAGCCCACCGAGATGAACGGTGTCGTCGCCTTCATTCGCGCCGGCTTCGACGCCGATTCGATCGCCGTCAAGGTCGGCAGCGCCGCGCGCGGGCAGGCCGTGTTCGAGGGCAAGGGCCAGTGCGCCACCTGCCACCGGGTCAACGGACGCGGCCCGCGCACGGCGCCCGACCTGAGCGACATCGGCGCCACGCGAACGCTCGCGGCCCTGCAGCGCTCGCTCGCCGACCCCACCGGGTCGATGCTGCCGATCAACCGGCCAGTCACGCTGGTGACCCGGACCGGCCAGACATTCAAGGGACGCCGCCTGAACGAGGACACCCACACCGTGCAGCTCATCGACGACCAGGAACGGCTGCGTTCGGTGGCCAAGGCCGATCTGAAGACCTACGAGGTCGGCGCCACGTCGCCGATGCCCTCGTACAAGGATCGGTTCTCCGAGGAGGAACTCGCCGACCTGATCGGCTACCTCGTGTCGTTGCGGGGGGTCCGGTGATGGCGCGGCTACGTCTCGCCCTCGCCGCGTCACTCGTGCTGCTGGCGGCGCCCACCCTCCGCGTCGGCGCGCAGGTGGGGACCGACCGCCTGCTGCGCGCGGCCGACGAGCCCCGGAACTGGCTCACCTACAACGGCACCTACGCGAGCCAGCGGCACACCGCGCTCAGGCAGATCACGCCGGCCAACGTCAAGGACCTCCAGCAGCAGTGGGTGCTGCAGAATCAGGTCTACGGGGCGTGGCAGGCCTCGCCCATCGTGGTCGACGGGGTCATGTACGTGACCCAGCGCCCCAACGACGTCGTCGCGCTCGACGCCAAGACGGGCCGCGTCTTCTGGGTCTACCGCTACACCAATTCACCCGACCAGCGCATCTGCTGCGGCGCCAACAACCGCGGCGTCGCCATCCTCGGCGACACACTGTTCATGGGAACGCTCGACGCGCACCTCGTCGCGATCGACGCGCGCAACGGCCAGCCGCTGTGGAACAAGACGGTCGGCGATTCGCGCCGTGCCTACTCGATCACCCTCGCGCCGCTCGTCGTCAAGGACAAGGTGATCGTCGGCGTCGGCGGGGCCGAGTACGGCATCCGCGGCTTCATCGCGGCCTACGACGCGAAGACGGGTGAGGAGGCCTGGCGCTTCTACACCGTGCCAGGACCCGGCGAACCCGGGGCGGACACCTGGCCCAAGGACGCGTACCCCCACGGCGGCGGCTCGATCTGGGTGACTGGCAGCTACGACCCGGCCCTCAATCTGACGTACTGGGGGGTCGGCAACCCCGGGCCGGATTGGAACCCGGACCAGCGACCCGGCGACAACCTGTACACCAACGCCGTGGTCGCGCTCGACGCCGACACGGGACGGCTCAAGTGGCACTTTCAGTTCACGCCGAACGACGCCTACGACTACGACGCCGTGCAGGTGCCGGTGCTCGCCGACATGCCGTGGAACGGCATGCCGTCGAAGCTGATGCTCTGGGCGAACCGCAACGGCTTCTTCTACGTGCTCGATCGGGTCACGGGGAAGTTCCTGTCGGGCGCGCCGTTCGTCAAGGTGAACTGGGCGAGCGGCCTCGACGCGACGGGCCGCCCCATCCTGTCGACGCAGCCGCCCGGCGCCCCGACGTGGCCCGGCAACCAGGGGGGCACCAACTGGTACTCCCCGTCGTACAGCCCTCGCACGGGACTCTTCTACCTGTCGGCCTGGGAGAACTACGCGTCGGTGTTCCGCCGCGAGTACCAGGAGTTCCAGGAGGGCCGCAACTTCGCCGGTGGCGGCCACACCGTCGTCACCCCGGTCCCCGACGCGCCGTCGATCGGCATCGGCCGCAAGGGTCCGGTCAACAACTGGACCGACACGGTCGGCTACGGCTCGGTCATCGCGCTCGACCCGAGGACCGGCCAGCGCAAGTGGACGTTCAAGCAGTTCGACGTCACCGACAGCGGCATCCTGACGACGGCAAGTGACCTGCTCTTCACGGGTGGGCGGGAAGGCTACTTCTACGCGCTCGACGCCCGCACGGGGACCGTGCTCTGGAAGACCAGCCTCGGCGGCCAGATCGTCAACGGGCCCGTGAGCTACGAAGTCGACGGCAGGCAGTACGTCGCCACCATCTCGGGCAACTCGCTGGTGGCGTTCGCGCTGCGCGACTGACCCGGCACCCATCACCACCCAGACTCCGCGGCGGGCTCGCAGCGCGCCGCGTGAAAGGATCGAGCATGCGCCCGACCCTCCCGACACTCGCCCGCCTGAGCGCGGTGCTTCTCGCGCTCGCCGCTGCCACGGTCTGGGTGGCGGCCCAGTCGCCCGTCCAGTCGTGCAACGCGACGCCGGCGCCCGCCTGGTGCGCGGCGGCGCCCGGTGATCGGACGCAGGGCTGGCTGGTCGCCACGAGACCGTTGCGCGCCATCACCTCTGA
>CAWULT010000018.1:0-53252 GCA_963923455.1 uncultured bacterium
GGCCGGCTCCACGGGCTCGTCGGCGAGGAGCCGGTCGGCGAGGAAGCCGTGGGCGGCCGCATCCGCCCGTGCGAGCAGCGCCTCGAGGGGCGTCCGCGGCGTCCAGGATTCCCGCTGCTGCATACCCGGATACGTGCCGTCCGCCCGGCACGGCGCGTACCGGCACCAGAAGCCCAGGTGCCAGACGAGGAACTCCCGGATACGCTCGCGGGCGTAGTCGTCGGTTCCCCAGTGGGCCCTGGCCAGCTCGACGTAGCGCCGGTAGATCGCCAGCCGCTCCCCGGCGGCGGGATCCTCGTCGCCCGCGAGCACCTCGCGGAACAGCCACGGCTTGATCAGGGCGCCGCGGGCGGTCATCACCGCCGTGCAGCCCGTGCGCAGTCCCGCCTCGAACTCGTGGGCGAACAGCACGTCGCCGTTGCCGATGACCGGCACCGGCGCCGTCGCGGCGACATCGCCGATGGCGTCCCAGTCGGCCGACGTCGTGTAGCGCGCGGCCCGCGTGCGACCGTGCACGGTGATGGCATCGACGCCGCCGTCGACGGCCGCGCGCACGACGTCCCCGAAGTTCCTGTGGGCGTCGTTCCATCCCAGGCGGATCTTGACGCTGACCGGCACGCGCACTGCGGCCTTCATGGCCTCGACGATGCGCTGCACGCGCCGCGGCTCCCGTCCGAGCGCGGCGCCCAGCCCCTTGCTGGTGAAGAAGTCGATCGGGCAGCCCAGGTTGACGTCCACCTGGTCGGCACCGCGCGACTCGACGAGCGCGGCTGCCCATGCCATCTCCTCGGGCTTGTTGCCGGCGAGCTGGACGGCGAAGTGACGCTCGCCCGGGAAGCGGCGGATCAGCGCGAATTCGCTGCGCCGCCGCTGCTTCAACCGGCGCGCCACGACCATCTCGCTCATCGTCACGCGGGCGCCGAGTTCCTGGCACAGCTGGCGATAGGGCAGGTTGGAGCCCTTGGTGATGGGAGCGAGCACGAGGGCACCCTGCAGGGTCTGGCGCAGAGAGGTGGTGTCTGTCATGGGTTCCGGTGCCGGGGCGACTGGCCATTATCCTCCGCCCGCGATTCACGGGATCGTCGCCCGCCGCGCCGGACGTGGGTCGCCTAGAATGATCCCGCCATGGGCCTGGTGCGGCTGTTGCTCAGCCTGCTCGTCGTCGGTTCCCACTTCGGCGGACTGGGCGAGCCGGCCGGCGGCACGGCCGTGGCGTCGTTCTTCGCCATCAGCGGGTTCCTGATGGCCCGTACGATTCGCGAGAACTACGAGGGCGCGCGCGGGGCGCTGCGCTTCTACGCCAATCGCTGCCTCCGGATCCTGCCGCCGTTCGTGATCGTCCTGGCGGCGACGGCGTTGCTGCTGTGGGCGCGGGAGTCGCGCCCGTACCTGGTCAATCCGGCTTCCGGCGAACACATGATGCCGGACACGAACTTCCCGAGCCGCTGGCTCGACCTGGCCCGGTTCTACCCGAAGGAGTACCCAATCGTCTGGGCGGCGCAGGTCTACCTTGCGCCTCAGGCATGGTCCCTGGTGGTGGAGGGCGTCTTCTACCTCTGCGCGCCGCTGCTCGTGCTCCTGGCCCGCCGCCCGTGGCGGCCGCTGCTGTGGCTGATGACGGGCGCGACGCTGGTCATGGCGCTGACGTCCGCGACCTCTCCGCTCGGCAACATGTGGCTGCGCAGTCCGGTGGCATCGGCCTGGGTGTTCATCCTCGGCGTGCTGGCCTACGTCCATGCCCCGAAGGCCGAGGCGCCGCGGACGCCGTCGGGGGCGCGGCAGGGCGTCGTCGCGCTGCCGATGCTCGGGGTGGCCGCGCTCGGGCTGCACTGGGCGCCGGTCGAGCGCGCCGCCCTGTTCCTGTCGCCGGTGCTGGTCGTGGCGTGGCTGTGGCTCGGCGGGTGGGCGACGCGCCGCGGGAGCAGGCTGGATCGCCTCCTCGGCAACCTGGCCTACGGTGTCTTCATCGGCCATTTCCTGAGCGCGCTGCTGAAGCTGACGGTCGCCGAGTGGGCCTACGAGGCGACCGGCGTGTTCGGCCTCTTCGGCGTACCAGGGCAGACCGAGCGGTGGTGGCGCTACAGCTTCTACGTGGCCGCGCTCGCCGGCGCCGCCGCGATCTACTACGGCATCGAGCGGCCGTTCGAGCGCCTGCGGGCGCGCCTGCGGGCCGCGTGACGGGATGCCCTGTGGCAGCCCGCGACGACGGCCGCCCAGGCGGAGTGCGCGGGGAGGTAGGCCATCTGCCACCGTTCGAGCGCGGCGAGCGCGGCGCTCCCGCGCAGGAAGCGCGCGTGCAGATATCCCGCCCCGGCGAGGTTGACCAGCAGGATCAGGTTCTCGCCAAGGGCCGCCAAGGCGAGCACGTCCACCGCCAGCGCGCTGACGATGAGCACGAGCAGCAGGCCGTCGAATGCCCCGACCTGCGGCGCCGCCACAGGGCGATCTAGACTTCGAGCGCCGGGCGGTGGGCGATTCGTTAGCGCCGGGCCGGCCTGGCCCGCTTGTCGACCACCACGACGCCGCCCTTGACCACCACCTTCACGTTCAGCAGGTTGTAGATCAGGTCGAGCGGGTCGCCCTCGACCATCGTGATGTCGGCGAGCTTCCCGGCCTCCAGGGTGCCCAGGTCGGCGCTCCGCTCGATGAAAGCCGCCGTGTTGGGGCCCATGATCCTGATGATGTCCTGCTCGGAGAACATCACGCTGAGCGCGCGCAGTTCGTGCTTGAGGCCAGACCGCGGGAGGTAGCCGGTGTCGGTGCCAAACCCGTAGACGACACCGTTGTCCCACAACGTGCGGCCGTTGCGAGTCACGGCCGCTGTGGCTCTCAGGCCTGTCCGTGGCTGACGGGCACTTCGCGCTCTTGAACGACGTCTGAGAGGAGGCTGGCCGGACATCGACTCGACGAGGCGACCGCCAACTCATGTTTCGGCGCGTGCGGAGATTCCGCTGAAAACGTGACCGCGTCCGCTCGCTTCTGGTCGGTCGGCATCGCAGTGGATCCGGCGCGTTCTGTACTCCGTGCGGGATAATCGCATGCCGCGCCGGCCCACGTTACGCCAGTCTCTCCAATGCAACGGTCACGCGCAGATTCTTGCGAAGTCGAATACGAGACGAGCGAAGGTCTCTTGATTGCCGAACGCGCCGGTTGCCGAGGGGAGCCCAAGTTCAGCCGATCTCTTTGAGGACCTGGGCGACGTCACGTGCGCCGTGCAGCACTGCGACGACGGTCAACGGATCACCGACGGGGTCGTACACGACCAGATAGGAATAGACGCTCCAGAACTTCAGAGGACGATCGGTGAGATCCTCACGCGTGTGGCCAATGCCTGGCCGCGACGCCAGCAGGACAAACGCATCCTCGATGGCGAGCAGGACCTTCATCGCCGCGTCGACGCTGTCGCCCGCAATGAAGTCAGCGATAGCCTCGACGTCCGCCTCGGCTCGCTTCGTAAGGCGGTACGCCCAGCTCACGCGCGCTTCTTCGGTCGGGTGGTCAGACGCTGCTTGATACGCGCCATCGCTGCGGAGCCGTCGACGACGCGCCCGGCCTGCGCATCGAGCCAGCCGCGTTCAATCTGCTCCCGCCATCGCAGTCGGATCTCGTCCTGCTCCTTCAGAAGACGAAGGCCTTCACGCACGACCTCACTGGCGTTGTTGTAGAGACCGCTCTCGACCTTTTCGCCGACGAAACGTTCCAACTCAGGTGTCAAAGACACGTTCATCGCATCCCTCGATAACAGAGTTTAGCAATGTCTGTCTGTTGCCGGCACGAGTCGAATCTGAACGTGGAGACATTTTGGAGACGGTCTTCGCACTCGACGAGCGAAAGTGGAAGTCCGTCAATCAGATAGTGGCCTCAGAGGCAGGGATTCCCTGAGGACACCAATTGACTGTAAGTATTTGTATCGGAAGGAGATTTGGCTGGGAGGCAGGGATTCGAACCCCGATAACCGCGTCCAGAGCGCGGTGTCCTACCGTTGAACGACCTCCCAGTGGCAGGCCGCGACGCCAGCGGCGTCACGAAACATCAACTATAGCGGCTCTGCCCCAGGTGTCGCAAGGGGGCCGGCGGCCGGCATGCGGCCCCCTCGTCTTCAGGCGGTGCTCGTGGCGCCGAGGCCTAGCTTTCCACCACGATCGCCGGCCGGCGGCGATGGCTGGCCAAGCCCCCCTTGCGGCCGGCGACGCGCGCCTCTTCACTGCTCCACTGGTGCGCGGTGCCCTTCTGGTGCGCGGCACGTCCGCCCTTCTGCGCGATCTCCCGCTGCTTGGTTCGATCCATCGACGCGAAACCCCGGTCTTCCCTTGCCACAACGACCTCCCCTGACTCAAACCCTGGTTCGCGGCCCGTCGGGCGACCACGTCGAGGGCACGACACGCCGGCGGTCGCACGAGTCTCCACAAGCGGTCGTGCGGGCGGCGTGACGCGCGATGTTCGAGTGGCGGCGTACGGCGTCGGGCCTGAACGCGTTCGTCGCAGAGATTTGCAACCGGTATGCCACGCAGGGAACCGCGCGAGCGGACGCAGAATCGGCTCGCCGCCGTCTCCCGCACCGGCCAAGGCTGTCAACGGGCGGCCAAGAAGCTGGCCTCGGCGCAAGTTGGCCGCTGGTGGCTATGAGGTGCGCGTACGCAGAAACGTCAGCAGGCGACCGAGGCGGGACAGTGTGCGGTGGCGTCCGAGCAGCGCGAGCACCTCGAAGAGGCCCGGGCTCGACGTGCGGCCCGTGACGGCGACACGGGTCGCGTGAATCAGCGCGCCCGCCTTGAGGCCTCGCTCGGTGGCGGTGCCGCGGACGACGCCCTCGATCGCGGGCTCGTCGAACGCCGGCAGCGCCGTCAATGCCGCGATCAGCGCCTCGACGTGACCGTCGAGGCCCAACGTCGTCAGGTGCTTGTCGATCGCCTCCTGTGTGTACTCGACGGCCTCGGTCAGGAGGGGGGCCGCCTGCTCTACGAAGTCCGTCAGGCGCTTGGCTCTCGGCCGCAGCAGCTCGAGCAGGCGCTCGCACGAAATCGTGCTGGCGACGATCGGATCGCCCGTCAGGTCGGCCTCCGTGAAGAACGGCATCACCGCTTCGACCAGGTCGGCGATCGGCATGCGGGCGATGTACTGGCCGTTCATCCAGTCGAGCTTCTCGGTGTTGAACACGGCGTTGCCGCCGCTGATGCCTTCGAGCGCGAAGGTCGCGGTCAGCTCGTCCTTGGACATCAGCTCGCGGTCGTCGCCGGGCGACCAGCCGAGCAGCGCCAGGAAGTTGACCATTGCCTCGGGTAGGTAGCCCTGCCGCTGGTACTCCAGCACCGACGTCGCGCCGTGGCGTTTGCTCAGCCGCTTCTTGTCGGCGCCCAGGATCAGCGGCACGTGAGCGAAGCGCGGCGTGGGCGCCCCGAGCGCCTGGAATAGCAGGACGTGCTTCGGCGTGTTCGAAATGTGATCGTCGCCGCGGATCACGAGCGTGATGCCCATGTCGACGTCGTCGACGACGACGGACAGGTGATAGGTCGGGTGGTTGTCCGACCGGAGGATCACGAAGTCCTCGAGGTTGGCGCCATCGAACTCGATGGGGCCGTGCACCGCGTCGGCGAAGGTCGTCACGCCGGGGGGCACCTTGAACCGCACGGCCCTCGGCGCCCGCACCGCCTCGAGCTCCTCGACCTGCGCCGGCGTCAGCGACAGGCACGCCCGGTCGTACTGCCACGCCTCGCCCCGCGCCTCCGCGCGGTCGCGCTCGGCCTTCAGCCGCTCCGCCGGGCAGTAGCAGTAGTAGGCCATGCCGTCGCGGACGAGGCGGTTGGCCACCTCGCGATACTGCTCGAGGCGCTCGGACTGGAAGTACGGGCCGTGCGGGCCCTCGACGACCGGGCCCTCGTCCCAGTTGAGGCCCAGCCAGTGCAGGCCGTCGAGGATGCCGGTGACCATGTCGGCCGACGAGCGCTCGACGTCGGTGTCCTCGATACGCAGCACGAAGGTGCCGCCGTGGCGGCGGGCGTAGAGCCAGTTGAAGAGCGCCGTGCGGGCGCCGCCGACGTGCAGGTAGCCGGTTGGGGACGGAGCGAAGCGGACGCGCGGTGTCACGCCGGCAATTATTTCACGCGCGGCGCGGGCGTCCCTGGGCGCGTTCTCAGGGGACGGACGCGGCGGGCCCCGAAGGGCCCGCCACCCAGGGCCGTCAGTTGCTGGCGGCGATGGTCACGGTGGCCGTGCCGGGCGTGCCGACCACGTACGCCCCGGCGCCTATCGAGATGTCGACGGTCTCGGCCCCCTCGACGACGCCGTCGGCGCGGGGCGTCACCGTGATGGTCGCGGACGAGGCGCCGGCGGGGATCGTGACCGACGTGCCGACGTTGACGTAGTCGACGCCGCTCGTGGCCGAGCCCCGGACCGTGAACGACACCGTCAGGCTGCTGCTCGTGACGCCCGTCCGGGACACGGTGAAGGTGCCCTCGTCCGGTCCCGTCTCCGAGGCATCAGGGTCCGTGGCCGCGATCGTCACGGTCGGCAGGTCGTTGTCGATGATGTTCACCGACCCCGACGCCGGCGTGCCCACGACGTACCCGGGCCCGTTGACGAGCGTGATGGTTGCCGACTCGGTGCCCTCGAAGTCGGTGTCGTCGACGGCCGTCATCACGATCGACGCCGACGCCTGGCCGGCCGGGATCGTGAGGCTGCCAGGCAGTGCGGCGTAATCGACGCCGTTTGCCGCCGTGCCGCCCAGCACGTAGCTCACCGTCAGCGGCAGCGTCGTGGACCCACGGCGGGTCACCGTCAGCAGCGCCGTGTCGCCCGGGGATTCGGTGGCCCGGCCGTCGACCACGGCCACGGTCACCGTGGCGGGTACCACGGCGTCGACGTTCACGGTGTCGGTGGCCGACAGCCCGGACGGGTCCGACACCGTCAACTGCACCGTGTAGGTTCCGACCGCGTCGGGCGTGAACGACGGCGTTGCCGTGCCTGCGCCGCTCAACGACGCCCCGCTGCCAGACGGCCGTGCCGTCAGCACCCACGCGTAGGTCACGGCATCGCCGTCGGGGTCTGCCGACAGGCGGCCGTCGAGCGTCGCGACCGAGCTGACGTTGGCCAGGAGGTCCGCCCCCGCGTTGGCCGCCGGAGCGCGGTTGACGGTCTCGATCACCACGGTGTCCGGGGCGCTGTCGACGAAGCCGTCCGACACGATGAGCTGTGCCACGTACTGGCCGCCGCGGTCCGGCGTGAACACCGGGCCGAGGGCCGAGCCGTCCGACAACGTCGCCGTGCTGCCGCTCGGCGCGGCGATCAGTGCCCACCGGAACGTCAGCGGGTGGCCGTCGGCGTCGGACGACGCGCCGCCGTCGAGCGTGACCGGCAGGCCCACCGCCGCGGCCGGCTGGTCGATGCCGGCGTCGGCCACCGGCGCCGTGTTGCTGGTCGAGATGGTCACCGTGTCGGGCGCGCTGTCGACGGCGCCGTCGTTGACGATGAGCTGCACGACGTAGGTCCCGACGCGGTCGGCCCGGAACGTCGGCGTCGCCGACGTCGCGCCGAGCAGCGGCGCGGTGCTGCCGGCCGGCCGGACCGTGATGGCCCACGCATAGGAGAGCGGGTCGCCGTTGATGTCGGTCGAGCCGTCGTCCGCCAGCCCGACGAGCTGCCCGGCCACCACGGACTGATCGCGTCCGGCATTGGCGACCGGCGCCGTGTTGAGCGTGGTGACGGTCACCGTGTCGGCGGCGCTCGACAACACGCCGTCGTCGACGATGAGCTGCGTGACGTAGGTGCCTGCGCGGTCGACCGTGAACGACGGCCTGACGGCGGCGGCATCCGACAGTGCGGCCCGGCTGCCCGCCGGTGCGCTGGTCAGGGCCCAGTGGTAGTTCAGCGTATCGCCGTCGACGTCGGTCGAGGCGCCGCCGTCGAGCGTCACCAGCTGCAGGGCGTAGACGGTCTGGTCCGGTCCCGCGCTGGCCACCGGTGCGGAGTTCACGGTCGTCACCTCCACCGTGTCTGGCGCGCTGGCCGCCGTGCCGTCGTTGACGACGAGCTCGAAGCGGTACGTGCCGGCCCGATCGACGGAGAAGGTCGGAGCGACGGACGCGGGGCCCTGCAGGGATGCGGCGCTGCCGGCCGGTGCCGCGACGAGCGTCCACTGGAAGGTCAGCGGGTTGCCGTCCACGTCGGTCGATCCGCTCCCGTCGAGCGTGACCGTGCGGCCGACCGGACTGGTCTGGTCGGCGCCCGCCCTGGCCACCGGGGCCGAGTTGACGGTGCTGATCACCACGGCATCGGTCGCGCTGTCGGCGTGGCCGTCGTTGACGACGAGCTGCACGACGTAGCTCCCGGGCGCCTGAATCGCCAGGGACGGCGTCGCCGACGTGGAGCCGGCGAGCGTCGCACCGGCTCCGGCCGGCGCAGCCGCCACGCTCCAGCGATACGACAGCGGGTCGCCGTCGGCGTCGGTCGACGCGGTGCCGTTGAGCGTCACCGTCGTTCCGACGCGCGCCGTCTGGTCCGGTCCGGCATCGGCCACCGGCGCCGTGTTGACCGTGGTCACCGTGACGGTGTCGGTGCTCGAGGCCGCGCCGTCGCTGACGGTCAGCTGCGCGGTGTAGGTGCCGGCCTTGTCGGCCAGGAAGCTGGGTGTCGGTGCATCCGGGTTCGCGATCGTCGTCGCGCTGCCGGTGGGCCTGGCCACCAGCGCCCAGCGGAACGACAGCGGGTCGCCGTCGTCGTCGCGCGACCCGCGGCCGTTCAGCGTGGTCGAGCGGGACACCTGCGCCACGCAGTCGGGGCCGGCGTCGGCGACGGGCGGCGTGTTGCCCACGGTGATCACCGCGGTGTCGGCCGGGCTGGGCAGACGGCCGTCGTCCACCACGAGCCGGATCTCGTAGCGACCCCTCACATCGGGCGTGAAGGCGGGCGTGGCACTCGTGCGCGAGGTCAGCGTCGCCGCGCTGCCCGCCGGCGGCAGCAGCGTCCAGTCGAAGTTCAGCCGGTCGCCGTCAGGGTCGCTCGACAGCCGGCCGTCGAGGGTCACGGCCGTGCCGATGCCGGGCACCGTCCGGTCGGGTCCCGCGTTGGCCACCGGCGCCCGGTTGGTGACGGCTTCCGGCGTGATGTCCCATCGCAGCTCGGGGAATCGCGACTTGAACCGGGCGTTCCGATGATGGCGGATCGAGAACGTATCGAGGCTGACGGCGTGCCCTCCGGCCGGTACTGGCCCGAAGGTCAAGGTGTCGTCGACGACCCGGCCGTCCCGTTGCGGGCCCCTCAGCTTCGCCCTGGCGCCGGCCATCGCCGCCCCTCCGTTGTGGAGCGTGGCCTTGAACGTGAACTCACTCTCGTTGGCGCTGATGCGCGTCACGCGCACCAGGCGATAGCCGCCGATGGCGCGCTGCGTCTTCGACAGCAGCGGGGCGCTCTGCACGGCGCCGAGCAGCAGCAGCGCGATGGTCGTCAGCGCAACGCTCCGGAGGCGAGAAGTGGATGATGCGATCGTCATTGCAGTTCCTCACGCGTCGGGGTGAACCGTGTGCGCCCGCGCGATCGCGGCGGACCCGCACGAGGTAGTGCATTGCGCTTGCCCGCTCGCGCGGAATGCGTCGTCGCACGCACGGGCACGCGACCACGCGCGGTGCCGTGAGTCACGAGCCGGAACACGCATCCGAGGTCTCTGCCTCGGAACGACACAGGTCAGGACGGAATCGTGCTGGAGGCGCCGTGCATCCCGTTCGCGTCCCTCCAGGCGTGGCCAGGCCGTCACACCGCGTGCAGCCACGGCACGACGGGCGCGCGTCCCGGCGAGGTACCGAACTCGTCAGTGTCGTGACAGAAGCGTGGCCCGCGGTTCCAGGCTGGAACACCGCATGTTTCGGCCCTCGTGGTGCGCGATGAGCAAGATCCCGCCGCTCAGCAGTTTGCCGGATCTCCCGAAGATGGAACGCGCCTTGCCCTCAGGTGGGGCAGTCATGTTGCGCGCACGAACGGATTCCGGGTTCTCGCTCGTCGAGGTGCTGGTCGTGATGGCCGTCATCGGCATCCTGGCCTCGTTCGCCGTTCCGGTGGTGAGCAATACGATCTCCGGCTACCGGCTGCGCAACGAGGCGAAGACGATCTCGAACCTCGTGGGGCTCGCGAAGATGCGCGCGACGTCGCAGTTCTCCCGGGCGCGCGTCTATGGCGACCTGGGCACGAACCAGTACAGCCTCCAGTTGTGGGACAAGACGAACAACCGGTGGGTGACCGAGGGCGTGACCTACACGATGCCATTCGGCGTGCGCTTCGGATTCGGCGTGCTCGACACGCCGCCGCCGAACACCCAGCCGGCAATCGCGATGGCGACGCAGTGCACGAACAACGCAGGAGCGGTGATCGGCAACACGAACTGCATCGTCTTCAACTCCCGCGGCATTCCGATCACTGCCGCCGGCGCGCCGCTCGGCGGCAATGCCTTCTACATGACCGACAACATCGGTGTCCGGGCGATCACCGTGACGGCCACACCGCTCGTCCGCGAGTGGTGGTCGCCCGCGCACGCCTCCCTGTGGGTGAGACAGTGAGCACGCAGCGTCACGATCGTTCCGCCGCCCGAGACCGTTGGTTGCCAGCCGGCTTCAGCCTGCTCGAGACGGTGTTCGCGCTGATGATCCTGCTCGTCGTCGCGGCTGGGGTGCTGCCGATGGGCGTCATGGCCACCAAGACGTCGGAGAACCAGGGGCACCTGGTGGCCAGGACCACCGAGTACGCGCAGGACAAGATGGAGCAGCTGATGGCGCTGGCTTACGGCGACAGCATCTCCGACACCCGCGTGTTTCCGACCAGCGACACGGGTGGGAGTGGGCTGACGATCGGGGGCAGTTCCGACCCCGCGGCGCCGGTCAACCTCTACGTCGACTACCTCGACATGAACGGCAACCTGTTCGCGGCCGGCGGAGCTGCTCCCGCGAACTGGTACTACATGCGCGTCTGGCAGGTGTCGCAGCCCCGGGCGAACCTGAAGCAGATCAGCGTGACCGTGACGGTCCGGACCTCGGCCCTCGGGGGGCTCGGCTCGGTGCCGAGGTCCACGGTCACCGCGCTCAAGAGCGCTCCGTTTTAGGGACAGGCATGACTGCACACGACCAGCATCCCTGCCGCGCCGAAGGCGGCTTCACGCTCGTCGAGCTGATCATCTCGATGGGCATCCTGCTCGTCGTCTCCGCCGCCGTGATGAGCGGCGTCAGCAACATGTCACAGCTGAGCATGACGATGACCAACCGCAGCGACATGTTCGCGGCGATCCGCAATGCGTCGGCCCTGCTGCAGCAGGAGGTCGGCCAGGCCGGACGCATCAGCCTGCCCGGCAACGTGACGCTGGCCGGCGCGGCCGGCCCCGGCGTGGCGACCGTCTCCGTCAGCTCGGCGGCCAACATGTTCGTCGGCGAGTGGATCGACGTAGACACGGGTCAGAATCGCGAGGTCGTGCAGCTGACGGCGGTCAACGCCGGCGGCAACACGATCACCGCGAACTTCGGGCTCGCCCACGCCAACGGCTCGGGCGTGTCCGTCGCGGGTGGCTTCGCCGCGGGCGTCGTGCCTCCCGCGGTCGCCAACGGGTCCACCGCGTGGGTGCTCAAGATCTTCGGCGACATCAACGGCAACGGCAACATGGTCTACGTCGAGTACACGTGCGACATCGCGAACGCGCGGCTGACGCGCAACCAGATGGCCTGGAACGCCGGCGCCAAGCCGGCGCCGACCGTCGACCAGATTCTCGTCGACGACCTCCAGGCCAATCCGAACAACGAGGCGTGTTTCGTCTACCAGACGCAGACGGTGAACGGCACGCCGTTCGTGACCGGCGTCGCCATCACGCTGACGGTGCAGTCGCGCGAGCGGGATCCGAGCACGCGCCAGTTCCAGCGCGAGTCGAAGGCGCTGCTGAACGTGGCGCCCCGCAACGTGTTCAACGTGTGGCAGATGGCCAGCCTGCAGGTAACCAACCGCGTGCAGCCCACGCCGGCGCAGGTGACGGCGCTCCTGCCTCCGCTTTCATGACGGTCGAGATGGCTATGCGAACCTCGAGCAGAGAACGACGGTCGTCCGAGTCGGGCGTGGCGCTCGTCCTGGCGCTCTTCATGGTGCTCATCGTGTCGGTCCTCGGGGCCTCGATGATCACGGTGGGCCGGGCCGAGACGATGTCGAGCCTGAACTACAAATCGATGTCGCAGGCGCGCTACGGCGCCGAGTCGGGCCTGCACAGCGCGCTGAACTACCTCTTGTACACGTACACGGCGCCGACCACCGGCGGCGCCGACTCTCTGGCGAGCTACAACACGACGGTGTCGCCGGTGACCTACAACGGCAACCCGGTCGTCCTGTCGAGCGACCCGAACGTCGCCTCGAACTACCCGGTGGAGGCCGTGCGGACGGCCTTCGGGAACAACTCGTCAGGTCAGCTCGGCATCCAGAACACCGCGGTGACCTATCGGGCCCGCGCGCGCCTGCTGTCGATGAAGCAGTTCAACGACGCCTATTCCGGGCTGCCGGTGACGCTCCAGACGTGGGAGATCACGGGCCTGGGCGGCCTGGCTGGCGCGGGCAACGCCACCGTCGAGGTCAGCTCGATCATCGAACGGCAAACGGTGCCGGCCTACCGCTACGCGGCGTTCGCGACCTACAACGGGTGCTCGGCGATCACCTGGGGCGGCAACGCCGGCACCGGCAGCTACGATTCGACGGCGGCGCTCGTCGCAGGTGTTCCGGTCGTCGCCAACTCCGGGGGCAACGTCGGCACCAACGGCAACCTCGCCGAGATGGGCAACGCCGTCGTCAACGGCACGCTCTCGACCCCGCGTTCGGGTGTCGGCAACTGCACGGCGAACAACGTGACGGCGTTGACCACGACCGGCGGCGCCACGGTCACCGGCGGGCTGGTCCAGCTGCCGCAGGCGATTCAGATGCCGAACCCGGCGCCGATCAACCCCCTGCCGCCGACGACGGCGATGAACCTGAACAGCTGCCCCGGCGGCGTGCTGTACTGCACGGCCGCGGGCAGCAACACCACGATCACCCCGCCGTCAGCCTCGTCCGTTGTGCAGCTCGGAAACGTCACCATCTCGTCGAACACGGTGCTGACGCTCAATCCAGGCATCTACGAGATCAACAGCTTCAGCATGGCGGGCAACGCGCAGATCGTCGTTGGCGGTGGAGGCCCGGTCATCATCCGCGTGGCGGGCACCGGCATCACCGCCGGACAGGACGCGTTCAAGATCGCCGGCAACGGGCTCAGCAACCCGAGCTACGACCCGATGGACTTCCAGGTCGTTTACGGTGGAACAGGCAACGTCCGGCTGACCGGAAACGGTGCGTCGGCCGCGACGGTGTACGCGCCCAACGCCGTGGCGTCAATCACCGGCAACGGCACGCTCTACGGGGCGGTCATCGCCAACACCGTGACCGACATGGGCAATGCGCGCGTCGCCTACGACCGCCGGCTGGAGCAGACGGCGCTGACGAGCGGCAACCCGACGATGACCACCTTCTCGTGGAGCAGCTTCTGATCCGGCTGGATCAGAAGCGCCACTCGGTTCCCGCGAAGTAGAACGTGGTGTGCCCCCCGGGCATCGGGCGCACCGCGCGGACGAATGCCCCCTCGGTGAGCCGCACCACGCCGCCGTCGAACTCGAAGTACTGCTTCCACCGGTAGCGCAGCCGCACCTCGACCTGCCGGCCGATGTCGGTGCCGGCGGCGCCGGTCGGATCGCTGGCCCCTACCGGACGCCAGCGGTCGCGCGCCTCGGCCAGCCGCAGCCACCGGTGCTGCACCGAGAGCTCGGCGGCGGGAACGGGCTTTACGAACGCCCAGATCCCGGGGGACCTGAGGTTGGAGCGGCCGTTCAGGCCGTAGATGCCCGTCGGGCCGAACTCGAAGCGGACCCTCCCGTAGAGCGTGTCGAACGCTCCGCTGCGACCGTCCGTCGGGTCCGCGTCGCCGGTGGCGTAGTCGAAGATCCCGAGCAGCCGCGGGCTGAAGGGCGCCTTGGGCCATCCGTAACCCGCCTGCGCGTGCTCGAACCAGGCGCGATGCGCCAGCGGACCCACTACGCCCCACTGGGTGGCGGCCTCGACCTCGTACTCGACGTGCTTGCCGGGGCCGAGCGTGCCGAAGGCCCGGAAGCCCGGCGTCTCGAGCCGCCGTCGCGTCGCGGCAGGGAAGTCCGCCCCATCGTTCAGGTGCAGGACGTACGCGTCGACGTTGAGCGCCGGCAGCTTCGTCGACGTCGCGTAGACGCCGCCGAAGCGGGCCCGGCCGTAGCGGGAGTCCCGGGCGATGACCGGATACGTGTAGGCGACCGGCCGGAGGGCGAGGCCCTGCACCGACCATGCCCTCGACGACACACCGGCCACGAGGCCGTCCTGGAGGTACGTCGTGTTGGCGTAGATCAGTCGCGAGATCATCCGGCCCATGCCGTAGTCACGACTGAAGCGCCCGGCTTCCACCTGCACCGTCAGCTTGCGCGCCCCGAGGTTCCGCCAACGGAGGCCCGCCGAGAGCTGGACCATCTGCGTCCCCCAGACGAGCCGGCTGGTGACGGTGGACGCGCTGTCGGTGAAGCCGACCCGGGAGTCCTGCACCTCGGCGATACCGAACAGGTGCGTCGTGTTCACGCGCAGCTGCGCGCGGGTGCGGTAGGCGAGCATCTCGTCGCCGCCGACCTCGGCCGCGCGGTAGCGGTGATCCACTGACTCGTACCGCGTACGCTGCTCTCCGTGCAGGGCCAGCCATGCCGGCAACACGTTCGCCGACGCACGCGCCGTGGCCCGCGCCGGCGCCGGGGCGGGGCCGCCGCCCTGCGCGGCGAGCCAGTCGACGCGCGGCGTCCACTGCAGGGCCGGGCCAGCCGCCGTGGCTACCGTCGCCGGCCGCTGGGTCTGGCCGTCCGCGGCCCCTGCGGCGACGGCCGACGCCAGCAACGCCATCGCCACCGGCGCCGCCAACCGGGACAGGACCGGTCGGGCCGGCATCTAGATCTGGCCTGGAACGCTCGGCAGGCCGGCGAGCGCCATCGCGAGTTCGCTCTCGTCGTAGTCCTGATCGACGAGCTTGCCCGAGAAGTAGTCGGTGTAGGCCTGCATGTCGAAGTGGCCGTGGCCGCACAAGTTGAACAGGATGGCGCGGCTCGTGCCCTCCTCGCGGCACTTGACGGCTTCGTCGATCGCGCCCTTGACCGCGTGGTTGGCCTCGGGTGCCGGCACGATGCCCTCGTGCCGCGCGAAGAACACGCCGGCCTCGAAGCACTGCGTCTGGTGGTACGCGCGCGCTTCGATCAGGCCCAGTTCCTTGACGTGCGACACGAGCGGGGCCATGCCGTGATAGCGCAACCCTCCGGCGTGGAAGCCCGGCGGCATGAAGGTCGAACCCAGGGTGTGCATCTTCGTCAACGGTGTCATGTGGCCGGTGTCGCCGAAGTCGTACGCGTAGCGGCCGCGGGTCAGGCTGGGGCACGCCGCCGGCTCGACCGCGACCACGCGGACCCGGCGCCCGCCGCGCAGCTGCGCGCCGAGGAACGGGAATGCGATGCCGGCGAAGTTGGAGCCGCCACCGGTGCAGCCGACCACCACGTCTGGGTAGTCGTTGGCCAGCTCCAGCTGGGCCATCGCCTCCTGGCCGACCACCGTCTGGTGAAGCAGGACGTGGTTGAGGACCGACCCCAGCGCGTACTTCGTGTCGTCGCGGCTGGCGGCCACCTCCACGGCCTCGGAGATCGCGATCCCGAGGCTGCCGTTGTTGTCGGGACTCTTGGCCAGCACCGCACGGCCGAAGGCGGTCTCCATCGAGGGGCTCGGCGTGCACCGCGCGCCGTAGGTCTCCATCAACGCACGGCGGTACGGCTTCTGGTTGTACGACACCCGCACCATGAACACCTGGACCTCGAGGCCGAACACCGCGCCCGCGAACGCGAGGGACGAGCCCCACTGCCCGGCGCCGGTCTCGGTGGCGATCCGCTGCACGCCCGCTTCCTTGTTGTAGAAGGCCTGCGCCACCGCGGTGTTGGGCTTGTGACTGCCGGCCGGGCTGACGCCCTCGTACTTGTAGTAGATGCGGGCCGGTGTCTGGAGCGCCCGTTCGAGCCGGCGCGCCCGGAAGAGGGGCGTCACGCGCCACTGGCGATAGACCTCGCGCACCGGCCCGGGAATCTCGATCTCACGCTCGGTGGACACCTCCTGGCCGATGAGCGCCATCGGGAAGAGGGGCGCGAGATCGTCGGGGCCGACCGGCTTCAGCGTACCGGGATGCAGCACCGGCGGGGGCGGCGACGGCAGGTCGGCCGCGATGTTGTACCAGTGCTTCGGGATGCGCGATTCGTCGAGCGTGTACTTGACGCTGTCTGCCATGAGGAGCCTCCGGACGCCCGGCATCCGCCGGCGCGCTGCACCCCGGCCCGGGCCGGCGGCGCGTGAATCATCCGACGAATACTACCCCCGCTCGTGCCGATGTCGAGCATGGGTGGGCAGCGGCGGCACACGCGGCCGACACCGCGGTTACGGGCCGTGCGAGTGGCCCGAGGACGCTCTCCATCCAGGTACCACGTCCATGGGCCGATAGCAGGGGTGCGGAGAACCACCCGGAGGCCACCCGAGCGACATGAATCGGAAGTGCACGGCGTGCGATCTGGTCAACTTCTCGACGAGCGACGCCTGCCGCCGGTGCGGGGCCGATCTGGCCGGCGTGCCGCCGGCGAACCCGGCCCTGGCCGAGCCTCGGTTCGGCGGCCGCACGCTCGGCCGCTGGCTGGGCTGGACGGCGACGATGGCGGCGACCATTCTGGCGCTCGGCTACGCGTCGCTGCTCGCCACGTCCGATGGCCTGCCCGCCGAACAGGCGCAGGTCGTGGCCGCGGCCACCGGGGTGCTCGAGCGCGCGGGCTTCGAGCGCGAGGCGTTTCTGCTGCGCCACGCGGCCAGCTTCCGGAGCACGGACAACTGGTGGAACCGGTATCTCGGCCACCAGACGGCGTACGCGGCCACGAACTTTCCGTTCGCCGTGATCACGCTCTATCCAGCCTTCTTCCGGTTTCCGGTGGACGACGTCGAACGGGCGATGGTGCTGTTGCACGAGGCGCACCACCTGCGCGGCGAGGACGAGCCGGCAGCGCTGCAGCGGGTCTGGCTGGAGAAGGGGCGCCTGGGGTGGACGGCGGCCGCCTACGGGCACACCCGCCTCTGGAGGAACACCCGGGAGTGGACCGCGGCCGGCGTACCCCTGCTGTTCCACTGCGGCAGCGACGGCCGGTCCGACTGTCTCGAGTAGCGCGCGCTGCCGGTCTGCGAGACCCTGACGGCCGACGAGGCGACGCGCGGCGTCCCGCTCGTCCTGTTGACGCAGGCGGCGCGGCAGGGGGACGCGAAGCGCGCGGCCGACGCGGGCTGCGTCGCCTACCTCACCAAGCCGGTCCGGCGCATGCAGCTGCGGCGATGTCTGCAGCAGGCCATGAGCCCCGCGGATTCCGTCGAGCGGCCCCTCATCACGCAGCACACGCTCCTCGAGAGGGCCTCGAAGGAGCGGCCACGCGTGCTCGTGGCCGACGACGACCGGACCAACCAGCTCGTGGCCGCGAGGCTGCTCGAGAAGCTGGGCTGTCGCGTCAGCCTCGCGTCGAACGGGCGGGAGGCGGTCGACGCCCTCTCGGCCGGCACCGGCTATGACCTCGTGTTCATGGACTGTCAGATGCCCGTGATGGACGGCTTCGCGGCCGCTCGCGAGATCCGTGCGCGGGTGCCGGCGCCGCCGCCGATCGTCGCTCTGACCGCCAGCGCGATGGCCAGCGACCGCGAGCGATGCCTCGAGGCCGGCATGGATGACCACATGGCCAAGCCGGTGACGGCGCAGGCCTTCACCGCGATGATCGACCGCTGGCTGGGCGATCGCCGGAACGCGCGTCCGGTCGCCAGCTGAGGCCTCGCACCCGCGCCGGGCCGCGAGGCGCCTGCCGCCGGCCCGGTCACATGAACAGGCCGCCGTTGACGCCGATCGTCTGGCCGGTGATGTACCCGTTGCCTGCCAGCATCACCGCGACCTCCGCGCATTCGTCGACCTCGCCGAAGCGGCCGATCGGGATCATCTCGGGCTTGACGTTCGGGTTCGAGACCACCATCTCGGTCGCCACGAGCGCGGGCGCGATCGCGTTGACGGTGATGCCCTCCCTGGCGAGGATCCGCGCATAGCTCTTGGTGGCCGCGATGACCCCGGCCTTGGCGGCGGCGTAGTGCACGGCCAGCGTGCTGCCGGCCTGGGCCGCCACCGAGGTCAGGTTGATCACGCGTCCCCATTGGCGCGCGCGCATGCCCGGCAGCACGGCCTGGGTCATCAGGAACACGGACGTCAGGTTCACCTGCACGATGTCGTTCCAGCTCGCCTCCGACATCTGCTCGACGCCCTCGATCACGAGCCGGCCGGCATTGTTGACGAGGATGTCGATCGGGCCGAGGCGCGACTCGGCGGCGGCGACGAGCGCCCGGACGTCGTCGCTCATCGACACGTCGCCGTGCACGACGGCGGCCCGCCGGCCCAGACGCCGGATGTCGTCGGCCGTCGCGGCGGCATCGGTGTCGCGCGCGACGTAGTTCACCGCGACGTCGCAGCCCGCCGCGGCGAGGCCGAGCGCGATGGCGCGTCCGATACCGCGGCCGCCGCCGGTGACGAGGGCCGTCCTGCCAGTGAGCGTGGTCATGCGGGGTGTCGTCCTCCAGGATCGCCCCCGGATTATGACGCACCTCGATCAGGGCTTCGGCAGCCCCGTCACGCGGGCGAGGCGGAGGAGCTGGGAACTGATCGTCAGCCGCGCGCGCGCGGCCGCGCCGACATGCACCGTGAAGGCCACGCGGCCGCCGTCGACCGAGAACAGCACGATGCCGCCCTCGTCGAGCAGCCGCGGTGATTCGCCGACGGTGAGGACGCTGGCACCCTCGAGTTCTCTGAGTGCCTGTGCCACCGGTTCGGGTGAGGCGCCGATGAAGACGATGTGGCTCGATCGCAGGTCGCGCATGCGGACCGAGCGGCGGACGACACACCTGCGCCCCTTGACGGTCTTGTCGCGCACGAGTTCGTCGAGGGCCGGGCCGAACGGATCCTCACCGAAGACGCCGATCACGAGGGGGGCATCGGGCGCGGCGAACGCCGCCGCAGGCCATTCCACGAACTTGGCGAAGTTGTACAGGTACGCCGCCTTCACCTGGTACTCGTCGAGCGCGCGGTCGGCCGCGCGGGCGGCCACGGCCGCGGCGAGGATCGCCGCGCACACCATGGTCGCCAGAGCGAGCCAGCCGGTCGCACGGCCGTTGGCCGTGCCGCCCGGGAGCCGGAGAGGTCGTCGCGCCACGTTCGTCAGAACCGCATGCGTCCCTTGACGCCAATGGTCCGGCCGTCCTGGGGAATCAGCGTCTGGCGATGCTCCTCCGATCCCGGATCACCGTACTGCGCGCCGAACAGGTTCCACAGGCTGACCGCCACCTCGAGGCGCCCGCCGAGGCGGGGCGTCGACAGCGTGAGGTTGGTGACGACGTAGCCGCCGGCCCACGAGCCGGCCAGCGTCCGCCGGCCCGAGAGGGCCTGGAGGTCCATCGACGCCAGCAGGCCGCTGCGGCCGAGCGAGCTGTCGACGGCGGCCTGGAAGACGGAGGTCGGCGAGTTCGTCAGGCGCTCGTCGCCGGCGGGGTCGACGCTGCGTTGCAGCGTCTGGCTGACGCGCACGCGCAGGTCGCGGCCCCATCGTCCCTCGGCTTCCACCTCGAATCCGTTGGCGTCGACCGACAGCAGGTTCCGGTACACCAGCAGCCCATCGGCCGGATCCGCGGTCTGGCCGACCAGCCCCTTCAGCCGGTACGTGAAGCCGTTCATCGACAGGCGCCAGTGCGAGCCGAGGTACTGCTCGAGCACCAGCTCCGTGGCCTTGATGTCCTCCGGTTGCAGGTCCGGGCTGGCCTTCGTCACGTTCGCCTGCGTCCAGTACAGCTCGTACACCGTCGGCGCGCGGAAGGCGCTCCCGTACACCGCTTTCAGCGTCGTGCGATCCGCGGGGTTCACGATGACCGCCACCCGCGGCTTGGTGCGGCCGCCGAAGTTCGAATAGCGGTCGTGGCGCAGGCCCGTCTCGAGCGTGACCGCGCGGCCGAGGTGCCACTCCGTGTCGGCGAAGAGCGACCACATCGACAGGGCACGGCGGTCGTGCAGGCAGTCGACGTACGGCTCGACGTCGTAGTTCTGCTGCACGAGCCGGGCGTCGCGGCGCAGCTCGGTTCCCACGGTCAGCCGATGCGCGCGGAGGCGCTTCGCCGTGCGCACCTCGGCGCCCCACCAGGTGCCGCGCGCCAGGTCGTGGTTGAGCGTCGTGGCGCCGTCGGCCTCGTAGGGCGCGAAGGCGTCGTACTCGTAGTGGTCGCCGTACACCCGGCTCGTCAGCTCCGTGCCGTTCTTCCAGCTGCGCGCGTAGCTGAGGTCGACGTAGCCCTGTGTGTCGATGGTCCGCGTCCGCGGATCGTTGAAGGCGGCGCCGAACGCGCCGGTCGGCACGTGCTTGCGGCGGACGCCATAGACCGCCCGCAGGTTGAGGCCGCCGCGCGCCAGGTTGACGAGGCCGTTGCCCCGTGCGGCGCGGTCGGCGTCGAGGGCATGGCCGCTGCCGAGGGTGCCGTCGCGATACTCCGGGTAGAAGAGGTCGGTCACGCCCGCACTGCGATACGCCGAGCCGCCCAGCAGCACCGACGTCCCGCCCTCCGACTGACGCCCGTAGCTGAACGTGGCGCCGCCGGTCTGCTGCCCGCCTCCGCCCACCCACAGTTCGCCGCCCGGCGCCTGCGCGGCCGACTTCGTGATCACGTTGACGACGCCGAAGAGCGCGCTCGAGCCGTACATGGCCGAGCCCGGGCCACGGATCACTTCCACCCGATCGACGAGGTCCACGGGAACGGGGAACTCCTGGCCGATCAGCGCGCCGCCGAAGATGCTGTCGTTCAGCCGGTGCCCGTCGACGAGCACGAGGATGCGGCTGTTGTAGTCGCCGGGCCTGATGAAGCCGCGGGTGCCGACGTAGTGGTAGTTGCGATCGTAGGTGACGTAGAAGCCGCGCACGTTGCGCAGCACGTCCGCCAGCGTCCGGTACTGATGCCGCTGGATCTCGTCCGCCGTGATGATCGTGACCGACGCCGGTGCGTCGGTGACCCGCTGCCGGTACTTCGACGCGCCCACGACGGTTTCGACCTTGACGTTCATCAGATCCTCGAGCGACAGGTCGGCGAGCCCTTGGGCATCGTCCGACTGTGCGCCCGCGGGGGCGGCCCCCGCCAGGATCCCGGCGACGACCGCCGCCCGGGCCAGCCGTGCGAGCCGCACCCGGGCACCGTGGCTGGGATGTCCTTGCGCCGGTCCGTCCTGCCGCATCACGTCTCCTCACGGGCGGCCCACGCCGTCCACGCTCGTGCCTGCCCGCGCCGGCGCGCCGCGACGCGGGGGTGCACGGGCGTGGCCACAGCTGGCGCCACCCCTGGGAGTAATCGGTATTGGCGAGGAGAAATGAAGCCGTGCCCGGGTTCAGCGCATCTCGACGAGACGCGCCGACGTCAGGCCGGCGGCCGAACGCTGGCGCGAACCCGCCTTGCGGGTGCGGATGGCGGTCACCAGCTCCAGGGCCGACGCCTCGCACGGCGGCAGCTCGGCATCGGAGTGGCCGATGGGCGTGACCCGGTCGCCCCACCGCACCAGGTGCGCACACACCGTCAGGCCCGCGCCGAAGGCCGGCATGAGGATCAGCGCGTTCGGTGCCACCCGGCCTTCTTCCAGCGCCTCGACGAGGGCCACCGGTACGGTGGCGGCACTCATGTTGCCGTAGCGCTGCACGGTCAGCATCGTGCGGTCCGCCGGGACGCCAGTGCGGGTCACGACGGCGTCGATGATGCGGAGGTTCGCCTGGTGGGGCACGACCAGGTCCACCTGAGCCGGAGCGACGTGGCACTTGGCGAGCACGGCGGCGCTCGCCTGCGTCATGCCCTGGACGGCGTGGCGGAAGATCTCCTGGCCCTCGAAGTCCCACTGCGTGTCGCCGAACACGATGTCCCGGTTCGCGTACGCGCACCCCATGCCGCGGACCCGCAGGGTGTGCCGGGCTTCGGCGAGACAGCCCAGCTGCTCGCCGAGTACGCCGGCCTCGCGGTCGGACGCCTCGAGCACGACGGCGGCGCACCCGTCGCCGAACAGGACCGCGACGTTGCGGTTGTCCCAGTCCATGTACGGCGAGATGAGTTCGACGCCGATCACGAGGGCGCGCCGCACGGCCCCCGTACGAATCATCGCGCTCGCCGTGGACAGGCCGTACAGGAAGCTCGTGCAGGCCGTGTTGACGTCCATGGCCGCGGCGTGCCCCGCACCGATCGCGAGCTGGACCCCCGACGCGGAGTTGGGCACCTGTTCGTCGTTGCTGCAGCTCCCGTAGACGATGAGGTCCAGCGCCGAGGCCTCGATGCCGGCACAGGCCAGGGCGCGCCGGGCCGCCACGGTGGCCATCTCGATCGCAGAGGCGTGCGAGATCCGCCGTTCCTTCATGCCCGTCCGCGTCACGATCCACTCGTCGGTCGTGTCGAGGAAGGTGGAGAGATCGGCGTTGGTCAGGACAGCCGGAGGCATGCACTTGCCCCAGCCGGTGATGGCGGCGTATGTCATGGTGGACCTCGCGGGCGCGTCGAGCGAGCCCATGCATTATGGACCGCGACGGCCGGCGAGGGGGGCAGCCGCGCGCCCCTGGATCGGGCGGCTCAGGGGCGCGCGCGGCCGGTCACGGGTGCACGGCTGCCCCCCTCGCCGGCCATCGCACCGGCCCGCGCGGTGGCTGTGCCCGTCGCGACCGGCCCGTCGAGCACGTCGATCGGTGTCCGAATCGAGCGCGGCGCCGGGCGCAGGGGTGTCACCGCCACGCCTGGTTCCCGGTCGCATCGTTCGCGGCCCTGAGCGACACGATGCCGGGCACGCGGGCCGCGCCGGCGTGGGTGGTGACTCTCCCATTGCCCCGGGTGACCCCCACCCGCGAGGGCAGCAGACCCGGCTTCGACGTCAGCGCGAGGGTCGCGGCGAGCAGCACGATCCGCGCGGCGATCGCGGCCCACCGGCGGGCTGTCGTGGTCGAACACGTTCTCTCTTCGGCTCGTGATGTCACGGACGCTCCTGTGGGTTCGAGGTGCAACTTCCTGGAGCAAGGGGCGGACCACTCGGTACGCGACGCGCAAGGCTCATGTTGCCTATGGCTTGCCGGGTCATGACGAATGTGTGATCGGAGGTGCCTGTTCCGTAACGGCACGCCGGCGCCGTTCACGCTGGCCGCCGGCGTTTGCCGAGGGCGTCCATCTTCAAGCGAATCAGCGATCTTGGGCCGGCTGACGCCGCGGCTCGGGACGATGTTCTGTTTTGGGCCTCGTGCTGATCCGGAACACGGTCCGAACCGGTCCCGGGGGGAGCCGGGCGACGGCGCCCCGTCCGCGGCTCTGCCCGCGCGCGGCATGCGCGCCGGGGCGTGTCAGTGGACCGTCGACGGGGCCGGAGGAGCCGGCGGGACGGCGGCGGCTGGCTTGAAGCCCAGGCGTTCCTGCGGCCCCAGCCCCAGCTGTTTCTGTGCGCGAAGCTGGCTGCCGGCCATGAACGCCTCGGCGCCCGCGGGCGGCAGCGGGCCCGAGAAGAAGTAGCCCTGCGCGCTCGCGCAGCCGAGCCGCGCGAGTTCCCGCAGTTGGGCCTCGGTTTCGACGCCCTCGGCGATGACGGGCGTGCCCAGCGTGTGGGCCAGGGCCAGCACGCTCTCGACGATGGCCGGACGGTCGGCGCGGAGGAGGGTGCTGACGAACGCGCGATCGAGCTTCAGCGCGTCGACGGGCAGGCGGTGCAGGTGGCTCAGCGACGAGAAGCCGGTGCCGAAGTCGTCGAGGTAGATCTTCACGCCGAACGCCCGCAGTTCCTGGAGCACGGCCACGACGAGTTCGGCCTCGCGCAGCAGTGCCGTCTCGGTGATCTCGAGATGCAGCGCCCGCGGCTCGATGCCGGCGGCACCCACGGCCTGCCGCACCACGTCGACGAAGCCAGGCCGTACGAGCTGGTGCGCGGAGACGTTCACCGTCACGTGCTCGATCGTGCTGCCCGGCCGGCGCCGCCGCCACTCGGCGAACTGCGCGCAGACGGTGTGCAGCACCCACGAGCCGAGCGGTTCGATCAGGCCCAGTTCCTCGGCCACGGGGATGAAGTCGGCCGGGTTGACCTCCGTGCCGCCCCGGTGCCAGCGGATGAGCGCCTCGAAGCCCACCGAATCGCCGGTACCGAGCGACACGATCGGCTGGTAGCTGAGCGTCAGCTCCCGCTGCTCGACCGCCCGCCGCAGATCGTTCTCGAAGCCGAGCTTGTCGATCACCTGGGCGTGCAGCGCCGCGTCGAACACCTCGTACCGCGCGCGGCCTCCTTCCTTCGCGCGGTACATCGCGATGTCCGCGTCGCGCATGATGTCGTCGGCGGAGCGGTGGTCCGGACGGTTCAGCGCGATCCCGATGCTCGCCGACACGGCCACCTCCCGCGCACCCAGCTCGATCGGAATCCGCATCTCACGCTGGATGCGCTCGGCCATGGCCACGGCCTCGTCGAGGCCGGAGACGTCCTGCAGCAGCACGGTGAACTCGTCGCCGCCCATGCGCGCCAGCGTGTCCCCGGGGCGCAGGCAGCCCTGCAGGCGGCGGACGGCGGTCCTGAGCAGCTCGTCGCCGGCCTGATGGCCCAGGCTGTCGTTGATCACCTTGAAGCGGTCGATGTCGATGAACATCACCGCGCAGCGGCCGCGGCCCGCCGCGTTCAGGCCCGCGATCGTCCCGTCCACCTGCTCGACGAACAGCTTCCGGTTCGGCAGCCCCGTCAGCGTGTCGTGGAGAGCCGCGTGGCGCAGCGCGCCCTCGGCCCGGACGCGCTCGGTCACGTCGTTCCAGAACAGCGTGGTGCCGCCCGCATACGGAAACGCCCGCACCTGGAACACGCGCGCCGCGTCGCCGCGCCGGAGCCGCAGGTCGTCGAGCGTCTGCGCGGTGCCGGTCGTCACGGTCTGCTGGATCAGCGCCTCGAGCCGGCCGCTCGCTGGTCCGCCGATGACCGACAGCAGCGGCCGCCCCAGTGCGGAGGCGCGCGCGCAGCCGGCCATCCGCTCGAGCGCGTCGTTCCACAGGGTGACCTGCCCGTCGCGGTCGATGACGGCCATGCCCTCGCTGAGCGACTCGATGATCTCGCGATGGCGATGCTCGTACTCCAGCCGGCTCGCGTAGGCGGCGTAGCCCTGGTACGTGAGGTACAACGGCAGCGCCGCGAGCGGGAGCAGCAGCCAGTGCCCGGACTGCGCCAGCGCCAGCCCTGCGGCCGTCACGGTGGCGCCCACGAAGTAGTTCGGGCCACTCCACAGGAAGGCCTCCCGCCACACCCGCAGCGGCGCCTGGGCCGTCGACGTCGAGACGGCCAGCGCGACGAGGCCGCTGTTGACGAGGAAGTAGACGAGCGCGGCTGCCGCGACCGGCGCCATGGCGCCGGGGAACGTCAGGCGCCCGAAGGTGCCGCCAACGGTGATGTAGGCCAGCCCGGTGGCCTCGATCGTGATCACGAAGCACGCGACGTTGAAGAGCGTCCGGTGCAGCGAACTGTGGCGTGTGCCGCCGAGCAGCGACTGGCTCGTGGCGCCGGCGGCCGCCACGATGATCGTGGGGTGCGGGCCGAGCAGCAGCAGAGAGAGGAAGTCGACGAAGAACGACGCCGATAGATTCGCGCGGCCGGCCGGGAGCCGCATGTTGAAGCGCGACACCACGCACGCCGTGGCCAGCAACGCGACGAACGTCGTCGCGTGGGTGCCGCCGGGCCAGGCGGCATGCGAGGCCAGCAGGCCCGTTGCGAGCACGACCGTGCCGCCGACGAACACCCGTGCAACCGCCGGAAGGCGGCTGAACTGTTCGCGTCGACGGTCGGGCTGCATGAGCGTCGCGTAACGCAAGAGCCGGGCCGCCGGTCGTGGGTGGCGATCGGCGTGCAGGCACGGGCGGTGGCGTATGCTGTCAGTCAGCGCCCGGGCGCCGTCCGGAGTGCCGTTTCGGGACAGTCACCAGAAGTCGTACCGCTTCTGGAACACCAGCGGGCGCCCGTCGCGCCCGTACGCCAGCCAGGCCGTCCGACCCTTCAGGAGGAACCGCCATGACGATTCGCGCCATGCTCGCCGCTGGCTTCGGCGGTGCATTTCTGGCCGCTGCCGGACTCACCGGCGCCACGCTCGCCGCGCAGCAGGCACCGAACCCCCGGCAACAGCCGGATGCGATGGTGCACATCTACGCGCCCGAGCAGCACGACCTCTACGACGGCCACTTCGTGATCTCGGCCGGGCGCATCTACATGGTGGGGGGCCTCAACGACCCCGAGGGCTGGGATCACCTCGACAACGAGGCGAAGACCCTGCGGCCGGCCCAGGGCACCGCGGAGATCGACGTCGACGAGATCCGCAATACCGGCACCTTCGTGGCCACGCTGAAGGTGCCGGAGGGCGACCTGGTCATCACCCTCGATCGCTGGAACGAGTTCAGCCCCTGCCAGAACGGCGGCATCGTCGCCTACATCCACGAGCACGGCACCGATTCGGGCTGCGGTGACGCCAACTGGCCCAAGACCGTGGTGTTTCTCGCCGGCTGGGGATTCGGGCACGCCACGCTCAATGGCAGGCCGCTGTACGACGGTTACGAGATGCACTTCATGGTGACGCAGGGCCTGCGCGACCGGCGGACGCTGCGCGTCGCCTATCCGCTCGCGGGCAAGAAGCAGCCCGCCGGCGAGACGAACCCTGCCACGCAGCAGATCGACTTCTACATCCGCAGCCCGCAGCAGAACGCCAGGAACAAGCCGAACCGGCAGGTCTTCGCCCACTTCTTCGGCATGGAAGTCACCTGGAAGTGATGCCAGGCCGGGGCGCTATCACATAGGTATGGTCACAGCATGTTGGCGACACTATCTATTTGTCTATATGAGTGCAGCACCGGTAGCCTCGAAGTGTCGGTGAACCGAGCGGCCGAACTTCGAGCCCGGCCGCGGTTCACGGCACGAGAGGTCGACATGCCGCAGCACCGGTCCAAACCGTCCGATGCGCCCACGCGCGCCGTTCCCGCCGTTCCATCGTCGATTCCGCCGGCGCAGGCGGGAGCCGGCCTGCTCAGCCGCATCCGCGCCGAGTATCGCGAGATGCCGGACCTGCGACTGACGGCCGCGCAGGCCGCCCGCCTGTGGTCGGTCGCGCGTGAGGAATGCGAATCGATCCTCCAGGGGCTCGTCGCGACGGGCGACCTCCAGCGCACGGCCGATGGGCGCTATGTGGCACCGGGCTCCCTGCGTCGCACCAGCCTGTGATGATCAGGGCCGTCGGGGAGGTCCGTGCAGCCGGGCAAGGCTCTGATGCTGGCGCCACGGCGCCGTCAGTGTCCGCGGCAGACGTGCCGTGGCATGCGCGGCCGGCGGCGGAGGTGGCGCGCGAACTCGGCGTCGATCCGGAGTCCGGCCTCGCGGACGAGGAGGCGGCGCGGAGGCTGCAGGCACACGGCTCCAACGAACTCGTCGAGCGGGGCGGCAAGGCGGGCTGGCGCATCCTGCGCGAGCAGGTCACCGCCACGATGGTGCTCATCCTGATCGGCGCGGCCGTCGTCAAGATGGCCGTCGCGGTCACGACCGGTGACGGCCGAGAGTGGATCGACGCCGCGGCCATCGCGGCCATCGTCGTGCTGAACGTCGCGCTCGGGTTCACGCAGGAGTACCGGGCCGAGCGCGCCATGGCTGCGTTGCGCCAGATGGCCTCGCCCGCCGTGCAGGTCCGGCGCGGCGGGCGGCGTCTCGAGTGCCTGGCGCGCGACCTCGTGCCGGGGGATCTCGTGCTGCTCGAGGCGGGCAGCGTCGTGCCGGCCGACGCGCGCCTGATGACGGCCGCCGGCTTCCAGGTGCTCGAGGCGGCCCTGACGGGCGAGTCGGCGCCGGTCGACAAGCGCGTCGAGCCGGTGGAGGCCGGCGCCGCGCTCGGCGACCGGCACAGCCTCGTGCATCTCGGCACACATGTGTCGGCCGGCCGGGCGACGGCGGTCGTGGTGGCGACCGGCATGCGGACCGAACTCGGGCGCGTCGCCACCCTGCTGCAGCAGGTGCAGACGGAGCGGACGCCGCTCCAGCGGCGCGTCGCGCAGCTGGGCGCGGGCCTCGCGGCGGCAGCCCTCGTCGTGATCGGCGGGATGGTGGCGCTCGGCGTCTGGCGCGGCGAGTCGCTCGCCGACATGCTGCTGGCGGGCGTGGCCGTCGCCGTGGCCGCCATTCCCGAGGGTCTGCCGGCGGTGATGACGATCACGCTGGCCCTGGGCGCGCAGCGCATGCTGACGCGCCGGGCGCTCATCCGGCGCCTGCCCGCGGTCGAGACGCTCGGGTCGGTGACGACCATCTGCTCCGACAAGACGGGCACCCTCACGGAAAACCGGATGCAGGTGGTGGTGCTCGACGCCGCCGGCCACGAGGTGGACTTCACCGAGCCGACGCGACGGGGACACCCGGTCCTCGAGCCTTCCGCGGCGGCCGAGGCGCTGCCCGAGGGAGTGTCGACGCTGCTGGCCGTCGGCGTGCTGTGCAACGATGCCTCGCTCGCGCCGGCCGGATCGGCCGAGGCGCGCGTCGCGCTGGGCGATCCGACGGAGGGTGCCATCGTCGTGGCGGGTGCCGCGCGGGGCCTGACGAAGGTCGAGCTCGACTCCGCGTGGGGGCGCGTGGCCGAGGCCCCCTTCACGTCCGAGCGCAAGCGGATGACCACCGTGCACCGCGTGCCGGCGCACGATGAAGGGATGGCCGCGGGGGCCGGGCTGCGCGTTCTCGCGCAGGGCGCGCCCTATCTGGCTGCCATCAAGGGTTCGGCCGATGGCCTGCTGACGCTCACGACGGCCGTGCTCGACGACGGGGTCGTGGCACCGCTGACGCCGGAACTTCGCGCGCGCATCCAGGCCGCGATGGACGGCCTCGCCCGCCGGGGGCTTCGTGTACTGGGCGTCGCGGCGCGTCCGGTTGCGGCGCCGTCCGACGATCCGGCGTCGCTCGAGCGCGACGTGACCTTCATCGGTTTGATCGGCCTGCTCGATCCGCCGCGGCTCGAAGTGAAAGACGCGGTGGCCCGTTGCCGCGAGGCCGGCATTCGCCCGGTGATGATCACGGGCGACCACCCGCTGACGGCGCTCGAAGTGGCGCGGCAGCTCGGGATCGCCGGCGCCGGAGACGTGGCCCGGACCGGCGCGGAGCTCGAGCAGCTCGACGACGCGGCGCTGCGGCACGACGTCGGCCGCGTGGCGGTGTTCGCCCGCGTGGCGCCGGAGCACAAGCTCCGCATCGTCGAGGCGCTGCAGCGGCAGGGCGAGGTCGTCGCGATGACGGGCGACGGCGTCAACGACGCTCCGGCGCTGCGCAAGGCCGACATCGGCGTCGCGATGGGGATCACCGGCACGGACGTCTCCAAGGAGGCGTCGGACATGGTGATCACCGACGACAACTTCGCGACGATCGTCCGTGCCGTCGAGGAAGGCCGGACGATCTACGACAACGTCCGCAAGTTCGTGAAGTACATCGTGACGAGCAACTCGGCCGAGGTGCTGGTGATGTTCCTGGCGCAGGCCGTCGGGATGCCGACGCCGATGACGACGCTGCAGATCCTGTGGATGAACCTCGTGACCGACGGCGTGCCCGGCCTGGCCCTGGGGCTCGAGCCCACCGAGCCCGGCACGATGCGGCGCGCGCCGTTTGCACCCGACGAAAGCGTGTTCAGCCGCGGCATCGGCCGCCACATCGTGCTGATCGGTCTGCTGCTGACGGCCGTGGCCTTCGGCGTGGGCTGGTGGGCGTGGCAGGACGGGCGGGCGTCGTGGGGCACCATGGTGTTCATGACGCTGACCCTCGCGCAGCTCGGCCACGCGATGGCCGTCCGCTCGCACGGGGCGTCGCTCTTCGCCATCGGGATCCGGGGCAACCCGTTGATGCTGGGGGCGCTCGTCGTCACCCTCGTCCTGCAGCTCGGCGTCGTCTACGTGCCGGCGGGTCAGCGCTTCTTCGGCACGGTGCCCCTGACGGGTGCGGAACTGCTGCTGTGCCTGGTGGCGAGCAGCGCCATCTTCTGGGCCGTCGAGGGCGAGAAGTGGCTGGTGCGGCGCGCGCAGGTTGCCTGACGGGTACGACCGCCGCCGCGCCGCGGCCGGTGGTCGTTCGGGTTCGCCACTATACTGCCGGTGGCGGGGCACGCCCGTGTCGTCGCCCGGTTCGGCGGTGCTCCCATGAACGGACTCTCCACGGCGGAGGCCACGGCCCGGCTTGCGCAGGTCGGCCCCAACGCGCTTCCGGAGCGGCGCCCTGATCCGCTCTGGCTGCGCTTCGCCCGCCAGTTCAACAGCCCGCTGATCTTCATCCTGCTGTTCGCGCTCGCGTTCGACGCCGGGCTGTGGGTGTACGAGGGCGCGGAGGGCTGGCCGATCGAGGCGGGCGCCATCGCGCTGATCCTGCTGTTCAACGCGGCCCTGGGCCTCTATCAGGAGCGGCGCTCGGAGGCGGCGCTGGCGCGGCTGAAGGTGCTCGCGGGCGCGCACGCGTGGGTGCGGCGCGACGGCGAGTTCGTCCGGCTGCCAACCCACGACATCGTGCCAGGCGACTGGCTGCGCCTCGAGGCCGGCGACCGCGTTCCCGCCGACGGCGCGCTCCGGGATGCCCACGGGGCGCTCTTCGACGAGTCGATGCTGACGGGCGAGTCGGTGCCCGTTGACAAGGGGACTGGTGACGAGGCCTTCAGCGGCACGTTGCTCGTGCGCGGCCGGACGCACGTCGAGATCACGCGCACCGGCGCCGCGAGCGCCATGGGCCGGCTGGCCACGATGCTCGGCGACATCCAGCTGGGGCAGACGCCGCTCGAGCGCCGGGTCGACGCGCTGGGCCATCAGATCGCGTGGTGGGTGCTCGCGCTGGCCGGCGTGCTGTGCGCGCTCGGCATCGCGGCGGAAGGGCTCGCGCGCGCGCCACAGATGATCATCTTCGCCGTGGCGCTCGCGGTGGCGGCCGTGCCGGAGGGCTTGCCCGCCGTGCTCACGGTGGCGCTGGCGCTCGGCGTGGAGCGGATGGCCCGGCATCGGGCCGTGGTCCGCCGCCTCTCGGCGGTCGAGGCGCTCGGGTCGGTGACGGTGGTGGCGACCGACAAGACGGGCACGCTGACCGAGAACCGCATGGACGTCCGGTCGGTGGACGCTCCGGACCCCGGTCGGGCGCTGACGGCCGTGGCGCTCGTCAACGACGCGGACTTGGCGACCGGCGCTGGCGATCCGCTCGATCTCGGCCTGCTGCGCTACGCCGCCGCGCACGGCATCGACGTGGCCGCCGTGCGGGCCGCCCACGCCGTCGTGTCCGAGCGGCCCTTCGACAGCGCGTGGAAGTTCGCCCGCGTGACCGTCCGGGCAGAGGACCGGACGGTGACCTACCTGAAGGGCGCGCCGGAGGTGCTGCTCTCGCGCTGCGAGATGGCGGATGCCGATCGGGAGTCGTGGACCGGGAAGGCCCGTGCCTACGCCCAGGAGGGCCTCCGCGTCCTCGCGATCGCGAGCGCGCCCGGCGAGGCCGAGCATCACCTGACGCTGCTGGGGCTGGCGCTGTTCTGGGACCCGCCACGGGCGGAGGTACCGAGCTCGGTTCGGCGGGCGCTCGATGCCGGGATCCGCGTGGTGATGATCACCGGCGATCACCCCGAAACGGCGCTCGCGATCGCCCACCTGATCGGCATCCCCGCCGTGCGCGTGCTCACGGGCGAGGACCTGTCGGAGTACACGCCGCAGGGGCTGCAGGAGGCCATCGCCGACGTCAACGTGTTCGCACGCGTCAGGCCCGAGCAGAAGCTGCAGCTCGTCGAGGCGCTGCAGGCGCAGCGGCAGATCGTGGCGATGACGGGCGACGGCGTCAACGACGCGCCGGCCCTGAAGCGCTCCGACGTCGGTGTCGCGATGGGGCAGCGTGGATCCGACGTGAGCCGCGAGGTGGCCGATCTGGTGCTGCTCGACGACAACTTCGCCACCATCGTCGGCGCCGTCGAGGAAGGCCGCGGCATCTACGAGAACATCCAGAAGTTCCTACGGTTCCTGTTCTCGACCAACCTTTCCGAGGTGCTGCTCGTCTCCGTGGGCGCCGTGACGGCCTTTGCGCTGAACCTGCGGGACGCGGCCGGCGCGCTGGTGCTGCCGCTCACGGCGGCCCAGATCCTCTGGATCAACCTGTTGACCGACGGGCTCCCGGCGCTCGCGCTGGCCTTCGATCGGACGCCGGGCGTGATGCAGCAGCGCCCCCGCCCGGCCGAGTCGCCGCTGCTCGACCGTGCGTCGATCCGGTTCGTGGCCGGTGTGGGAACGGTGAAGGCGCTGCTGGCGCTGGCGCTCCTCGGCCTGCTGCCGTCGTTCGGCTACGACGCCGACGTCACGCGCGCCGTGGCCTTCCACTTCATGGCCGTCGGGCAGCTGTTCCTGACCTACCCGTCGCGGCACACCTGGATGCGGCCGCTGCCCAACCCCTACCTCCACGCTGCGGTGCTCGGCGGCGTCGCCATCCAGTTCGTCGCCGCCTCCGTGCCATTCGTCTCGAACATGCTGGGGCACGCGGCGATCCCTGGGGAACTGTGGCTCGTCGTGTTCGGCACGGCGTTCGCTTCGTGGGCCCTGTCGGAAGTGATCGCGCGGTTCGTGTGGGCCCAGGGCGGAGAGGGGGCCCGCCGATGATCTGGCTGCAGTTCCTCGCCACGGCGCTCGTCATCGTCGTCGCCGGGGTACGGCTGGCGCGCTACGGCGACGTGCTCGGCGAAAAGAGCGGCCTCGGCCGGAGCTGGATCGGCGTCGTGCTGCTCGCGGCCACGACCAGCCTTCCGGAGCTCTTCACGGGCTTCGGCGCGACGGCGCTCGCCGGGCTGCCCGACATCGCGCTCGGCGACGTGCTCGGCAGCTGCATGTTCAACCTGCTGATTCTCTCCCTGATGGACGCCGTGCAGCCGGAGCCGATCAGCTCGCGCGCGCACCAGGGCCACGCGCTGTCGATCGGGTTCGGTCTGGTGCTGATCGGGGTGGCCGGCATCGGCCTGGCCGCGGACCACCGCCTTCCGGCCATCGGCTGGATCGGCGTCTACTCCCCGGTGTTGATGGCGCTGTACTTCGTCGCGATGCGGGTCATCTTCACGCACGAGCGGCAGCGCCGCGCGCAGGAGACCCGGGAGGTCGCCGAGGAATTGCAGTACGGCGACGTCACGCTGCGGGCGGCGCTGGTCCAGTACGGCCTCGCGGCGGTCGCGGTGGTCGGCGCGGCCCTGTGGCTGCCGAGGCTGGGCGCCGAGCTCGCGCGCCAGACGGGGCTCGGCGAGGCCTTCGTGGGCAGCCTGTTCATCGCCATCACGACGTCGCTGCCGGAAATCGTCGTGTCGCTGTCGGCCGTGCGGATCGGCGCGGTCGACCTTGGGATCGCCAACGTGCTGGGCAGCAACCTGTTCAACATGCTGGTGCTCGGACTCGACGACGTCTTCTACCGGAAGGGCCCCCTGCTGGCCGATGCCGCCGCGAGCCACACGGTCTCGGTCGGCGCGATCGTGGTGATGAACGGGCTCTTCCTGGCAGGCCTCACCTACAAGGCGATGACCAAGCGGTTCGTCGTGGCCTGGGACACCGGGGCCATCGCCGTCGTCTACGTCGTGGCCGTCGCGCTGTCCTACCTGCTGACGGCGTGAGCGTCACGGCGTCTGGCGCGAACCGGAAGCGGTAGCGCCCCGGGTTATCCCACTCGATCAGGCGGATCGTCGGGCGCCGAGCGCGCGATCTCGTCCAGACGGCTTACGGCCTTTGCCCGGAGGACGGCGGCGTCTCGAAGAATGGCGGTCTCGGCCGCGCTCTCCGCGCGAGGTGCCCGCCGGTCCAGGGCAATGATCACTTCGCGGAGCCTGCGTGCCACGTCCGAGAGGCTCAACGCCACCGGATCGACCTGCTGGGGGCGTCGTGGCGCCGGCCGATGTTCCAGACCTCGCCGCACCCTTTGCAGCGCCAGTAGCTGTTGGCGTCCGGATGCTTCGCCGTCGTGGTGACCGCCGCGCCCTTGCACACCGGGCACGCCGGGGGGCTGCTCGTCGCGAGGCCTGGATCGGGCTGATTGAACGCGTTCATGGACCCTCCCCGAAGGTGCTTTGGTGAGGGCTGGGGCCAGGAAGGCCGCCGGGCTCAGGAAAGCTTGAGGCTTCCATCATACGCGAACGAGCTTGACGCCGCACGGCGTCGGCGTCAGGCCTGTCGTATACTGGAAGGCCTCGTTGCGGTGAGGTGGCCGAGAGGCTGAAGGCGGCGGTTTGCTAAACCGTTGTAGGGGTTTAAATCCCTACCCAGGGTTCGAATCCCTGCCTCACCGCCAATTAACCTCTTTGTGTTCTAGTACTTCCGCAAGGCGCTCGACCCCGTCTCCGGTATCTCTCCAGCGCCGACGCGATTCCCCGTCTGTTCCAGCAACGCGATCGCGGACTCCAGCATCGCTGGCGTGTGGTGCATGTACCGCTGCGTCACCGACAGCTCTTGATGACCGGCGAGCGCCTGAATCGCCCCAACCGGTGCACCCTTCATCGCGAGGTGTGAGCAGAACGTGTGGCGCAATAGATGGACGCCGCGCTTTACGCCGGCGATGCGCGCCGCACGGTTGACGCGGTATTGCACCTGCTGCCGTGTCAGCGGCGTGCCATCGTTCTCACACAGCACTCTCGAACTTCGGAGGTGCTTGTGCTGACGAAGCGCGGCGTGCAGACGCGCTGTCATGGGAACGTATCGGAGTCGTCCGCCTTTTGTGGATGTCACCTCACCATTCCACGACGACCGCTCGATGCAGAGACGATGGTTGGGTAGGTCGACGTCTTGCCATTCGAGCGCGATCATCTCTCCGCAGCGCAATCCCGCCTCTCCACCCAGCAGTACCAATAGTGCCGTCGTCCGGTCGATCGTCTGGCTGGCCTGCACCAAGTGCTCGTATTGGCCGACGTCATGGCATGACATCGCAGGAACTGAGGCCGGGACAAGTCGGATTGTGCACGGCACCTGCGTGATGACCCCCCAAGCCTTCGCGGTCTTGAGCAGCGTGTTCAAGACGGTCAGGATGTTATTGACCGTCTTGGGCGCCTTTTCGTGAAGGTGGCCCTTCAGTCGTTGTACCTCCACATCCGTGATCGCGTCGAGTGTCAGCCTTCCAAGAACCGGAATCAGATGCACCCGCAAGATGGTCTCTTTGGCGGCCACGCCGCTCGGTTTGTGTCGGTCGGCCTTGGCGTACTGCTCCAGAAAGCGCGGAGTGAATGTTTCGAGTGTCGGCACCGCCTTCTTGGGGGCGGGTAAGCCGTGGACCAGCAGGTGTCGCTCACGTTCCTTGCCCCACCGCAGTGCGACCGACCGACTCGTCTTCTTAACGGTTCGATGCCGGTAGGACTCGCCATTGGTGAGGGCGACGGCGATATCGACTTCGAAGCCACCATTGCGATAGGGACGGACCTTAACGCTCATCGCTGACCTCCGGCCAGTGAGGCCGCCCGGTTCTGGTCGAGCCAGTCGACCAAGGTGCCTTGATCGACCCGGAGCCGGCGCCCGAGGCGAACAACCCCCGGCAATTGGTGGCGTTGAATCATTTTGTAAAGCGCGGAGACCGATTGGCGCAGCAGGAGCGCGACCTCGGGAATGGTTAAGAGCACTGGGCGAGAAGACGGCATAGAGAACACCTTTCAATTAGCGTTGCCGGCGTCCCACCCAGACCCAGAATTAGGTTGGTGCAGGCCGCGCGGCGAGTTGATGAAGCGGAGCGATTTTTTGAATCATCACCGTAACCATAGTAGAACATAAACCAGTTTCTATGTCAACCGTTAACTACATATTTTTGGATATAAGCCGCCGACATTTAGCTATAATGCCTATAAAAACGTCCTTGTAATGGAATATCACTGGATTTGATGCGATTTGATTACGAACTAAATATACGTATTCATGAACTAGAATATTACTTATTATGGTTCTTGTATTTCAGCTATCCTTGCGACGAGTGGTATCAGTGACTCGTCGTCCATGCTTCCATCTGTAGGCCCGCTATGGTCTCCCGCGCTCCGCTAAGCCTCTCGATGGGTCGTCGCCGTGAAGACACCGTCCCCCACCTTGTGCTCGTGGCGGTGCCCGGACATGTGGTGCCTCATCGACCGGACCCGCTTCCCCCCGAGGTGTTACTGGAGGCCCTGACACACGCCCCGACGCCCGAGACCGTGTGGCAACTGGCCCTTCGGTGGGGGTGGCTCGGTGGTCCTGAGTCCTATGCCGAGGTGGACGCCTATCCGGCCCCGGCGATGGCGGAGCCGGTGTCGCGCTGGCTGGAGACCCTGACGGCACTTCGGACGTGTGTCCAGACGTGGCAAGACGCGCGTGCCCGGGGTGGACGACCGACCGATCCGCGGGAAGACCCGCGACTGGTCCAACTCGACGAAGTCACCACGCAGGTGGGTAGGGACCCGAGCGTGCACTGGCGGCTCCATCTAGACGGCTGGCGGCCACAGGCCCCGACATTGGCGCAGGCGCTGTGGATCGCGTGCGGCGACCTTGTGCGGCGCGATGGAGAACTACGGCCCTGCGTGGAGTGCGGGCGTTGGATGGAGATTGGCCCGGGGGCGTTCTCGAAGAATCGTCAGCTGTGTTCAGACGCCTGCAAGCTCACCCGGCATCGGCGACGGCATGCCATTGGAGGAAGGGACCCCGTCCAGTAGGGCTTTTATTGGCTGAACACCAGAATCCGTGGCTAGAAGCCGGATCAGAGGACGAAGATATAGCGTATGACCTCGGCTGTCACACCCTCTTGGTAGCCTAGCCAACATCGAGGACACATGGCGCTCGCCCCCGTAATCATTCAGGGATATCCACGGCAGTTCCGAACCCGAACGAGAGGACTCTGTAACGCCTGTGGACAACGGAAGGCGAAGTTCTCCTACTGCGGTCGAGTTCGCGCCGACCGCAATCACACCCTGTGTTTTCGGTGCTTCCGGGCGCTCGCAAATCGCGCGCGCGCAGCAATTCAATCAGAGAGGGACAGATGAGAGCCAAGACGATGGTGAACCACCGCTTCACGAAGTCAGGCGTCCGGACAACGGTTCGGCAACAGTATGGAAACACCACTAGTACCCGGACCTACGGCGCAGAACGACCGACCTACAGCACGACCACCACGCGAACTGGGAACATCTCGTGGACGCGGCGGACTAAGTGGTGAACAACTAGGCGCGTTGCCCGTTATGGCCTGAGCGCACTGGCGGCTCAGATCTGCCGAGACCCGTCTGCCAGTGAGACATAACTCGTCGACTCGGCACCGCCAGGTGAGCGGTGCCGAGGATATTATCTCCAGGCGAATAGCAGACTCGGTGACTCCTTCCTAGGATGGGGCAGCAATGCCCTCTCCGCGACCGAGCGTCCGCTAAGCCAAGACTACTTGTTACCACGCCTGATGAGATCAGGACACATGATCGAACCTCCGAATCATGCCTCCAAGTCGTGGGTTCTAAGCCCCTCCGATTTTGGATTCTTATGGGACGAATGCCGGCGCTGCTTCTATCGCAAGGTTGTCCTTGGCAGGCTGCGCCCCAAAGCCCCGTTCCCGAAGATCTTCGGGGACATCGACGAGCACATGAAGCGCTTCTACGAAGGCAAACGTACTGATGCCATGGGTACCGGGATGCCTGACGGGATAGTGCATGTTTCCGACCAATGGGTCGTCTCACGGCCCATCACTCGACCTGGCCGCGCTGGCACATGTGTGATCCGAGGCAAGTTCGACACCGTCCTCCGCTGCGATGACGGGAGTTACGCAGTCATTGACTACAAGACGACGTCACCGTCTTCCAAGACTATTGAGAAGTACTTCTGTCAACTACACGCGTATGCCTATGCGCTGGAACATCCTGCAGCGGGTGCTTTGGAGTTGGCTCCCGTTCGGCATTTAGGCATTCTGGCGTTCAAGCCAGACACATTCGCGCAAGGGAAAACGGGACGAGTTGGGTTTGCTGGTCATGTCACCTGGCATCCTGTGCACCGCGATGACACCAGGTTTCTTGAATTCCTTGATGAGGTCCTTGGCGTGCTGGAGGCACCGAGTGCGCCGCCATCAAGCAGTACGTGCCAGTGGTGTAGCTACCAGAGCCATACAGAAGGTTAGGGCTAACGATATCGCTGTAGCCGTGTTGTTCCAAAGCACTAACAACATACCAGGCCTTCGCAATGGATCACTGCTACGCGTGCACCAACCCGGCGACTAGCCAGATTTCTATTTGCCATCCTGGGAGGGTTTCGTGCTCACTTTCATCCTCGCTGTGACTTGCGTGCTGAACCTCTCGGTTGCGCTATTGACCTTGGTCGCGCTCCGCCACAGGAGCGCGGTCACCTCCGATGAGGCCGTTGCTAGTAGCCCTACTCGAACCGCAGAGTCTCGTCCCAGTGCGCCAGTGATTAGCCAGAAGTCAGGGCCTGCATCAGGACACATCGGTGGTGTTGCGAATGGGCGTGACACGGAGACGCACGCCGCACTTCATACTCTCACCGCCGCAGCCGGTGAACTGGTGGCCGCTCATCAGAATCTACTGTTACAAGCCGAGACACTGTTTGTTCGCCACTCTGGGGACGACTTGCGACTCGTACTGAATGCCTTTGTTGAAGCGACAAGAACGTGGAATGACGCACATCACTCAGCGACTAATAGCCGACTCGATGCCATCGACCGTCGCCTAGTTGAAATCACTTATCAGACACAGGTCTTGTTGCAGCTCTTGAGGCACGCACAGTCTCTGGTGAGCAAGAGCGACATGGCCGTGGCCCTTGAAGTCACCACATCGAGCAACAATGGGACTGTCGACACACCCGCACAAGAGCCCGAAGTCTATACCAACATCCAATCTGATGGTCTGCATGAGGCCGTCGAGGTCGAACGCCGCCCAGAAGGTCCCACCGACGGGCATGCTCAAACAGAGGCAGCAGGTCTGGCCATCGCCGATGGTGAGCAAGAGCCTAGTCTCCTCCGCGACTTAGCAAGCGAGGAGAATCCAGACACGGCAGAAGAAGCGAGATTCAGAGAAGAAGAGTTATCGCTGTATCGCCGTCGTCTCGGCAGGTCGATCGATAGCGGTTGGTACTATGAAGATTGACAACGCCACGCCCAAGCATAGATTTGACCATAAGCCGTAGAAGTGGTTCTGACCTGCCGGGTGTCTTCGGACCAAGCCTCACTGGAGAATGGTGCCGGTTGACGCCCGTCGCTCACGCGCAGCAATTGACGGCACGGACGAAGACGGCGAAAGGAACCGCCCGATTCTAAAACAGATCCGCTACTGAACGAGCGGGGCGTCAGCGCTAAAGAATCGGGGTATGGGCCGAGTCCGGGGAGTCAGTGAATGACATCCTGAAGGAATCTGTAACGCGCCAGTAGGACGGTCTTAGGTGAATGTCACGCGCAAGAATTGCCACTCTAATTAGGATGTACGCGCTATGGATAGACTTCCATTATTAGTAGGAACCCTGATCGGCTGTCTATTCGGAGCCGCAGTGGCTACCGTCTACTTCATGCGTTCAGCTCGCAGCGCCAGCCAGGTGATTACTGAGACTGACGAGAGACAGACAGAGTTGGCGTCCGCGCAGCAAGAAGCAGCCAGCGCTAAGGCTACGCTTGTGTCTGTCCGGGAGCAACTGAGCGACATGCGCATGCAGGTCGAAAAGGAGCGCCAGCGCGCAGAGCGAGAGTCGACGCTGCGTTCGACAACCCAGCAGGAGCTACGAGGCGTTCAGGAGCGGATCGCCGAGCGTGAGAAGTCAATCGTCGAACTGAGGACCGTCATCGAGCAATCGAAGACGGCCCTGACTGATACATTCAAGGCAACCGGTGCCGACGTGCTCCGACAGACTGCGGAATCTCTAATCCAGCAGGCGCGCGAGCAGTTCCAAGGCCAGTACACCCTATCGCAGCAGGATCTCGAGGCACGTCAGCGGTCTATCGATGCGACGCTCGCACCCATCCGGGAGCAACTTGTTAAGAATGAACAGTTGGTGAAGGAGCTCGGCGAGAAGCGCGAAGGGGACGCAAAGACGCTTGGCGAGCAGCTAAAGCAGATTTCGGAGCTCCAGCAGAAAGCCTCGTGGGCGGCGCAGTCGCTGTCGATCGCGTTGCGGGATAACCGACAGCGGGGCCGGTGGGGCGAGGTATCACTCCGTAACATCGCCGAGATGGCCGGCTTGGTCAAGAACGTGGACTTCGCTGAGCAGGCAAGCATCGCGGGTGACGATGGTGCATTGGTGCGCCCCGACATGACGGTACGGCTACCCGGGGGAAGGTTTGTGCCAATCGACTCTAAGGTGCCGATGAATGCGTACTTCGACTCGCTCGACCACGCATTGTCGGACGCAGAGCGGGCCCAAAAACGAGCCGAGCATGCACAAGCACTCCGGGGGCATGTACGTGGACTTAGCTCACGCGAGTACGCCAAGGCGCTGGGGGAGGGCGTCGAAATCACAGTGCTCTTCATGCCGTTTGAGAGTGGGTTGATCGCCGCGCTTGAAGAAGATGGAGATATTCATCGGATGGCTTTGGATGCGCGTGTGGTTATCTGTACCGCATCCACTCTGCTTGCATTGCTGCGCACCTGCGCGCTGCAGTGGCAGCAGGCAACGCTGAACGAAAATGCCCGTCGGATCGGTGAGAGCGCCAAGGATATGCTTCACCGGATCGGCGTGTTCGCTGAGCACCTTGGGAAGGTCGGTGCCGGGCTGGATGACGCGACGAAGGCCTACAACCAAGCGGTCGGATCATTCAATGCGCGGCTCCTGCCGGGCGCTCGTGACACGGCCGAACTTGCTGGCGACCACACCAGCGTGCCAGAAGAGCTCGAGTCGGTGGATACTGTGCGTCGCGAGGTGAAGACACGGGCCCTGCCGACGAGCGTGTAAAGTCTAGCGTTGAGTCCGATCACGCAATGGCAATCATCTCGCCAGCCACGTCAGAGGTACTGGTGGTTCATGGATTTTTGACTAGATCCAGGCACCAAGACATATCTGATGATCGAGATATTTAGGAACACCATATCAGGCCTGCGCAAGGGACCGCCGATACCGTGCCTGGGAGGGTTTCGTGCTCACCTTCATCCTCGTTGTGATCTGCGTGCTGAACCTCTCGGTTGCGCTATCGACCTTGGTCGCGCTCCGCGACCAGAGCGCGGTCACCTCCGACGCGGCTATCGCCAGCAGCCGTGCTCGGACCGCAACGCTTGGTATAAGAATCGCCAAGGCACTCGGCAGCCAGGCGAATGCGGATCTGTTCGAGGCCTTGAACGGAACGGCCTCCATTCCGTTCGAGAAAGAGAAACACGTACGCATTGCCGTGAAGGTGATCGAACATCGCGGCAACGAAGTGATAACCATCCGGCGGCTTTCGTGAGGGACAACCATGCCCGCAGCGTGTCTTCCTGACATTCTTCATATTCTGCATCGAGTCGGCTTGCCGCCCCTTGAGGCCGTCACTTTGCCGTCGAAGCAGGCGGCCTACGCTGACGTGCCGGAACAGCTGGCGCCGCAGCTTCGATCGGAGCTCTCACTTCTCTATCCAGCGGGCTTGTACTCGCATCAGGCTAGGGCGATTGCTGTGGTGGCGGCGGGCGAAGACGTATGCCTTGCGACGCCAACGGCCTCCGGAAAAAGTCTGGTGTTCATGTCCGCGTCAGTAGACCTTCTGCTGCGAGACCGGTCGGCCCGCATCCTGGCACTATATCCGGCCAAGGCTCTCATTCAGGATCAGTTAGATAAATGGCAGGCTTTCCTCCGACCATTTGGTGAGCAAGCAGGTTTCATCGATGGCAGCGTCACGCCTAAGGCTCGCCCGGCGCTCCTCTCCGATAAGCGTGTGATTGCGATGACGCCAGACGTCGGGCACGCATGGCTGATGAGCCATCTATCGACTCCTGAGGTCCGGTCGTTCCTGGCTAACCTCAAATTGCTCATCCTCGATGAGGCGCACGTCTACGACGGTGCGTTCGGCACCAACATGGCGTACTTCCTGAGAAGGCTTGCCCTCGCATCCGGAGCCTTCCGATTGGTGTGCAGCACCGCCACGATTGGCTCACCCGCGAGTTTCATGGAACAACTGACCGGACGGACGATGCATGTGCTGGATGCCGAAGATGACGGCAGTGCGGTCGCCGAAAAGTCGATCTTGCTTTCTCCCGCTTCGGGAAAAGGTGGATTCGACAAGACCGTTCAGTTGCTTGCTGAACTAGCACGTTATGGAAAAGCACGCTTTCTTGCGTTCGGCGATTCCAGAAAAGCCGTTGAGCGGATGGTTGGCGCGATCTTGAGGCAGAAGGAAGGCCAGCCGGCCGAGGATTCTGACGACAACAACATGCCAGATGACGACTACCCGAACTGGCCGCGTCTCGAGCACGTACTGCCTTATAGGGCGGGCTACGAGAACGACGACCGGGACGCCATTCAACAGGCGCTGTTCAGAGGCTCTCTCGCCGGAGTCGTGTCTACGAGCGCAATGGAGCTGGGTCTCGACATCGGAGACCTAGACATCGTGGTCCTTCTCAATACTCCGCCAACGATGAAGTCATTCCGCCAGCGAATCGGCAGAGCGGGCCGCCGCAAAGAAGCTATCTGCATCCTGATCGACGACCAGGAGAAGATGGCGCCACTTCACGCCTACTTGTCTCGGCCGTCTGAGCCGAGCTGGTTGTACTTGGACAACCGTTACATTCAGTATTCGAATGCGATCTGCGCTGCCTTTGAGTGCCAGGCCCGTGGCCTCAAAACAACAACCGGACAGGAATTCAGCGGGCTGCCAAGCACCTTCGCTCGTTTCGTGGATAACGAATTAGACCCCAAGGAGGCCGTCCCGCCGGACCTGTACGGGCTTAAACAGCGAGCGCAGGGCAACCCACACTTCGAGTTCCCAGTTCGATCGGCTGCCGAACTGAATTTCGAGGTGCTCGGCCCGTTTGAGATGAAGCTGGGCTCCCTTTCCTACGGGCAGGCTCTGCGCGAAGCGTACCCCGGTGCCGTGTACTACTACATGGCGCGTCCCTTCCGGGTGCAGTCACTCGACTACCGTCGCCGGCAGATCAAGGCATCTAATTCCAAGCACCTTACAACGAAACCGCTCTTAGAAGTAATGGCATTTCCGGACTTCAAGAACGGCATCCTGAAGGCTTGGCGGTCCAGCGATGGCTTCGTAGCGGAGGTGGAGCTTCAGGTAAACGAACGCATCAAGGGCTTCTCCGAGCGGCGCGGTCAGAAGAAGATGCCCCCTCACGAGTACGGGCCCGGCTCTCCGTACAGCCAAAAGCCGCTCTCCCGTCCCTTCAAGACCACTGGCGTGTGCTGGGCGTTTCCAGAACGGCTCGAACGGCCTGAGGCTCTCACCACGCGGTTGATGCAGGCGTTCGCGTATGGCTGCGGCATCCATGAGCGGGATCTGGGCGTGGCCTTGTTCCATGCGAACGAGGGCCCTCACTCACCAGAGCCAGTCAAAGGTGCGGTGATCTTTGATTCGAACAACGGAAGTCTACGACTGACTGAGCGACTTGGCCGTGAGTTCAAGGATGTGATTATCTCGGCCCTTAAGGAGGGCCAGAACGCACCGAACGTCGAGGCCGACCTGCGCACCCTCTTGAGCCTTGTGGTGGCACTCGAACCAGTGCAGACCGCCCTGCCGGGTGTAGAACCGGCGGCGACGGAAGGCGACTGGATCCGCGTGATCGGTCGCCAGCAACCGGCGTTGTACCTGAGTGGAGACGCGCCTTCGGAGGTAACGGTCCTTGACTTCAGGTACACGCCGCACGGGCTGATGTACCAGCTTGAGCCACTCAGAAAGCCCGGCTATCAGGTGGCCAGCGATGGAACGATCTCAGCGAAGCCTGCAATGAAGTGGATGGTTCTGGCGTCGACGGTTCAAGCTCTTCCGGGTGTGACTCGCCAAGTCCGGTACAACGTCGTAAGCGGAGAAGAAAAGGCTGACGTGGCTCCGGCCGTTTCGGAGTTGTAACCCGCATGGCGAAGAGATAGAAACAGCAGAAACCTTAAGCCGCCAGGACAACCACGCTCTGAAAGACGGCACGTGACCCGGCAGTCCTCAGTACGGTGACGGCTGGCGCCCAAAGGCCTCGACATTGGCGCAGGCGCTGTGGATCGCGTGCGGCGATCTTGTCCGGCGCGATGGCGAACTACGGCCCTGCGTGGAGTGCGGGCGTTGGATGGAGATTGGCCCCGGGGCGTTTTCGAAGAATCGTCAGCTGTGTTCAGACGCCTGCAAGCTCACCCGGCATCGGCGGCGTGCGGCGGCCAGCCACCCATAGACGACTTGTATATTCCCCGACCGCCGCAGAGGCGTCAGCACGCGAGACGGAGATTTCGACTGCGGCCGCAGATCCGAAGATGACCGAGGGCGACGCTCAGGGACACGCTACGTCCGCAAGTCGTCCAGAAACTCTGACGCCGGGGCCACACCCGTCACGAACAGCTGATCTCGCGCTCGCGTGCAGGCCACGTAGAGCAGATGGCGCTCAGTGTTGTAAACATCCTCAAGATCGGCCTCGTCGGACACGGCCTCGATGCGCTGCTGAGCAGGAAGGACCTCGTCATCGCACGCCATCACGACAACCGCGCGAAATTCCAGTCCCTTGGCTAAGTGCATCGTGCTGACGCAGGCAAATCCACTCGTCGTGTCGAGATTCTCGTCCAGCACCTTCGCGGGGATGCCGGATTGCTGCACCGCCATCCGCGCACGATCAAGTTCAGCGCCGGACCGGACGAAGATGCCGAACTCGTGAGGCGCGACACCTTCCTTCGCCCGAGCGGATATCCACTCGCTGACGCGCGCCACTTCGTCCGCCTTGCTGTCTAGCACGAGGATCTCCGGGGCTGGGCCATTGAATACCGACACGGTGTGGCGACGTCCCTCTGTATTGCCATCAGCATCGGAAACGTCCGCGCCGAGCAATCGGTCGGCTTGTAGTCGAATCTGATGGGACGTTCGGTAATTCACCCGTAGGGTCTTCGACCGGCCCCGAATATCGACGCCCAACGCCAGCCACGAGAACGGCTGCTGGAAGATGCGCTGCCCGAGGTCGCCTGTGAAAAACAAGGCGTCCTGACGCCCCCGGCCAAGACTGGCGAGGAACCGCAGATGCGCCACGCCGAGATCCTGCGCTTCGTCCACGACCGCGAAATCAAATGGCGCATGTCGGTCTTCGCTCAACACTCCAGCCAACTTCGTGAACATGCCCGCACGGGTGACAAGCTGGCGCGAGAGGAGGCCAGCGCGCACCTCCTCGAAGATCGACCACAGGATGGCGCGTTGCGCTTCAGGCAGCCGTGTCTTTCGACCGAGCCGCACGACGTCTCGATACGTCTCCCACGTCTCCAACTGCCACGCGTCCACCACCTGCTCCCATTCCGTCAGCAGAAATGCCGAACTGAACTTGTGGTGACCGACGTGGTCAGCGGCACTACGTAGCAGGTCTTGCACGACTTCCCGCGTGGCCAGACGAGGCTGTCCCACGTGGACCTTGTAGAGGCGTTCTCCAATGGCATCGACCGAATGCACCTCTAGCCGCTCGCCTAAACGTGGTTCGTTACTGATGAGCCGCCGAAGCTGGTTGCGGAGAGCATTCGCCAAAGTGTCCGAGAACGTCGTCAGCAACACTCGGGTATTGGGATTGCTGCGGGCCAGAAAGACGGCCCGGTGCAGCGCCACAATGGTCTTCCCCGTCCCGGCGGAGCCGGACACGCGGGCCGGGCCGGCGTAGTCCCTCTCTACAAGTTGCCGTTGCTCGGGATGCAGAAAGATCGACCACTTGTCCCACGGGAACTCCAGCGCCCGTTCAAGCTCCTCGACGTTCGTCATCAAGCGAAACCGACGCTGCGCGTCGGGATGATCGAACGGACTTGCGGCCGCCACTGCCGGCAGGAGCACGCGAGGCTTGCCGCCGGTCGCCAGTTCGAGCAACGCTTCAGCCGCCTCCGCAGGCAGATGGTCCGCTAAGGTCAGCAGTGATACTTCGGTGGCCGTCTTGACGTCGGACAGCCATTCACGAGGCACACCGTAACCAAGCAATTCCTCGTCAGGCACCTCTGAGAACAAGGGACGTTGCTCGACGACAGGTGTCAACGGTACAGCCAGCTCGGTCGGGACATACACCGGAACCGAGACCTCCTTCACCGTCTCCCGGATCTCGACCAACTGGGCAGCGCCTGTCTTGGGATGGGCCTCCATCCTGCGCCGTTCCGCCCAGTCGTATGCCTTGTCGTGATGATCCACGTAGCACAGGAGCAAGCTACCAAGGCTCTTGTGGACGATGAGTCGGAGGTCACCACTGACGCGCACGGACCAGAAGTTCTTGTCCTTCGCCTTGTCGAGCCGGTGGAATTGCATCCCCGGATTCGCGGGATTGAGCTGCAGATCGAACGCGGTCGTCTTGACGAGCTTCTGTTCCTCGCTGGTCAGTCGTGCGAGGCTGCCCGTGAATGTGTCGGCGATGCGGAAGTCCACGAGGCTAGACCTTGAACACTTTCATCACCTCGTCGCCCAGATGGTTGATCACCTTCACGGCGATTCGCCCACCCTTCGGCTTTTCGAACGGACGAGAGGTGTCGCTATGGAGCGTCGCCCATGCCTCTGCGTTGATCTCCGCCTTCAGCGTCGTCTTCAAGGCGCTGTAGGGGTCGTTCGCGCCGAGGAAGTAGGCGTGCCGGACAAAGAAGCTCTCTTCGTTGTAGTCGGTGTCGATGAACCAGCAGGCGATCCCATCCGCGCCGTCGCTGCGGATATCGCCCGTGCTGGGATCGAAGACATCTACGCCGTTGACCTTCACCCGCAGCTTACCGTCCTTCTCCGGCAGCAGCTTGATGTCGGGCTCACCGAAGATCACGAACAGGTTGCCCTTGCCGGTGTTCTTCAGGTCTTCCGCCATGTGCAGGTCGGCATTCATCCGGGCCTTGAGTACCGGAATGCGTCCCAGCTTGCTGAACTCTGTGGCATGCGCCTCGTAGTTGAACGCACAGGCAATGAGCACATCGAATCCTGCGTCACCTGCCTCGCGTGCGGCAGCGACAAGATCGGTTCGTTGGACCGTGCCAAACTCTGGTCCGATGAAGATGGCGGCACGCTTCTCCGTGTCGCCCTCGATGTAGCGGCCTTCGGCGCAGACCATCTCACCGGGCCACGGAGTGAGGGCAGTGAAGGTGATTCGGTCCTGTTTGTGTGCCTGCTGCACGCCCGCGACCTTCAGGTTCTCCAGAATCATCTGAGGGAAGGTCTGTTTCGCTCCGTACTCGGGGCTGTCTTCCCTCACGGTGTCGATGAGTTCGTCGTTCTCATCCACACCCAGCACGCGGTGAGGGCTGAGGCTTTCGACGGTGAAGGGACCGGCCACGCGGACCTTCTTCGGGTCGGGATACGGCTTGTCGTAGAGGTATTCGGACTCCGCCTTGGCGGCGATGGACTTGTCGATCTCCTGCTGCCGGGCAATGCGGGCCTGCCACCAGTCGGCGTGCAGTTTCTTCGCCGCGTCGGGCCACTTGACATCCGCATTTCGGGGAATCTCCCATTCCTGCCACTTCTGCTTGAGCGTGGCGTTCAGCCTGTCGCGCAACGGCTCCAGCGTCGCCTGCCACTGGTCCCAGATAACATCGACCTCTGCGTTGTTGGCGATGGACTTGAGCGTGATGTGTGGCACACGTTCATAGACGAAGCCGTGGCGGATATTTCCATGCGTCGGCTGCGAACTCGGTGCGGCGCGCGTGACTTCGGCTTCCTTGAGCTGGCCGTCGCGGGAATCGGCCAGCAAGTAAAACGGGTACCGTGCGCCCATGATGCGGGCGCGGGCCAGCGCGAGGGCGACGCGCGAGGTGTCAATCGTGATCCAGCGACGACCCCATTGCTCGGCGACATACGCCGTTGTGCCGGACCCGCAAGTCGGGTCGAGTACGAGGTCGCCGGGATCGGTGGCCATCAAGAGGCAGCGTTGAATGACTTTGGCGCTTGTCTGGACCACATAAATGCTGGAGCCCGAATATCCTCCAGCCACCGTGTCAGCCCAAACGTTATCGAACGGACTCACCGCAAAATCGTCCAGATAGCGAACGTAGTAGATGCGTTTTCCGGCTGCGTTCAACCGACCTGAGAAACGCAGATTGGCCAAGCCCTTCGCCGTCGTTTTCCAATGCGACCCAGAATCACATGTGTACGTCGTGCCTTCAAAAGTGAAATCAAACGGATTGCCGGACGGCCCCGCTGAAGAAAGCGGAGACATTAGAAAGAGTTTCGACCCTGCTGGAAGCAACGAGAGTTCGTCTCTTTCTGCCTTCGTTAGTGAGCGCTGCGTTCCGTCGGGCGTTTCTACCCATTTGTAATACTGGCCGGACCCTTCATCGAAAGTCTTTGGCTTCAAGGGTTGGCGATATTTCATCGAGCCCTTATGTTTTCCGAACCAAAGGAGGTAATCCGTGGTTTGCCCGAGCAGCGCGCTCTCGAATGCCCCTGTCTTCCTAAATGCGATCTGGCCCGCAAAATTGCCATCCCCGAACACTTCATCCATTGCGGCCCGAACGAGGTGAACGTTCTCGTCGCCGATCTGAACGAAGATGGAACCGGAATCGCTGAGTAAGTCGCGGGCGACGGTGAGGCGATCCCTCAGGTACGTCAGGTAGCTGTGGATGCCGTCGCGCCACGTGTCGCGGAACGCTTTGACCTGTTCCGGCTCACGGGTAATGTGGGCGGCGTTCCCGTCCTTCACGTCGCGGCTCGTCGTGGACCACTGGAAGTTGCTGTTGAATTTGATCCCGTAGGGCGGATCGAGGTAGATGCACTGCACCTTCCCGCGCAAGCCCTCGCGTTCGGCCAAGCTGGCCATGACCTGAAGGGAGTCGCCGAGGATCATGCGGTTCGACCAGTTCTGGTCGTGCTGATAGAACTCGGTCTTGTCCGCGCCCGTCGGGATACCGTTAAAGTCCGCAAAGAGATCGGTTTGGAAGCCGGACGCCTGTGAGTCGGCATCTTTCGTCTGCTTCAGAAGATCGTCGATCAGCGCCTTTGGGTGGACCTTCTCCTGTATGTAGAGCGTCGGCGCGTGGACGACGAGGTCGCTCCAGTCCTGCTCATCCTTACCGCGCCAGACGAGCTGGGGATCGAGGTCGGTGTTGCGCGGATACTTCACCGTGCGTGGGACGTCCTGCCCCTTGTCCACCACGGACTGGTGCTCGGCCGTGGGGATGTTCCTCCGTTTGGCCTCGTCGTGGATGAAGGTTTCGACGGACTTTGACGCCTTGGGTTTCTTAGCCATGACTATTGAACCGGGAGTGCAGGAGCCGCGGTGGCGGTGGCAATCATGCGCTCGAAGGTGCTCTCGACCTTGGCAGCGAAGTCCGTTTCGATCTGGTACATGTCAGTGAACTCTGCGAAGGCCCAGCGGCCGTACTGCCGGAGATTGTTGACGCCGGGCACCCAGTACGTCTCCATCGTGGACTTCTTCTCCTTCGCGTCCTCGCGCCGGTAGCCCTTAATCTCGACGACGAGATGCAGCAAGTCATCGGGGCCGTGGCCGTCTTCCACGAGCACGATGAAGTCCGGCAGATACTTTCGGGACTCCGATCCGTACCGGTACGGCACCTCAAAACCAAGGTTGTGGTTCTTGGTGTAGGCGACCACTTTCGGATGCGATTCGGCCACACGACAGAACTCGGCTTCCCAGTCACTGTCGAGCACGACCCAGTTGACGTGATTCTTCGGCGGCGGACCGCAGGTATCCCACCGGTCAGCGCGAGACGTATTGAAGCGCACGTGGATCGTTGAGCCGACCGGATTGTACGGGTCCAACAACGCCTTGATCGGGCGTGTCCCCTCCAACGCGCGGGTGATACCGGCGGTGATCTTCTCGCAGGCCATGTCCGCCAGTGCCTGATACATCAACTGCGCAGGATACGTGCCACCCTTGCATTCAAGACACGTATCGAGCCACTGCTTGGTGATGCCTTTGAGTTGGCCAAAGAGATGGAGCTTGGGCTCTTCACCGGGATCGCGCCACTTTGTGTACAGCAGACGCTTGGTGACGTGGAACAGTAGTGTGGATGGACGCACGTCACCCAGATGCTGGAGGGTCAGGTCCACCCCCTCGCCAATGATGCCGGAGTTTCTGGTGATGGACGGTCCGACGATGTCCGGGCTCAATTCAAGAATCGAATCAGCGTTGAAGTGCGCGGTGAGTCGTTCCTCGGGCAGTTCGACACGGTAGCCTTCTACGCGCGGGAAATGGATCTCCAGCGAGTCGCGCTCCGGGCGAACGGCCTTGACCTGCACCGTCTCGCGCGGTGGCTGCGGCGGGGCCACGACCGGCTTGGCTGTGAAGTTGAAGGGAATGCCAAAGACGTCGGCGTACTCGACATTGAATCGCCCGTCCTCATTCAGGTCGTAGGACTGGCGGCGGAGCGCCCGTCCAATCACCTGTTCGCAGAGCAGCTGCGTGCCGAAGGCGCGGATGCCGAGGACATGCGTGACCGTATTCGCATCCCACCCTTCGGTCAGCATGGACACGGACACGACGCAGCGAATCGACCCACCGAGCTGACCGTGCTTCCCGACGGTGTTCATGACCTCGCGGAGCAGCTCTTGATCGGTGATCTTGTCGCCTGCCCGGGCGTCCCCGCTTCGCTCGATAATGTCGCGGCGAAAGCGGTCAATCTCGTCCGCCGCCATGCCCCGGAAGTTGTCGTCGAGGGCATCACCCGCTTCGAGCTGTTCGCTATCGATCAGGATCGTGTTGGGGCGCGGGAATGGGTTTCCCGTGGTGTCGTCGAAATTGCGAAACAGTGCGAGGCGACCATTGGTCAACGTGGTCGTGCCGTCCTCGTTCTTGCGCTGGAAGCCGGACACAAAGTCGTAGACCAGCTTCGAGATGGCAGTGTTCTGGCACACGATGATGAAGCACGGCGGCACACGAATACCCTTCTCCTGCCACAAGGCGAAGGTCTTCTCGTAGTGGCCGTAGAGGGCTTCGAGGGCGGTTTGCAGTCGAGTCGGCAGCTTCAGGGGATCGAGTTCTGCGCCCGCGCCACGGCCCTTCTTGGGCATGTCCTTCCGGATGTTCTCCCACAGATTGCGGTACACCGGCATTTCGTCGCCGGCGATGTTCTCTGCAACGGGCACGCGGGGTAGCTTCACGATGCCGCACTCGATGGCGTCCATGAGAGAAAAGTCGCTCATGGTCCACGGGAACAGGGTGCCTTCAGCGTAGCCGGAGCCACTGAGAAAGAATGGCGTGGCCGACAAGTCCATGACACGCGAGACACCGAGCTTGCGATTTACGGCTTCGAGGCCAGAAATCCAGAGTCGGGCGGCTTCGGTGTTCTTCTCGGCATCCTTTCGCTCATCGCCCTTCAACGCCTCATCGTCGGGCTCAGGCGGCTTCTCTCGATAGCAATGGTGGGCTTCGTCGTTGAGGACAAAGATGTTCTTCATGCCCATCAGGTCTGGCATGACGCGCTGAATCATCTGTCCTTCGGTTTCGGTCGTATGGAGTGCATCCCCCGTGCGCCCGGTGAGGAAGGCCCGTCCCCCGGCAGAGAGCTCCATCCGCTCGCGCAACTTGAAGGCGTGGTAGTTGGTGATGACGATCTTCGCGTGGTTGATATCGTCCCGCATGTCGTCTGGCACCAGCTCACGGCTGACGTAGTAGCTGTCTAGTCCGTTCGGTTGCAGGACGCGCAGGCGATCTTTGATGGTCAGGCCCGGCGTGACCACGAGAAACCCTCGGCTGAAGGACTTGCTGCCGGGACGACGCACCGCATTAATCGTCTGCCATGCGATGAGCATGGCCATCACCGTGGTCTTGCCGGCGCCAGTCGCCAGCTTCAACGCGAGACGCATCAGGTCGGGATTCGCGTCTCGGTTGGCATTGTCGAGATGTTCGAGGATGCGCTTGCCCGCTTTTGACTGCGGTGCCACTTCGGTCAGCCAGATGGCGGTCTCGACCGCTTCGACTTGGCAGAAGAATGGGCGCACATCGTTGAATGCGAAATGCCGCCAGTGTTCCAGCAGCCGCGCCGTCTCGGGCGTCACCTGCCACTGATTCTTTGGCAGGTCGCGCCATTGGTCGACGTACTGGCGTAGCTCGTTGATGATGGAGGTCGGGTCGTACTGCTGCGTAGCCGTGGACAGCCCAAGACCCTCATCGAAGACGATGTCCTGCTGAGCCCCAGTGGCACGGCGCTTCTTCGGTTTTGGGATCGGGGTCAGGAACTCCGCGCGACGCCGACGGTCGATCTGCTTCTGTGTCGGCTGGCCTTCCGCGTCGAGTTCCCAGTGTCTCCGTGGATATTCGTACGGAGAATTGAGAATTGGTTGGTCGAAGAACGGGTTCGGCATGGGTCGTCTCGGTCCGCCTACTTGGTCTTCGTCGCGGCCTTCTTGCGCGCCACGACGGCGGCCTTGCTCGCCTTGAGCGCACGGGCCCGTCGCTCATCGGCAGTCATCGTGACCAGTGACCGACGGCCACCAATGCGGCCACCGCGCGCACCGTGCATCTTGAAGAACTCAAGAACGTCTGGAGGAAGGCGTGTCATCTGGGGCACCATCTTAACCCCCTTGTGATGCAGAGGGTGACGGCTTTCTGAGCGAGCGCAGGTGGCGGGTGGGAGTCGATCGAACGAGAGACCTGACTGTCACAACGGCGGGGTATTCGGTACCAGACGCGTGTATCGAACGTCTGGCGGTGTGCGTCAGGGCCCACACTGAAGGACCTCTCGGCGGTGCCATCGCCAGCCAGCAGAGATCCCACAGACGTCCGTGGATGCGGCCCACCGTCGAGACCGTGCCACAGGAACTAGGTCGTCGATTAGCCAGTCAGCAACGAGAACTCTGAAAGACGGCACGTGACCCGGCAGTCCTCAGTACCGCGATCTAGAGCCACAAGGTTGCGTGGTGTATGGCGTGTCGGTCCCCAGTCGGAGGGAAACGATCCACCCCATCTCTCGCGATCTACATGCCCCGTAACTCGTTGTGTAATAAGCAATAGAGAAATATTTTCACCTGCCCGCCTGAATCGCCATTTCGCCGCATAAATAGCTCGTAGAACGGTCCGCCTGTTGAGCCAAGCCCATGCGGAAACCAG
>CAWULT010000019.1:0-53084 GCA_963923455.1 uncultured bacterium
GTCGTCTGGGGTGACACCGTCGTCTGGGGTGACTAACCGGAAGTAGGGGGTCTGCGCACTACGGAAGAAGGGGGACGCACAGTCTAATCATTCACACCTTTGATGCCGATAAGGCAGGTGCCTAGAAGGCTCAAGTCTTGCGCCCAACTGAGCACCGCCGTCGCTCCCTATATGTCGGACTGGTAGTCGGAACCGGTTTGGCCGTCGTCGCCCAATCGCTCTGGCGCCTGTACTCGAACCCGCCGGCGATAGAGTGGTTGGTGTTGGCAGTTCTGACCCTCTTGACTGGCTCATTCACAGTCAAGCTACCTTCGCTTCCGGCCAAGCTGTCAGTATCCGAAGCCTTCGTCTTTGCCTCGGCCCTCCTATTCGGGCCGTCAGCGGGCACCGTCACAGTAGTGCTCGACGCGCTCGTCATCTCCTTCTGGATGAAGAGCGTGCGCAGCACTCCGGCCAAGCTGCTGTTCAACATAACCGCACCCGCAATAGCGATGAGAGTCGCCAGCGAGTGCTTCTTTCTGCTGTCGGGCGCCCAACCTGGCCAGATCGACCGTGAGCAAATCGGCCTTCTGCTCATCCCGGTCTTCGCATTCGCCCTCCTGTACTTCCTGGTCAACACAGGCCTCGTCGCTCTAGCCCTCGCCTTCGACCGTAACGAGTCACCGTTCAAGATCTGGCGGGCCAATTTCCCCGGTGTCAGCATTACCTACTTCGTTGGCAGTTCAATCGCGATGTTTATCGTCGCCTACACCGACAAGCTGGATCTCACGGCACTTAGCATCATCTTGCCCCTCCTTCTCGTGTCCTACCTGACATTCAGGACTTCTTTGGGCCGTGTGGAGGACGCGAACCGACACGTCGCCCATGTGAATGAGCTGTACCTCTCCACGATAGAAACGTTGGCGATGGCAGTCGACGCCAAGGACCAGATAACCCATGGGCACATCCGTCGAGTCCAGACGTACGCAGTTCAGCTCGCCAAGAGGCTCGGCATAGCGGAGGGCGAGCAACTTAAGGCCATCGAGGCGGCTGCGCTACTTCACGACATGGGAAAACTGGCGATCCCCGAGCACATCCTCAATAAACCCGGTAAGCTCACTGCCGCCGAGTTCGAGAAGATGAAGCGGCACGCGGAGATTGGCGCAGACCTTCTTTCATCGATTCGATTTCCTTACCCCGTGGTTCCAATCGTGCGCCATCACCACGAGAACTGGAACGGCACGGGCTACCCGTCTAAGCTCGCCGGGAATGACATTCCGCTGGGCGCGAGGATTCTGTCTGTCGTCGACTGCTTTGATGCGCTGACGTCAGACCGACCGTATCGGCCGAGTCTGTCCACCGCGGATGCCTTTGCCATCCTTCGGCAGCGCAGTGGAGTCATGTACGATCCGCTTGTTGTGGAGACCTTCATCCAGGTCTACGAACAGATTGCACCAGCCGCCGTCTTGGCGGGTCAGCAAGCTCGAACGCTGGTACCAGGCTTTCATCAGCCAAGCACGGATTCGGGGCCCTTCAACGATATCCGGGCGAATGCCGCTCAAGACTCTGTGCTCGGGGAGTCAGAGCGGGCGCTCAAGCATACGCAATCATTGGCCGAGGCTGTTGAAGTTGCCACCCAGTACATAGGGATCCTGACACCCGCAACCACATGTGCACTCTTCCGATATTCCGGCGATTCAGATACCCTCACGTGCGTCCTGTCAAAAGGCGACGAGGACCAATTGATCGTTGGGCTCTCCATGAAGAACGGTGAACGAGTGACGGGCTGGGCCGTCGCAAACGAAACGATCATCGCCAATTCTCCAGCCGCCCTCGACCTCTGCGCCCTTGCCGAACGATTCGAGCCTCCCATGCGCTCAGCCATAGCAGTGCCTTTGAAACGGAATGGCAAGCTGATCGGAGCGTGGACCGCGTACTCGTCGCAACAAGAGCCGTTTACTGACGACCATCGTTACGCGATGGAAAGAATTGCTTCGGCCTTCGCGGATGCTGCTGGGTTGGCGTTGGGCTCTTCAGATGAATCATTTGCAAGTCGGCGATATAGCTCGCACTAGCCGACTCCCAGGGAGCAATCATGGGCTCCGTCCTGGACACCGTTCGGCCGCTGGTTCGTGGCGGCCTATTCGTAGACGCTAGACGGATTCTCATCCCTACCCTAAAGCACCTGGATCGGCTCGATCCGGAAGCGCGACTCGTTGCGGCCCAGGTACTCCTCCACACAGGAGACTCAGAATCCGCGAAGTCCATCGCAACGACGGACAACCAAAGGTCCACGCCGCTCGAAGTTCGAGCAAAGTGCGAGATGCTCCTTGGACTCACGGAGCGACATGCAGGTGAACAACAAGCAGCGGAAGGGCGCTTTCGCTCCTCACTAAAGCTGGCCCGAGAGGCACGAGATGAGGAACAGGCGGCTTGGGCACACCTGCACCTGTTCCGCACACTGGCGGAAACGCAGGCGACGGACTCGCTGGCCGCAGTACTAATCGATGTTCGGGCCTCGGTCGCAAGGGTAGGCGATGCCCAGACATCCGCCTACATGCATGATGTCATTGCCCTGACTGAGGCTTCGGCCGGCCGATTGGGAGAGGCGCGCCGACACCTCCGCCTGGCCAAGACCCTCCTTCACGAACACCCCAACGCGTACCTCCTGCAGCTTGAACTCATCAGCGAGTTCTTCCTCGACTATCACGAAGCGAAGTTCCCAGAGGCACTCACGAAGATCCGGGAGGCACGAGATCTGATTGGGACCGTGGGAGTGCTTCAGCGCCCTGTTATCGACTGCAATGAAGCACACGCTCTGCTGATGATGGGGCGTTTCGAACTCGCGGCAAGATTGCTGGATCCGCTCACGCGACACCCATGGCCACCAGTCGTCATAAGTGCATTGGACGGTCTTGCCAGGGTTCACTTGGCCACCGGCCGCCTGGATCTTTGCGACGAAGTTCTGGCCCAGTTCACGGCTCTCTCAGCGGAACACCCTGCGTCGGCAGCAGCCTTCGCCGGCCGCTGGAGCCCGATAGTCCGCATCAAGCTTGCTCTCAGAAGGAAGCAGTGGAACCTCGCTGTCGACGCGGCGAGGAATCACCTTGAGCAGGCGAATGCCCTTGGGGATTCGAGGCTAGGGAGCTCGCTTTCCTGCCTCCTCGCAGAGGCATTGGCGCAGGCGGGAGAACTCAGAGAGGCTGCCCAACTACTCTTCGCCACGTTTCCCGTCGCGACCTCGCCTGATCAGCTCGCGACACTCTATCGCGCTGGAGGGATCGCGTTGACGCGCTCGGGCAGTGCCGGTTCCGCCGATTTGCTGCTGAAGCGTGCCCATGCGATCTGGGGAGAGCAGCACAATCAGTGCGCCTTGAAGGAGTCTGATGCCACACTTCCCCTGAACATTGAAGGTGGAAGCCAAAGGTACGATTCCGTCGGCCTTGAGGTCGGGCTGAATTCCCTGGCCAGTGTCCTTCAGCTCGCTCACAGCCCAAGACTGATTGCCGAGGGGCTCCTCGGAACGCTAGGAGCACTAGGACTCGCAGCGTACGTTCGTCTAGTCGAATCCGATGCGCCGCAAGCCCACAATTCGCCGAATGTCCTACCGCTAGGGGCAGACGGGGCCAGACACTTTGCCATCGTTTGTGACACGCCTGCGAATCCTGCTAAGGCCATCCAGCTCGCAAGCGCCTTGGAGATTGGCCGGGCTGCCCTTGAGCTTGGGCGCTATCGGCAAGAAGAGAAGCAACGCGCCGCACTCTGGCCCTGGAGTCGATCTGAGGAGGTCGGAGCGCTCTTCGTCTCGGAGGACATGCAGGACATCCTCAAAGCTGCGAGACGCGCCGCTGGCACTGACATCCCAGTCCTCATCAACGGTGAAACCGGCACGGGCAAGGAGGTTCTTGCCAAACTGATTCACGCCTACTCGCCTCGCGCGAGGGCCACGTTCCTGCCCTTCAACTGCGCCTCGACGCCCAGGGACATGTTCGACTCGCAACTGTTCGGGCATCGACGCGGCGCGTTCACGGGAGCTGTCGAGAATTTCCCCGGCGTCATCCGGGCGGCGGCACAGGGAACCCTCTTTCTCGACGAAATCGGCGACATGGCCCTCGACGTCCAGCCGAAACTGCTGCGGTTCCTGGAGTCCGGCGAAGTGCACCCGGTGGGCGAGACACACCCTGTCCGGACGAATGTTCGAGTGATCGCCGCCACGAACACCAACCTCGAGGCCGCCGTGTCGCAGGGGCGGTTCAGGGAAGACCTGCTGTACCGCCTCAACATCGTCCAGTTCACGCTGCCCCCGCTGCGACAGCGGCGCGTGGAGATTCCCACGCTGGCGGCTCACTACCTCCACAAGCACGCGCGCGAGTACGGCAAGGGGGACCTGCGCCTCGCCGAGGAGACGATGGAGTACCTCCTCCTCTACCGCTGGCCCGGCAACATCCGACAACTCGCCAACGAGATGAGGCGCCTGGCAGCGCTGGCCGAACCCGGCGCGGTCCTGATGCCCGAGCACCTGCATCACGACATCGCGTCCACCCGGCGCACCCTTCCACCGTCCGAGCGTGTACTCGAGCCCACGGAGATGGTGGTACGCCTCGATCAGCCGATGCCCGCCGCCGTGCAGCATGTCGAGCAGACGATGGTGAAGCACGCGCTGAAGGCTTGTCACGGGCGTGTCGAGGAAGCCGCGGCGAAGCTGGGGATCTCCCGCAAGGGCCTCTACCTGAAGCGGCGGCGCTTCGGCATCGAGCTTCCGGAAGACGCCGACGAGGCGACGCAGGCCGCGGCGCAGGCGTCCTAGGCCTGTGGCCGCCGCGCCGAGCAGTCGTGCAAGGTGGCGTGGCGCTGGTACAATCGGCGCACATGCCGGGCGGCTATCCCTCGCTCGCGCCAGAGCTCGACGCCTTCCGCGCGCAATTCGAGCAACTGGCCGCCGACGCCGATGCGCTCCTCTCTCCCTTGTCGGACGCGCAGTTCTTCTGGCGGCCCCCTTCCGGCGGGTGGTCGTGCGCGCAGTGCGTCGAACATCTGAACCTGGCCGCGCGCACGTATCTCCCGTCGCTGGACGAGGGCATCGCGTCGGCCATCAAGGCCGGGCAGTACGGAACGGGCCCCTTCCGGTACAACTGGCTCGGACGGTTCCTCGTCTCGATCGTGTCACCGCCCCCACGTTTCCGCGTCAAGGCTCCGAGCGGAATTCGGCCGCCGGCCGATCGCGAGCGCGGCCAGATCATGGCGGCCTTCCGCGCCTATCAGGTCCAGTTCGTCGATCGGCTGCGGCAGGCCGACGGCCTCGACCTCGCGAAGGCACGGGTCGACTCTCCGTTGACGCCGTGGCTCAAGCTGCCGCTGGGATCGGGCTTCGCCGTGGCGATCGCGCACGAGCAACGGCACTTGTGGCAGGCTCGCAGACTCACCGAATCACCCGAATTCCCTCGAAGCTGACGCAATCCGTCGGCGGGAGCCGGCCCGCGCCCGTTGGGCTGGCACCGGCACGCCGCGGCCCCGCGCTCGGCGGGCGCTCACTATAATGGCCGTGATGGCCGCCCTGCGATACGTCTACGTCCTGGCGCTGGTCGTGTGGCTGGGCGGCATGGTGCTGCTGGGCGGCATCGTCGCACCAGCCCTCTTCCAGACGCTGACAGCCAGCGCACCCGAGGTCGGGCGCGCCCTGGCCGGCGAAGCCTTCGGCGTCATCCTCGGCCGGTTCCACTACGTGGCCTATGCCTGCGGCGGGCTGCTGCTCGTATCGTTGATCGTGATGGCGGTGCTCGGGCCCCGGCCGGTACAGTTTGCGGTCCGGACGTGCCTCGTGGCTGCGATGCTCGCCGTGGCCTTGTATTCCGGCCGCGTGGTGCTGACGGAGGTCGACGCCATCCAGGCCGAGGTCGGCACGCTCCCGTCGCGCCTGCCCGTGGGCGACCCGCGCCGGATCCGCTTCGATGCCCTGCATCTGCTGTCGACTCGTCTGATGACGATCAACGCCATCGCCGCGTTGATCCTCTTGTACTGGGAAGCGCGGGAACCGGGCCGCTGACAGGGGGCACCGGCGCCCGATTCCCAGGTGGTATAGTCGGTTCGCGATGGTCGACGAGATCACCAGGGCCGTACTCGCCCGCGAGGAAGTGGCACGTTATCTCGATGGCAGTCGAGGCGTCAGCGGGGCGGAAGCGCGACAGCGGATCGAGGCCTACCTCGGGGAGTTGCGCACGACCCAGCGGTATTCAATCTACCGTGCGCTCAAGCACCCGCTGTATCCCATCCTTCGCAAGATAGAGCGCATTGGCGAGAACGTCGAGGTCGTGAAGGCTGCGGCGCGCTCAGGGCGCATCGTCTACGCGTCGAACCACAGGAGCCACACCGACTATCTCGTCGAGCCCCTGGTCCTCGACGACGCTGGAATCAGGCCGCCCATCATCGCCGCCGGCATCAACCTGTTCGGCGGTCCGCTCGGCTTGCTGCACCGGCACGTCACGGGCGCGATCCCGATCCGACGGAACACCAAGGATCCGGCGTACTTGATCACGCTCAAGGCGTACGTGGCCGAGCTGCTGCGCAAGCACGACTTCTTCTTCTACCCTGAGGGAGGCCGCAGCTACAGCGGTGAGCTCAAGAGCCCCAAGACCGGTCTGATGCACGCGGCGCTGCAGGCGCACAACCCGCGGATGGTGATCATCCCGACGGCCGTCTCGTACGACCTGGTGCTCGAGGACCACGTCCTGGCGCGCCAGCGCGTGAAGCGGTCGCAGCGCGCGTTCAGCCGGGAGCTGGCCGAGATGGTGCGGTACGCGGTGGGGTACCGGTCGCGGGCCTTCGTCACCTTCGCCAGGCCCATCCCCGTCGAGGGGGTCGACGCAGACTCCCGGCGGGCAGTCCTGGAGCTGAGCCACATGGTGATGCGGGCCGTCGGGCGCGTCTACAAGGTGCTCCCCGTGGCCGTGGTGGCCACGGCGATGCGGCCGTCGATCGCGCGGCGCGAGCTCGAGCAGAGCGCCGGCGCGATCATCGACACGCTGGGGGCCGAGGGCGCCAACCTCGGCGTCACGAGCGGCCAGCAGGCGGTGGACGCCGCGCTCGAGCCACTCGAGTCCCGTGGCGTGATCGTCGTGGAGCGCGGACGCATACGCGTCCGGGACCGCAACGTGCTGCGCTACTACAGCCGCGGCCTCGAGCACCTGCTCGGGTCGCCGTCGCACCGGACGCATTGAACGAACCCGATCCCCGTCCCTCCCGCTTCTCCCTGCTGGCGCCGCGAGGCGCGCTCCGCTGATGTACGCCGGCCCGAAAGCCCTCTTCTACGCGATGTCCCGGAGCGTGGCGCTGAAGCGCCTGGCGTCCCGCTACGGGATGGCCACGCCGGAAAGCTTCGCGCGCCGCTTCATTGCCGGGGAGACGGTCGACGAGGCCATCGCGGCAGCCCGCGTGCTGCAGCAACGCGGCTTTCATCTCACGCTGGACTACCTGGGCGAGAGCGTCGGCTCGCCGGACGAGGCGGCCGCTGCCTCGCGGGAGTACGTGCGCCTGATGGCCGTGCTGGTCGAATCGGGGATTGAACGCAACGTCTCCCTCAAGCTGACCCAGCTCGGCGCGAGCGTGGACCGCGCCACCTGCCTCGACAACCTGCGGCGCATCCTCGACACGGCCGAACGGCACGGGTTCTTCGTGCGCATCGACATGGAGAACTCGCCCTACACCAGCCTGACCCTCGACGTGTTCGAGGCGGTGTGGCAGCTCGGGCACCGCAACGTCGGCGTCGCGCTGCAGGCCTGCCTGCACCGGACGCCGGGCGACGTCGCCCGCATGAACGCGCTCGGCGCGCGCGTGCGGCTGGTCAAGGGCGCCTACAAGGAACCCGCGACCCTCGCGTATCAGCACAAGGCCGAAGTGGACGACGCCTTCGCCACGCTCGCCTGCCGCCTGCTCGAGCTGGGCACTTATCCGGCCATCGCGACGCACGACACGGTGATGATCGAGCGCGTCCGTGCCTTTGCCGCCGAACGGAGCATCGAGGCCGGCCGGTACGAGTTCCAGATGCTCTACGGCGTGCGGCGCGACCTGCAGCAGGCGCTGGCCGCCGATGGCTGCCGCATGCGCGTCTACCTGCCGTTCGGCCGGGAGTGGTTCCCCTACTTCATGCGACGTCTGGGTGAGCGGCCGGCCAACCTTGGCTTCGTCGTCCGCAGCCTGTTCCAGGAGCATCGAAGAGGCTGATATTCCCGAGCCCGGAAGACTATTGGTTCGAATTCTCGGGGAAGTTCGTTTTCCTCTGCGTGCACGGCCTTTCACGGCGCCACGAGCGCTAAAGGTCGATACCACCGGCACTTCCGACTGACGGCCCTGGGGCGAAACCCAGGCTGGCCGGCGCGTCATCGGCGGAGGACAGCATGAATGTGATCAGGCCGCTCAAGTCGCTGGTGCGACTGGACTTGAATGGCACCCCACCTCCCGTGGCACTGCTCTTGATATCCAAGGGAGCAGCAACACTGGCGCTGTGCGTGAAACAGGACGGGGCCGGCGGACGGCCCCTCGAGCGCAGGCGCACCCAAGGGAGGACTGGAACTGTGACCGGCTTCATCGACCGCGTGGTAACGGGCGTGCATCGGACGATTTGCGGCCTCAAGGGCCATGATGCACTGCTGCATTTCGATCACGGTCGCATCTCGCTGCTCTGCACGTCATGCGGCCACGAATCGCCTGGCTGGGAGCTCAGGGTCGGGGGCTACACCTCTCCCCTCGCCGTGGCGAAACCGACAAGGGCGGCGCTCGTTCCGATGCCGCTCACGCGGCATCGCAAGGTCGCGTAGCTCACGCCAGGCGCTGCCTGGCCAGCGCGATCAGCGCGTCCCGACACGACAGGACGTCGTCGATCAGGACGTATTCCTCGGTGCCGTGCAGGCCGGCGCCGCCCGGTCCGAACACGACGGCGGGAATGCCGGCCGCGCCGAGAATCGCGGCATCGGTCCAGTACGTCATACCTGCGAGGCGGGGCGACGCACCGGCCGTCCGGGCCGCCTCCAGCGCTGCGGCCGGCAGGTCGCTCCCTGGCGCGATCGCGTAGGCGTCGCGACCGAACACGGCTCGAGCGTCCGCGTCGAACTCGGTATCCTGCCGGCGCAGGGCGTCGAGGATCTCCATCACCTCGTCGACCGCCACCGTCGGCGCCTCCCCCGGCAGCGTCCGCCGCTCGAGTTCCAGCCACGCACGGTCCGGGTAGCTGCTCAGTTCCCGGCCGCCGTGAATGAGCGACGCGTGGAGTGACGCCGGGCCCAGCAACGGATGAGAGCGCCCGTGCTGCAACCGGCGGTCGAGCGTCTCGAGCGCGCCGAGCACGCGCCCCATGTGAAGGATGGCATCTCGGCCCTCGCCGGGCCGGCTGCCATGGGCGGCCCGGCCGCGAACCTCGACCGAGACCCACTGGAAGCCCTTGTGCGCCACGGCCACGTCGAGGCCCGTGGGCTCGGTCACGACGGCGGCGTCGGCGCGCCACGCGGCCACGAGGGCCTCGGCACCGAGGCTGGCGTGCTCCTCGTCCACGACGGCGGCAACGAGGAGCCGCCCGGCGGGCACCCCACCGCCCGCGGCCAGACGCCGCGCCGCGCCGAGCATGGCGGCGATTCCGCCCTTCATGTCCTGCGCGCCGCGCCCATAGAGACGGCCGTCCCGCAGGTCCGGAGAGAACGGACGCGGCATGCCGGCCACGCCAACCGTGTCGGTGTGCCCGCAGAACATCAACGTGGGGCCGGGTGCACGCCCTTCCAGCACGCCGACGACATTGGGACGGCCGGGAGCCACCTCGGTCACGTGCACGGTCAGCCCGCTGGCCTGCATCTCCTGGACGATCCGCCGCGCGATCGCGGCTTCGCCGGCGGCCCCAGGCACCAGGGTGGGGTTCACCGAGTCGATCGCAACCAGGTCCCGCAGCAGCGTGAGCGTCTCGTCCATCGGAGCCCGACCTTCATCGAGGGGTGATAGTTTGATGGAGAACTCCGAATCACGCCACCATGGGACCGACGCCCGACGCGCTCGACCTCGTCCGCCGCATCGCCGAAGGCGTCCGGGCCGCTGGCGGGCGCGCGCTCGTCGTCGGGGGCTGGGTGCGCGACCGGCTTCGCGGCTCGCCATCGAAGGACATCGACCTCGAAGTGTTCGGTATCCCTCAGGCCCGCCTCGCCGGTCTGCTCGCGGCCTATGGGCGGGTCGAAGCCGTGGGCCAGAGCTTCCCCGTCTACAAGCTGATTCACCCGGGGCTCGACGCCCTCGACGTGGCGCTGCCGCGTCGCGAGTCGAAGCACGGCCGTGGTCACAAGGGCTTCGTGGTCGAGGGCGATCCGGACATGTCGATCGTCGACGCCGCGCGGCGCCGTGACTTCACCGTCAACGCCATCTCCTGGGACCCGCTGACGGGCGCCTACGAGGATCCGTTCGGCGGCCGGGACGATCTCGAGCGGCGGGTCCTGAAAGCGGTCGACCACACCACGTTCGGCGACGACAGCCTGCGGGTGCTCCGGGCGGTTCAGTTCGCGGCGCGCTTCGGCTGCGCGCTGGACCCGGAGACGGCCGACGTGTGCCGGTCGATTCCGCTCGACGATCTGCCGGCCGAGCGCATCTGGGGCGAAACGGAAAAGCTCCTCCACGCCGAGCGCCCGTCGATCGGCCTGGCGCTCGCGCTCGACCTGGGTGTGGTCGATCGTGTGTTCCCACAGCTGCGCCCGCTCGTCGGCTGCCCGCAGGAGCCCGAGTGGCACCCCGAGGGTGACGTGTGGACGCACACACTGATGGTCGTGGACGAGGCCAGGGCAGCCAATCGCGACCTGGACCGGCCGCGGCTGCTGGCCGTCATGCTCGGGGCCGTCTGCCACGACCTGGGAAAGCCGGCCACCACGGCGTACATCGATGGGCGCATCCGTTCGCTCGATCACGAGCAGGCGGGCGTCGAACCGACGGTGCGCCTGCTCGACCGGCTCAACGTACACGCGATCGACGGCTACGACGTCCGGTCGCAGGTCGTGGGCCTCGTGGCGCACCACCTCAAGCCTGGCATGCTCCACAAGGCTGGTCGCGTCGGGGACGGTGCGTTCCGTCGGCTCGCGCAGAAGGTCGACCTGGAGCTGCTGGCGCGGCTGGCGCGCGCCGATTGCCGCGGACGGACCGGCGAATTCGACTGTTCGGCGATGGACTGGTTCATCGCCAGGGCCAGGGCCCTCGGCGTGGAGCACGCCCCGCCGGCCCCCTTGCTCCTGGGGCGACATCTGCTCGCCATGGGCCTCGAGCCGGGCCCGCGCATCGGGCGGCTGCTGAAGCAGTCGTACGAGCGCCAACTGGACGGCGAGATCCGGACCGTCGAGGAGGCGATCGCCGACGCCCGGCGCCTAGCGCTGTCGGTTGACCAGGGCGACGATCCCGGCCAGTCCACCGAGCACTAGGGCCGCCTGCAGCACGCGGACCAGGCTGATCACCCAGGCAATGCCCAGCCCGAGGGCCGCCCACTGCACCCACCAGTGACCGGGCGAGGTCAGCAGGTTGATCACGAACAGCATCAGCAGGATCAGAGGCGCCTTGAACAGGAAGCGGAGCGCGCGCAGTGTCTTCATGGGCGGTACTCGTCAGCATCAGACGGCCCTGGCCCGTCCGGAGTTCCCCGCCGGCGGTGCCGGGTGTCAGGGGAGCGACGGGGCCTGTGCGACGAAGGGGGACAGCGGCAGGCCCCGCCGGTAGGCGGGCCGCTCGGGGGCGCTCGCCAGCGCCCAGCCCAGCGAAGCCAGCACGCGCAGGTCGGGGACCGCACCGGCGTAGTCGAAGGCGGCGCTGACCTCGTCGTTCGGCTGGTGGTATCGCACCCCGGTCCACTCCTCGTGCGCCCGGCGGCTCGCCGCCTGGTCAGCCGAGAGGAACCACGCGGGCGAGCCCACCCCGACGGCGGGAATGCCTGCCTCGGCGAGCGCCAGGTGGTCGCCACGCAGGAACGCGCCCCGCGAGGGGTCGGGGTCCGGTCGCACCACGCGCCCGAACCGGGCAGCGATTCGTCTGGCAACGGGCCCGAGCGTCGACAGCTCCGAACCGAGCAGCACGAGATCGCGCGAGGGACCTGCGAGGTTGAGCGTGTCGAGGTTGATGCCGGCCGCGAGCACGGATGTGGGTTCGGGCGGATGCGCGACGAAGTACCGGGCGCCGAGCAGGCCCCATTCCTCGGCCGTCGTGAAGACGAAGTAGATCGACCGGCGCGGCCGCATGGGCGCGCCCGCCAGGGCGGCTGCGATCTCGAGCAGGCCGGCCACGCCCGACGCGTTGTCGAGCGCGCCATTGAAGATCCGGTCCTCCTCCTCGGGCGTGCCCGATCCAACGGGGCGGATGCCGAGATGGTCGTAGTGGGCCGTGAAGACGACGGCCTCCACCGGGTCGTCCCCGCGCAGCACAGCGACCACGTTCGGCGCCGACAGGCCTCGGACGCGCTGTCCGGCACGCGCGGCGAGGTCGACGCCGAGGGGCAGGGCCCGCATGCCGCGCACACGTGCCCGCCGGCGCAGGCCGTCCAGGTCGTGGCCCGCGCGCACCAGCAGCCTGGCGGCGGCGGACTCCCGTACCCACCCGTGGAACACTGGCGCCGGCGATCCCCCGGCAGCCAGCGTGTACTGTGGGCCGCCCCAGGAGTGCTGGACCACGGACCACGAGTACGTCGCGGCCTCCCCCGTGTGAATCAGCAGGACACCCGCCGCCCCCAGCCGGGCCGCCTGCTCGAGCTTGTAGGGCCAGCGTCCGTAGCGCGTCAGCGCCCCGCCGCCGAAGGCCCCGGGTGCCTCGGGCAGGGCCTCGGGCTCGCCCGGCATCACGAGCGCCACCTTCCCGTGCATGTCCAGCCCGGCATAGTCGTCCCAGCCGAACTCTGGTGCGACGATGCCGTAGCCGGCGAAGACGAGTTCGCCGCGCCACTGCAGGGCGGCAGCCGATGTCCCCGAGGCCATCACGACGTCGTCCGGATGTCGCAATTCGAGCCCGGTGCTGGTCGACACCCCGAACGAGGGCTCGAGCACGCGCTCGACGAGTGGAACGTGCTGCAGGTAGGTACCGCCGTCGCCGGCCGGGGACAGGCCGAGCGCCGCCAGACGCGCGGCCAGGTACTCCGCGGCAAGACCACCACCGGTACTGCCGGGCGCCCGTCCTTCCAGGCGGTCGCTCGCGAGAAACGCCAGGTGCGACGCGAGCGACTGCGCCCGAATCCGCTCGAGCGGCGGGCCGTCTGCCGCGCCCGCCCGCACGGCACGGAGCGCGTACGCCCCGAGCGCCAGCAGTAGGCACGCACCGGTCGCCAGAAGCGCCCTTCGCATGGCGCAGAGTATAGGGCGCCAGGCGCTATAGTGAGCCTCATGGCCCGCTACACACTCGTCTACGGGATCCGCCTGCTGCCCGAGGGCTCGCTCGCCCTGGCCGACGACGTCCGCCTCACGCTGACCGACGGCAGCACGGCCGGCCTCACGCTGCACACCATCGACGGCACCGTGCCGCAGCTGCGCCGCGCGCTCGACCGCAGCCTCGATGCCTTCTTCGAGTTCCTGCCCGGCGCCGAGCCCGAAGACCTCGACGACCTCTGATCGACCATAATTTCCTGGTGAAGCGGGATACCCTCGTCGACTACTTCCGCGACATCGTCACGACGCCCGGCGACTTCCTCGTCTACGACGACGGATACCGCCGGCGTGTGCACACGTACGCGGACGTGGGACGGGCCGCGCGCGGCTTCGCCGCGCGGCTCGCGGCGGCGGGCATCCGCCACGGCGACAAGGTGGTCCTGTGGGGCGAGAACCGCCCGGAATGGATCGCCGCCTACTGGGGATGCGTCATCGCGGGCATCGTCGTGGTCCCGATCGACTACCGGTCGTCGCCTGACTTCGTCGTGCGCGTCCGCCGCGTCGTCGACGCACGGGTGGTCCTGGTCGGCGAGGACATCCCCGCGGTCGATCCTGACGACCCCGTCCTGCACGAGGCCGCCGTGTGGCCGCTCGCCGACCTCGACTGGCACGCCGAGGGTCCGATGCCGGCGGTGGAGGTCGGCCGCGACGACGTCGCGCAGGTCATCTTCACGTCGGGCGCCACGGCCGAGCCGAAGGGCGTGGTGATCCGCCACCGGAACGTGATGGCGAACATCGTGCCGGTGGAACGGGAAATCCTGAAGTACCGCAAGTGGGGCAAGCCGTTCTATCCGCTGCGCTTCCTGAACCTCCTGCCCCTCAGCCACATGTTCGGGCAGTCGATGGCCACCAACGTGCCGCCGATGATCCGCGGCACCGTGATCTTCACGCGGAGCTTCAATCCGCACGACCTGCTGCGCCTGATCGTGTCGCGGCGCGTCTCGGTACTCGTCTGCGTCCCGAAGATCCTCGACGTACTGCGCGAGCACGTGGTCCACGCCTTCCCGGAGTCGGCCGAGGCGCCCCCCGCGGGGACGTCGATTCCCGGCCGCTGGTGGCGCTATCGCCGCGTGCACAGGGCATTCGGCCTCAAGTTCTGGGCGTTCGTCGTCGGGGCGGCCCCGCTGCCCGCCGAACTCGAGGAGTTCTGGCGGCGCATGGGCTTCGCGGTCATCCAGGGCTACGGCCTCACGGAAACGGCGCCCATCGTCACGCTGAACCACCCGTTCAAGACCAGCAAGGGCTCGGTCGGGACGCCGATCGCCGGCGTCGAGGTGAGGATCGCGGAGGACGGCGAGATTCTCGTCCGCGGCGAGAACGTGACGACGGGCTATTACGGCGACGGCGCCACCCAGCGCGTGCTCGACGACCAGGGCTGGCTGCACACCGGCGACATCGGCGACCGCGACGCGCAGGGGCGGCTCTTCATCAAGGGCCGGAAGAAGGAGATGATCGTCACCCCGGAGGGGCTCAATGTCTTTCCGGAAGACGTCGAGCAGGTCCTCAACGGCCTCCCAGGCGTCGTCGAGTCGGCGGTGGTCGGGGTGGCCGACGGGGGCCAGGAGCGCGTGCACGCGGTGGTCGTCCTGGCCGCTGGCGGCGACCTGGACGCCGTCGTGCGCGACGCCAATGCCCGCCTGCAGGATCACCAGCGCATCCGTACGGCGTCGGCCTGGCCGTTTGGCGACCTGCCACGCACCGAGGGCACCCGCAAACTCAAGCGCGCCGCCATCCGGCAGTGGGTGGCGACCGGCGGACGGCCGGCCGCCGCGGCCGCGGCCGACTCCGTCGAGGCCCTGATCGAGCGGTTCGCACGGGGACGGAGCATCGGCGACGCGACGACCATCGAGGAACTGGGCCTGAGCTCGCTCGAGCGGGTCGAGTTGATGGTGGCGCTCGAGGACCGCTTCCAGACCCGGCTCGACGAGACGCGCTTCGCGCAGGCCGGCAGCGTCGCCGCCCTGAAGGAACTCGTGGCAACGCCTCCGGCCGCTGAACCGGTGGACGAGCCGGTGGACTTTCCCGCCTGGAACCGCACCTGGCCGATCGCCCTCGTCCGCCGGCTGTCGCTCGCCACCTGGACGCTGCCGCTCGCGCGCGTCTTCGCGCACGTGCAGGTCAGTGGACTCGACCACGTCCGCGACCTCGAGGGACCGGTCGTCTTCGCGGCCAATCATCAGAGTCACATGGACGTACCGGTGATCCTGGCAGCCCTGCCCGGACACGTCCGGGCCCGCGTGGCGCCAGCGATGGCGAAGGAGTTCTTCAAGGCACATTTCTTCCCGCGCGACTTCACCTGGCGCGAACGCTTCACCAATTCGCTCAACTACTACCTGGCCGCCTTCTTCTTCAACGCGTTCCCGCTGCCTCAGCGTGAGGCGGGCGCGCGGCAGACCCTCGCCTACATGGGTGAGATCACCGGCGATGGATGGTCGGTCCTGATCTTCCCGGAAGGGGCGCGATCGGCCACGGGTCAGATCAAGCCATTCCGCGGCGGCATCGGCATGATCGGCGCTCGCCTGGACCTGCCGGTGATTCCGGTCCGCCTCGACGGCGTCGATCGAGTGCTGGGCGTGGGCTCGTCCTTCGTCAGGCCCGGGCGGGTCCGCGTCGCCTTCGGCGCCCCCCTGCGGCTGCGGGGCGACGACTACGCAGCGCTCGCGCAGCAGGTCGAGGACGCGGTCCGGGCCCTGTGATCGGAGCCAACCTCTTGTCTGGGCTCCACTTCGCCTGACAAATGCAAGTCCACGGAAACACGGGACTTGCTCGAAAGCATCAGCCGTGGCACACTCATTGCAAAACATGGAGCCCTCGATGATCGTTGGGCTCGGCCTCGAGCGACCGTTCCAAGCGGACGGATCGAGGCAAAGGATGGGCTGTTGAGCAAAGACGATCTCATCGACATGCAGGGAACGGTGGTGGCGGTGCACTCGGGAGGGCTGTACCGCGTGCAGTGCGACGCCGGTCACGAAGTGCTCGCGCAGTTGAGCGGCCGCATGCGCCGCTTCCGAATCAAGGTCGTTCCGGGCGACCGGGTCACCGTCGGCGTATCCCCGTACGACCCCGTGCGCGGCATCATCACGTTCCGCGCCCGCTAGCAACGTCTTGAGTACGAACTCCACGTCCTCGTCGCCTCGGCGGCGCCGCAGTCGCGGCGGCCCCCGGCGCCGCGGCGAGAATCCCCAACCACCGCCATCGGCCGAGCCGGTGGTCGCCGTCTACGAGCCCGAGCCGTTCGACCCGTCGCCGGTGCCCTACGACGCGCTGTCGCTCGACGCGCGCCTGCTGAGTGGCATCCGCGACCTCGGCTGGGCCGAAACCCGTCCCGTCCAGAGCGGCGTGATCCCGATCGCGCTGCATGGCGGCGACGTGATCGCGTGCGCCGAGACCGGCACGGGCAAGACCGCCGCCTTCCTCGTGCCCATCCTGCAGCGCTTCCTGCGGGAGGAACCGCCGCAGCCGCCGCGCACGCGCGCGCTGGTGCTGGCGCCCACCCGCGAGCTGGCGGTCCAGATCGAGGATCAGGTCCAGGGCCTGACCTACCACACGGCCATCTCGAGCATCGCCGTCTACGGCGGCGTACCCATGGACGCGCAGGAGCGGGCACTGCGGGCCGGCGTGGACATCGTCGTGGCCACCCCGGGCCGGCTGATGGACCACATGCGGCACGAGTCCACGCAGCTCGGGGGCATCGAGATCTTCGTCCTCGACGAGGCCGACCGGATGCTCGACATGGGCTTCTGGCCCGACGTCCAGCGCATCATGACCGCGCTGCCGTCCACCCGGCAGACGCTGCTCTTCTCTGCGACGATGCCCGGCGAGGTGCTGAAGCTCGCCCAGGAGTTCCTCCGCGAGCCCAAGCTGATCCAGGTGGGCCGGCGGGGCGGACCGGCCCGGAGCATCACGCACGCGGTGCAGGAGGTGGCCAGCGCGGAGAAGACCAAGTGGCTGGCGCAGTGGCTGCGCGAGGAAGCCACGGGCCCGGTACTGGTGTTCTGCCGCACGAAGATCGGCGCCGATCGCCTCGCGACGCGCCTGACCGGCATGGGTATCCGCGCGGCGGCGCTGCACGCGGACCGCACGCAGCAGCAGCGCATGTCGGCCGTGGAGGGCTTCCGGACGGGCACGTTCCCGGTGCTCGTCGCGACCGACGTCGCAGCCCGCGGGCTCGACATCGAGGGCATCGCGCACGTCGTCAACTTCGAGGTGCCCGACACGCCGGAGGCCTACGTCCACCGGGTGGGACGCACCGGCCGCGCTGATTCAACGGGGAGCGCGCTGACGCTGGTCGCTCCCGAGGAAGTGCGCGCGCTTCGCGCGCTGGAGAAAGCCGTTGGCGTACGACTCCAATAACGACACCCAGGCGCCGCCCGATCCGACGGAACCAGGCGGCACCGGCGCCGCCCAGGCCTCGACCGGCGACGCGGCCGCGCCGGACGCGCCGCCCGTGTCGCCGGCTGTCGCGCGCTTCCGGTCGTGCCGCTGGCAGCAGCCTGCCGAGGATGGCAGCCCCGAGTTCTGCACGCACCGGGAGGTGAAGCCCTACGCGGGTACGACGGGGTTCGACCCTGACGCGTGGTGTCCCGACTGCGCGCACTACAAGCTGCGCCGCTCACCCAAGAAGCGCTCGCCCGGCGGCAGCTGGAACGACTGACCTCCCGCGTCTCCGGCGCGGGAGGCGCGTGTCACGGCGTGGTCGACTCCGGCTGGTCGCCGAACTCGCGCGCCAGATGCACCCACTCCCCGTTCGGGGCCAGACGCTGATAGGCGCGCCAGTGCTGACGAGCCTCGGCCGAGCGCCCGTTCTTCTCGAGAGTCACCGCCAGGTAGAAGTGCGCGTCCGCGTAGGCCGGATTCAGCCGCAGCGCCTCGCGGTAACAGGCCTGGGCCTGGTCGTACCGCGCGAGGTCGTGGAAGATGTTGCCCAGGTTGAAGTGCGCCTCGAACACGCTGGGGTCGATCGTGATCGCCCGCTCGTAGAGGGCCTGGGCCTCGATGATCTCGTCTCGGGAGTAGTGCAGGTTCGCGAGGTTGATGAGCGCCGGCACCAGGTACGGATCGATCTCGAGCGCGCGCCGGTAGGCGGCCAGCGCCTCGTCGAGCCGGCCGGGCTCCCCGTCGTCGAGCCGGGACGCCGCCTCGAAATACTGCTCCGCCGACGTGCGGCCCAGCCGCGGCGCGGCGTCCATCAGCGCCGCGAGCGGCGGCGGTTCGGGTCGCTTCAGCTGCAGCACCTTGGCCGGCGGCGCCTCGATCCGGAAGTCGAACGTCAGCTGCCCGTCGCGGGACGCGACGAGGTTTCTCAGCACGGCGCGGAACGCAGCGCCGCCCGCCAGCTCCGCGTCCGCCTGCCGGATGATCGCCACGTCGGAAAACGCGTAGTAGGTCTCGCCGCCGTCGCGGTGTGACGGGCGCAGCACGCCCCACTTCTCCATGTAGCGGAGGTGATCGTCGCGCAGGTGCCGGTACCGCTCCAGCACGTGCCGCCGCGAGACGGAGGCTGAGCCGCCGGAGGTCACGTCGCCTTCACTATAATCTACCCGCGAGGCGCGCACGGGCGCCGGTCTCGCGCATACCTCATGCTGCTCGCCGCTGACATCGGAGGCACGAAGACCTTGGTCGGGCTCTTCGAGTCCGGCGCGCCCCGCCCGCGCCTGGTGGCGTCGCGCCGCTACGACACCGGCGCGTACCCCGATGTGGAAGGCGCGCTCGCCGCGTTCCTCGCCGAGTGCGGCCCCGCTGCGCGCCTCGACGGAGCCGCGCTCGGCATCGCGGGTCCGGTGCTCGGACGCTCGGCGGCGCTGACCAATCACGCCTGGACCGTCGACGCCGCGTCGATCGAACAGCGGCTCCGCATCCCGCGCGTCACGCTCCTCAACGACCTCGAGGCCATCGCCTGGAGCGTGCCCGTCCTCGGCGACGACGAACTCGCCATCGTCCAGGCTGGCGTCCCGGACCCGAGCGGCCACGCGGCGGTCATCGCGGCCGGCACCGGACTGGGACAGGCCGTCCTCCACCGGCATGACGGCAGGCTGGTGCCCGCGGCGTCCGAAGGCGGGCACGCCGACTTCGCCGCGCGCACCGACGAGGAATTCGACGTGGTGCGCCGGCTGCGCGCGCAGTTCGGGCGGGCCGAAGTGGAGCAGGTGCTGAGTGGGCCCGGCCTCGTGAACCTGCATCGGTACGTACACGACGACTCGGACTGCACGGCCGTCGAGGGCGTGGCGCCGGAGAACCGGGCCGCGTCCATCACGGCGGCGGCACGAACGCGCCGCTGTGCCGGCTGCGAGCGGGTCGTGCGGATGTTCGTGTCGGCCTACGGCGCGGAGGCCGGCAATCTGGCGCTCCGGGCGCTCGCCACGGCGGGCCTGTTCGTCGGCGGCGGCATCGCTCCGCGCATCCTGCCGGCCATCCTGGCCGGAGGGTTCATGCGCGCATTTCTCGACAAGGCGCCGATGGCCGCCCTGCTCGCGCGGGTCCCCGTCAAGGTGATCTCGAGCGCCGACGCGGGGCTCGTCGGGGCCGCCGTCCGGGCCCAGGTCGTCGGCTGAGCGCTGGGGACGGCGTCCCAGAAGGGCGCCGTCCGCGAGACTTTTGGGATCTCTGGCGCGAGACTGGCTCGCCGGCGAAACCCGAGGGAATCGCTGGATTCAGGCCTGATTTCGCCGATCGGCCGGGCCGACTGTCAGGTTTGTCAGTGGCACCGGATGTGCCACAGGGACGGGCGTGCACAGCGTGAACCAGGGCCCGGTCGTCCTCGCCATCTTCGTCCTCGCGCAGGTGCTCGACGGCGTCCTGACCTACTGGGGCGTGGGCCGATTCGGCCTCGACGTCGAGATGAACTCGTGGCTGGCCGGTTTCATGGTGGCCATCGGCCCCGGCCCGGCGCTCGTCGCCGCCAAGACGCTCGCCTGCGTCTGCGGCGTGGTCCTCTTCATGACGGCGTCCCTGCGGGTCCTCGCCGTCGCGGCCGGCTGGTGCATCGGCTTCGCGCTGGTGCCCTGGGTGCTGCTGGCGGTCGTGTTCTCGTGACGGGATGCGCCGCGGGCCGGAGCGCCCGCGGCGGTTCGTGGCGACTGGCGGGCGGACCTACGTGTGCGGCAGGTCCACCGTCTCGAGCAGGTGCGTCAGCCACAGGTTCGACAGCTTCTCCTGCACCGTGTTCTGACGCAGCCGTGCGTTGAGGTTGGGGAAGTCCACCCGGTCCATCTCCTGGTCCTGGTTGAAGCACGAGAAGATGAACTCCTCGCGGCCCGTCACCGGGTCCACGTGCTTCTGCAGGCACTGCGCGCAGACTTCCTTCATCATGCACTGCATCGGCGAGTTGATGCTCGCGATGCCGATGACCTGCTGGCGCAGGTACGGCGCCAGCACGCCGTGCCGGGCGGCCTTGACCGCCGCCATCATCCGGTCGGAGCCGATCGCGATGATGCGCGACACGTCCGACAGCGGCACCACCTGGCGGCCGAGCGCGCCCGTGGCGTAGGAGACGATCGCCTGCACGATGTTGCCGCGGAAGTGGGCGTCCTGCGGCCGGCCCGGCGCGATCGCCGCGCCGACATCGGTGCTCCAGATGATCTGGTCGGTTGCGGCCTCGATCTCCTCGCGCTTGAAGAGGTCCTCACCCTTCTTGTAGCCGGCGAAGTAGATCACCTTGTTGCCGTTGTCGCGCAGCGCCCTGGCAATCGAGAACAACACGGCGTTGCCCAGCCCCCCGCCGGCGAGCAGGACGCTCTCGTTGCGCGGGATCTCGGTGGGCGTGCCGGTCGGGCCCATCACCACCACGGGCTCGCCCGGCTTCAGGTACGACACGAGACGGCTCGACACGCCCATCTCGAGTGCGATCATCGACAGCAGGCCCTGCTCGCGGTCCACCCAGGCGCCGGTCAGCGCCAGGCCCTCGAGCAGCAGCGGCACCTGCGCGCCGTCGGCACCGGCCAGCGGGGCCAGCGCCTCGAGATTCTGCAGCCGGTAGAACTGGCCGGGCTGGAAGTGCCGGGCGGCAGCGGGCGCCTTCACCACGACCTCGACGATCGTCGGCGTCAGGCGCTCCACGCGTTCGACGCGCGCCAGCAGCTCGCCGTCGAGCCGCGAGACCAGTGCCTGCCACGCGGCCTCGTGCGCGGTGGCGCCCGACGCCGCCACGCGGTCGATGTCCTGGGCGAAGAGCGCCGCCACGTGCCGATACCCGTGCTTGGCCGACGCCATCGCCTTGACGACGTTGCCCGCGTAACCCGGGTGGTTGTCGCCGTAGTAGGAGATGAGCCGCCCGCCCTCGTTGTACGACGTGAAGAAGCCCTTGGCGTCCGGCACCAGCGCCACGCCGCCGGCGGTCGGTTCGGCGCGGAAACCCTGGAAGAATCGCTTCTTCGCGTCGAGCTGGAAGGTGTTCGGCTGCTCCTTCTCGTAGGTGATGTTGGGCGAGGTGCCCGCCGCGACGAGCACGGTGCGCGCCGCCAGTTCCACCGGGCCGCTCTCGGCCTTGAAGCGGACGGCCTTCACGTGGTCGAACTCGTCGGCGACGATCTCCTTCGGGTCGAGGCTCTCGGCGAACCAGATCCCCTCCTCGAGCGCCTTGACCACCTCCTCGTGGTTCAGGCGGTAGGCCGGTGAATCGGTCATCTTCTTGCGGTAGGCCAGCGTCACGCCGCCCCAGCCGCGCACCAGCGGCACGAAGTCGGGCGCCTCGCCGGCCGCCGCCGCGCGGGCGCGTTCGGCGCGGACGGCCTGGCCGTGCGCGATGAACTCGTCGAGGATCGCCCGCTCTTCCGCGTCGTACATCCCGCGGACTGCGTCGATCCCGAGTTCGGCGCACAGCACCTCGTAGCGCTCGAGGGTCTTCTCCACCTGCACCGGGTAGTAGGCGAAGAGCTCGGTGGCCGTGTCGATGCCGGTCAGCCCGCCGCCGATCACCACCGCAGGCAGCCGCGCCTGCAGGTTCGGCAGGGCGCCGCGCTTGAAGGCCCCGGTGAGCTGCAGGGCCATCAGGAAGTCGCTCGCCTTGCGGACGCCGCGTACGAGGTTGTTCTTCATGTCGATCACGGTCGGGCGCCCGGCGCCGGCTGCAATCGCGATGTGGTCGAATCCGTGCCGCCAGGCGTCCTCGATCGGCAGGTTCCCGCCGAACCGGATGCCGCCGTAGATCCGCAGCCGGTCGCGCCGCGCGAGCGTCAGGTGCAGCAGGGTCAGGAAGTTCTTGTCCCAGCGCACGGTGATGCCGTACTCCGACACGCCGCCGAAGCCCTCGAGCACGCGCTCGTCGAGACTGCGGTAGATCTCGTCCCAACGCTCGATCGGCCGCGGAGCGCCCCCGTGCTCGCCGGTCAGTTCGGCCGGCAGCGGCTCGATCTTGAGGCCGTCGATCGCGACGACGCCGAAGCCCTCGTTCAGCAGGTAGTGCGACAGCGTGTAGCCGGCCGGGCCGAGCCCGACGACGAGCACGTTGCGGCCGTTGTACGGCAGCGCGTAGGGCCGGCGGACGTTCAGCGGGTTCCAGCGGGTCAGGAACCCGTAGATCTCGACGCCCCACGGCATGCGCAGCACGTCGGTCAGCACGCCCGTCTCGATCTGTGGAATGTTGACCGGCTCCTGCTTCTGGTAGATGCAGGCCTTCATGCAGTCGTTGCAGATGCGGTGGCCGGTGCCGGGGCACATCGGGTTGTCCACGGCGACGATCGCCAGCCCGCCGATGGCGTCGCCGCCCTTCCGGAGCAGGTGCATCTCCGAGATCTTCTCGTCGAGCGGGCAGCCGGCCAGCGGAATCCCCAGGGCGTTGTTCGCCACGGCGCCGGCCTTGTCGCGCAGGCCCTTGCTGCAGGAGTCCTTGTCGCGCTCGTGGCACAGGACGCAGTAGTGGATCTCGCCGAGCACCTCGCGGCCGCTCCAGCGGGCGTCGGTCAGCGCGAACCCGTCGCGCCGGCGGAGCTTGCCGTCGGGGCCGAGCATCGCTTCGGGCAGGTCCCGGCGTGGACGCTGCACCTGGACGAGATGCTCGAAGTCCAGCGTCTCGGGGAAGCGGAAGATCACCCACTCCCGGTACGCGGGCGCGTGGATCGAGGCCGCGCACCAGCGCTTCAGGGCGTCGACTTCGGCGGCGAGCGCCGTCCGCTCGTCGTCGCTGCCGCCCTCGCGCAGCTGCGCCTCGCGGTCGAGCAGCCCGCAGCCGGCCGACGCGATGGCCAGCTCACGGTCCATCCCCGGAAAGGCCGCCAGGAGCCGCTCGACGGTCGCGCCGTCGCCGTCGGCGAGGGTCACGTGCGCCCCGCCCTTGATCAACGGAAGCGCCCGCTTCCGGACGAAGTCGATCTTGAAGCGGAACAGCGCGTCGAGCGCGTCGCTGGCGGCGCGGATGCCCTCGGTCGCCGACTCGACCCGAAACAGCTCCGCGACGAACCGGCTGACATGGGGCGCCATCCGGACGAGCAGGTCCGAGCGCTCCACCGCCGGACGCGGGGCGTCGGGGTCGCTCCGATAGGCGTCCCAGGCCGACCACAGTTCGGGATCGGCCGCGGTCACGCGAGCGCAGAAGACGTCATACAGGTCACGCAGCCGCGAGGGCTGGTGCAGGTCGGCGTAGGTGAATCCGGCGATGCCCATCGGCATCGTGGGCGCGGTTGAACTCATGGATGAGACGATGCGGCTCTCCCCTGGGCAGGGGCGTTCACGCCTCACGACCGCCGTGGGGCGCACAGCGAAGTCGGGCGCAGGCCCGACGTCGCAACTCAATATAGCTCAAGAGCTTACCTTGACTTGCGCCGTTTCGGCGCGGTACGCTCGCACTGAGAAGGTTCCGGCCAGTGATCATCACGCTGAACGGCGAACGGTTCGAGATCGACCGGCCGATGACGGTCACCGATCTCCTGGCGCGGCTGGACATCGATCCGCGGCGGGTCGCCATCGAGCACAACCTGGCCATCCTGAAGCGGCAGAAGTTCCCCGACGTGGTCGTCCGCGAGGGCGACACCGTCGAAATCGTCAATTTCGTCGGGGGCGGTTAGCCGGCCCTGGGCCCATCCGTGACTGATACCCCATTCGTCCTCGCGGGGCGCACGTTCGCATCGCGCCTGATCGTCGGCACCGGCAAGTACCCCTCGAACGCGGTGATGGCCGAGGCCCATGCCGCCTCGGGCGCCGACATGGTCACCGTTGCGGTACGCCGCGTCAACATCTCGGACCGATCGAAGGAGTCGCTCCTCGACTACATCGACCCGAACCGGATGTTCATCTTGCCGAACACGGCGGGCTGCTACACGGCCGACGAGGCGGTGCGCACCGCGCGGCTGGCACGGGAGGCGGGGCTGTCGAACTGGGTCAAGCTCGAGGTGATCGGCGACGAACGGACGCTCTTCCCCGACAACGAGGCCCTGGTCGCGGCGACGAAGGTCCTCGTGAAGGAAGGCTTCATCGTGCTGCCCTATACGAGCGACGACCCCATCACCTGCCGGAAGCTCGAGGACGCCGGCGCCGCCGCGGTGATGCCGCTCGGCGCGCCCATCGGCTCCGGCCTCGGGATCCAGAACGTCAACAACATCCGGATCATCCGCGAGTTCTCGCGCGTCCCCGTGATCGTCGATGCCGGTGTGGGCACGGCGTCGGACGCCTCGCTGGCGATGGAGCTGGGCGCCGATGGCGTGCTGATGAACACGGCGATCGCCGGCGCGCAGCACCCGGTCGCGATGGCCGAGGCGATGAAGCACGCGGTCATCGCCGGGCGCCTGGCGCACCTGGCCGGCCGCATCCCGCGAAAGATGTACGCGACGGCGAGCAGCCCCCTCGAGGGCCTGGTCGGCCGCTGACGCCCGCATGTCCGACACCGCCTCCCCCGCCACAGGCCGCCAGGTCGCGCCCGTCGCCTCGGATCAGGCGTTCGCCGAGCTGCTGGAACGCCTGAACAACGAGTGGCGCATCTCGGGGATGCCGCCGCCACCGTCGGTCAAGAAGCAGCTCGTCTACAAGATCCGGCAGGTGCTCGGGAAGTTCCTCGCGACGCAGGAGACGTTCAACGCAGCCGTCGTCCAGTTCGTCAACACCCTGAACACGGCCTCGGGCCCGGTGCTCTCGGCCCTCGACGAGGTGGACCGGCATCGCGACGCCCTCGCCGCGCGCGAGCGGCGCATGGAGGCCGCGATGGCCGAGCTGCGCGCCGAGCACGAGGAGATGCGGACGACCATCGCGACGCTGCGGCAGGTCACCCACGACCTGACGCGCGAGCTCGCCCGCCGCCCGGCGGCCGCGGGCCCCGCGGCTCCCGACGTGGCTGCGGGGCCCGGGGCCACCGGCCTCGCGTCGCCGGAGGCTGGCGGCACCTCGTCGGAGGCGCTCAGCCACAAGTACGTCGGCTTCGAGGATCAGTTCCGCGGCTCTCCGGAGGAGATCCGGGCGCGGTTGACGGAGTACCTGGACGTCTTCGCCGGCCAGTCCGACGTGCTCGACATCGGGTGCGGCCGTGGGGAATTCCTGGCGCTGCTGAGGGAACGCGGCGTGTCCGGAAAGGGGATCGACGTCAACGAGTCGATGATCGAGGTCTGCCGCGGGAAGGGGCTCGACGCGACGCGGGCCGACGCGCTCGCCTGGCTGCGGCAGCAGCCGTCGGGGTCGCTCGGCGGGCTCATCGCGGCCCAGGTGGTCGAGCACCTCGACCCCGCCTACCTCACGGCGCTGCTCGACGCAGCGTTCGACGCCCTCCGGCCGGGCGCGCCGATCGTGCTCGAGACGATCAACCCCGCGTGCTGGTTCGCGTTCTTCGAGAGCTACATCCGCGACATCACGCACGTGCGGCCGCTGCATCCCGACACGCTGCGCTTCCTGCTGGTGTCGAGCGGCTTCGAGGGGGTGGAGGTCCGCTACCGCTCGCCGTATCCGGAGCACGACAAGCTGCAGCCGGTCGGGGCCACGGCGGCGCTCGGTGACGCCGCGGACGTGCTCAACGCGAACGCGCAGAAGATCAATCGCCTGCTGTTCACGCACCTCGACTACGCCGCGATCGCGCGTCGCGCCTGAGCAATTGCCCCCCTACGGGGTGACGACCGAGTCGGGGCCGCGGCCGGACCTGTAGCGCGCGATGTCGTGGTCGACCATCATGGCGACCAGCTGATCGAACGACACCTCGGGCTCCCAGCCGAGTTCCTTCCTGGCCTTGCCCGCGTCGCCGATCAGATGGTCCACCTCGGCCGGCCGCAGGAACGCCGGGTCGATGCGGACGTATTTCTGCCAGTCGAGGCCCGCGTGTGCGAATGCCACCTCGACCAGGTGCTTCACCGAGTGGCTGATGCCGGTGGCCACCACGTAGTCGTCCGGCGTGTCCTGCTGCAGCATCAGCCACATCGCGCGAACGTAGTCGCCCGAGAAGCCCCAGTCACGCCGCGCACCCAGGTTGCCGAGCGCCAGATGATCGGCCTTGCCGACCTTGATCCGGGCGACGCCATCGGTGACCTTCCTGGTCACGAACTCGAGGCCGCGCCGCGGCGATTCGTGGTTGAAGAGGATCCCCGACACCGCGAACATGTCGTAGCTCTCGCGGTAGTTCACCGTGATGTAGTGGCCGAACACCTTCGACACGCCGTAGGGGCTGCGCGGGTAGAACGGCGTCAGCTCGGTCTGCGGCACCTCGCGCACGCGGCCGTACATCTCGCTCGACGACGCCTGGTAGAGCCGGATGCCCGGGTCGACCTGCCGGACGGCCTCGAGCAGCCGCGTCACGCCCATCGAGTTGAACTCGCCGGTCAGCAGGGGCTGATCCCACGAGGCCGGCACGAACGACATCGCGGCCAGGTTGTAGAGTTCGTGCGGCCGCACGTCCTGCACGATGCGCATCATCGACTGCTGATCGAGCAGGTCGCCCGGCCGCAGCGTGATGCGGTCCAGCAGGTGGGCAATGCGCCACAGGTTGGGCGCGCTGGACCGCCGCACCACCCCCACCACCTCGTAGCCCTTCTCGAGCAGCAGCTCCGCGAGATACGACCCGTCCTGCCCCGTGATGCCCGTGATAACCGCACGCTTAGCCATGCCGACCTTTCGTCTCGACCCCGTTCGTCGACCGTTCGTCCATCCCGTTCACTGCACCGTACCCAGCCACTCCCGCAGCGACGCCTGCCACGTGGGCATCGCGAAGCCGGCCGCCGTGAGCTTCCGGATGCCCAGCGCGCAGTAGCGAGGCCGGGCCGCCTTGAGCGTCAGCTGATCCATCGTCAGGCGCTCCAGCCTGGGCTCGACGCCGAGCACCGCCGCCGCCTCGAGCGCGAACTGCTCCCAGGTGGCGTGCCCCGCGTTGACGCAGTGGTACACGCCGGGCGCGGCACCCACGTCCAGCAGGTGCCGCGTCGCCCTGGCGATGTCGGGCGTGTAACTCGGCGACACGACCCGATCCGTCAGCACCTTCACGACCTGCCCGTGCCGCAACCCGTCGACCATCCTGTCGATCGTGCCGGTCCGCACGTCCCAGCCCGGCTCCGCCCCGAACAGGCTCTCGACCCGCAGCACGTAGGCGCGGGGCGCGTCCAGGGCGAACCACTCGCCGACGAGCTTCGACGACGCATACGTGCTCATCGGCGCCGGCACCGCGTCGTCGTCGTAGGGCTCGGTCGCGAGCCCGTCGAACACGAAGTCCGTGCTGTAGTGCACGAGCGTCGCGCCGGCCGCCTCCGCCGCCCGCGCCAGGCTCCGGACGGCAAACGCATTCACCGCGAACGCGTCGACCGGCCGGCTCTCCGCCCCGTCGACGTCGTTGAACGCTGAGCAGTTCACGACGAGCTGCGGGGCGACGTCGGCGACAACCCGCCGGACCGCGTCCGGATCGGTCACGTCCAATGCCGCACGCGTCAGCGCGACCACGTCACCGTCGGCGAATGTCCGGGCGATGGCTCTGGCGAGGTGACCGGCGGCACCGGTCACGAGCGTGCGGTTCGAGGGCATCGGGCCGTCTCACAGTTTACATCGCACCTCGTGTGCCGAGGAGCGTCCGAGCCCATAATCCAGGGATGGAATCCATCGATGCGGTCGTGGTCGGCGCGGGCGTGGTGGGCCTTGCGGCCGCCCTCGCGGTGGCCCGGCGCGGCCACTCGGTCTGCGTCCTCGAGCGCGAACCGCGGCCGGGAATGGTCACAAGTACACACAACAGCCAGGTTATTCACGCCGGCATGTACTACCCGACCGGCAGCCTGAAGGCCCGGCACTGCGTCGCCGGCAACCGGATGCTCTACGACTTCTGCGCGCGCCACGGCGTGCCGCACGCGCGGTGCGGGAAGCTGATCGTCGCGCAGGACGCGCACGAGGCCGAGGCGCTCGAGGCCCTGCGCATCCGCGGCGAGGCCAACGGCGTCGACGGCCTGCGGCTGGTGGACCGGGCGTTCGTCGCGGCGCGCGAGCCCCACGTCCGTGCCTACGCCGCCTTGTTCTCCCCGAACACGGGCATCCTGGGCGCCGAGGCGCTGGTGCAGGCGTTGGCGAATGCGTGCAGCCGCCACGAGGCCCATCTGCTCGCGGGCTCGCCGCTGATCGGCGCCGAGGTGCACGAGGACCGCGTCGCCGTGCGCACGCCCGAGGAGACGATCGTCACCCGCTGCGTCGTCAACGCCGCGGGGCTGCACGCCGACGACGTGTCGGCCGCGCTCGGCGGCGAGCCATTCGCGATCTACCCGTGCCGGGGCGAATATGTCGAGCTCGTGCCGTCGAAGCGATCGCTCGTCAACGGCCTCGTGTACCCGCTGCCGCACGCCAAGGGCCACAGCCTCGGCGTCCACCTGACGAAGACCATCCACGGCGCCGTCACACTCGGACCGACGGTCCGCTACCAGGCGCGCAAGGACGACTACGAGGATGGCCGCTACGCCGTCGCGGACTATCTCGAGCCGGCGCGGGCGCTGCTGCCCGATCTGACGCTCGCCGACCTGCGGCTGGGCGGCAGCGGCATCCGGCCGAAGCTCCACCCGCCCGAGGCCTCGTTCGCGGACTTCCGCATCGGCCGCGACCCGCGTTCCCCGCGCGTGGTCCAGGCCGCGGGCATCGAGTCGCCGGGACTGACGTCGTGCCTGTCGATCGCGGAGGACGTGGCGGGGCTCGTCGACGAGGTGCTGCGGGGCTGAGACTCAGCCCCGCGCGAGGGCCCACCAGCAGCGCAGCTTCAACAGCGCCCACGCGACCGGGCGCCGCGGGTCGAGCCGCGCCGGCGCCACGTGCGTCGCGTAGTACCGCCAGGCGCTCTCGTGGAACGCCCGTGTGGCCAGTGGCCGGGCCTTCGCGCTGGAGTGTCCGACACGGTGCACCGCAACCGCCGCGGGCACGTACGCGACGTGCCAGCCGCGACCGCGGAGGCGGCGGCACAGGTCCGCGTCCTCCCAGTACAGGAAGTAGCGCTCGTCGAAGCCGCCCACGGCCCGCAACGCGTCGGCCCGTGCGAGCATGCAGGCGCCCGACAGCCAGTCCACGACCACGCGGCCGGCGCCGCTGGCGAGCGCGTCGGCGTCCACGACGTTCCGCCGCGACACGCGCAACCCGGGCAGCACGCGGCGCAGCCACGTACGCCGGCCGAACACGCCCGTCAACATGTCCGGATCGCCGCGCGCGCTCCCCTGCACCGAGCCGTCGAGGTCGAGGATGCGTGGCCCGACGACGGCGCACGCGTCGTCGCCCCGCAGCACGTCGCGCAGCGTGGCGAGCGCGCCGGGCTCCAGCCGGCAGTCGGGGTTCATGATCAGCACCAGCGGCGCCGTGGCCTGGCCCAGCGCCTGGTTGACTCCGCGGCCGAAGCCGACATTCGTCGTGTTCCGGATCACGCGGGCCCGCGGCGCGAACGCCTCGGGGATGGCGTCGCTGCCGTCCGACGAGGCGTTGTCGACGATCCAGGCCTCCCACGTCAGCGGGCCCGCCGTGTCGGCCACCGACTGCAGCGCCTGGCGCAGCTCCTCGCCGGCGTTGTAGTTGACGATCAGGACGGCGACGTCCGGCGTCACCGGCTCCCTCCCGCGGCGCCGAGGTCGAACCGCTTCTCCGCCAGCTTCGTCGCGAGCCACCGCGCCTCGAGCAGCGGCCAGATGGCGTCGGCGCCGACGCGCCGGGTGCGCTGCACGGCCGCCCGCTTGCGCAGCACCGCGGGCAGGCCACCGAGCGCCGCCAGCTTGGCCCGCACGAACGTCCCGAACAGCCCGGCGCGCGCGAAGTGCGCGGCGGCGGCCAGCGTGTAGACGGCGTGCCCCGGCAGCGTACGCAGCAGGATCGATCCGGGCGAGTTCTTCAGGTACATCCACTCGAGGTTCCGCTGCCCGTGGAAGACCGCGAAGGCGCTGAGCCGCCCGAGCGTCGCGCTGCCCCGGTGGCGGACCACGGCCCCGGCCACGTAGCGGCAGCGGTAGCCGAGCAGCCGCGCCCGGTACGACAGGTCCACGTCCTCGTGCGAGGCGAAGAAGTCCTCGTCGAATCCACCGAGCTCCTCGAAGAGCGCCCGCGGCAGCAGGCAGGCGGCGCCACAGACGCCGAACACCTCGTCCGACGCCTCCGCGCTCGACGCGGGCGCGCCGTGGTGCCGCTTGAAGGCGCCGCCCCACCGCAGCAGGCCGTCGCCGGCGCTGTCGATCACCTGCGGGTCGTCCATGTAGACGATGCGGGAGGTGGCGAGCGCGAAGCCGCGAGCCTCGTCGAGACCGCCGCGCAGCGCGCGCAGCCAGTCCGGGCACGCCTCGGTGTCGTTGTTCAGGAACGCGAGGTACCGGCCACCCGCAGCGCGGGCGCCGGCGTTGTTGCCTCCGGCGAAGCCCCGGTTCTCGGCGAGCCCCACGAGCCGCACCCACGGGAACCGCTCGCGCACGAACGCCGCCGTGCCGTCGGTCGACCCGTTGTCGACGAGAATCGTCTCCACGCCGGGGCCGGCCTGCGGCAGGAGCGCCGTGAGGCACCGCTCCAGGTGCTGCCGGCCGTTCCAGGTGACGATGATGACGCTGACCTCGATCATCGCGACGCCATCACCCGCCGGTACACGTCCAGCGTCAGCCGGGCCGTGCGCGCCCAGCTGAAGCCGCCCGCGCGGGCGAGGCCGCGGGCGCGCAGGTCCTCCCGCCGCCGCGCGTCGGCGACGAGGCCGGCGATCGCGTCGGCCCATGCCGCCACGTCCGCTGGCTCGACGAGCAGGCCCGCGTCGCCGAGCACTTCGGGCATCGACGCGGCCCGGGACGCGATCACCGGCGTGCCGCGCACCATCGCCTCGAGCACCGGCAGGCCGAACCCCTCGTACAGCGACGGATACACGAGCGCGGTCGCGTCGCCGTACAGCCGGTCGAGCACCGCCTCGGACACCGACCCCAGGAGCACCACGGCGCCGGCGAGGCCGGCCGCCGCCGCACGCGCCCGCAGCAGGTCGCCGTGTCCACGGTCGATGCCGGCGGCCACGAGCGTCAGGGCCGCCGCGGCGCCGCCTCGCGCGCGCACCAGGGCCAGCGCCTCGATGGCGACTTCCAGGTTCCGACGGGCGTGCAGGTCGCCCACATGGAGCACGAAGGGGCCGTGCACTCCCGCCGGCAGGGGCACGTCCGCCACGCCCGCCGCCCGTGGCGACGCGCCGAGCGGCACGACGCTGATCCGCGCGTGCGGAATCCCGTAGGCCGCGTGGATCTCGCCGGCCGAGAAGGCCGAGTCGGTGATCACGTGCGCGGCCGACGTGGCGCTGCGCCGGTAGAACGCGCGCCGGAGCCGATCGCGGCGGTACGGGTACCACTCGGGATGCCGCTCGTAGCTGACGTCGTGGACGGTCACGACGACGGGCCTGCCGGCCCAGAAGGGCGCCGTGTACGCCGGCGCGTGGATCAGGTCCACGCCCGCGCGCGCAGCCGCCAGCGGCAGCCCGGCCAGGGTCCACCCGAGGTTCGTGGGCGGGTGCGGGGGCTCGGGTACCCGCTCGAGGCCGTCCGGTATGCCGGCCCTGCCGCCGAGGGCGACGACGGCGACGGGCTCGCCGAGCGCCCGCAGGCCCGAGACGAGCCCGGCCACGTAGCGGCGGACCCCGGCCGCCGGAGAGCCGAACGCGCGCCCGTCGAGGCCGATGCGCAGGGTCGTCACGCGGGCGGCTACCGGATCACCATGTGCAGGCGGCGCACGGGCCGCTCGAGCGCCGCGCAGACCTGCCGGATGCGCGCCTCGACCTCGCCCGCGATCGACGGGCTGCTCAGGATCACCTCGTCGACCGACTGGCTGCGCATCGTCACCTCGAGCGTGTCGAGCGTCCCGCGAACGGGCACCCCGACGATCCAGCGATGGGCCTTGGCCGGGTCGTCGTCGATGAACCCGACGGGGTTCATCCGCCAGTCGGCGTTGGCGCGCATCTCGCGGACCAGGAGCTGCCCGAACGAGCCCGCGCCGTACACGAGCACGCGCCGGCTCCGCTTGCTCCTGGTGGCCGCCACGAGGTTCATCATCCGGAACGACCCGCGCGTCACGACGATCGCAAACGCCAGCAGGATCGCGTCGAGTACGAGCACGCCGCGCGAGAAGCCCTGGAAGCGGTACACGAACGAGGCGAGCGAGACGACGAACAGCGACCCCATCCCGACGCCGCGCGCCACGGAGTTCAGGTCGCGCAGGCCGAACGTCTCCCACGAGCGCTGGTACAGGCCGGACGCGTACAGCGCGGCCACCTTGCAGCCGAGCACCACGGGGAGCGACGCGGTGTAGTACGGCAGGAAGGCATCGAGCGAGTTGCCCTCGAAGCGGAGCCGGTACGCGCCGTAGTAGCACACCGTGATCAGCACCAGGTCGAGCAGCACCTGGCCGGCGTGCCACTTGAACGTCAAGTCCTTCAGGAACGGCGCGAAGGACGACTTCTGGAGGGCGATGAAGTCCTGCGCGTTGTAGGCGGGCACGTTGGCCAGGTAGAGGCCCACCAGGATCAGCACGACGCCGAAGACGGCGACGAGCGGCAGCATTGGCTCGACGCCGGCCCCGGCGACGAGCGCCCACGCCGTGAGGCCCCCCACCAGGCCGAGGAGGTAGAGAATGCGGACGGCGCTGCGTTCGGAGAAGCCGAGCGAGACGAGCCGGTGGGACACGTGGTCGGTGCCACCCTTCGAGGCCTTGCGTCCGGCGAGCCGCCGCAGCACGAGCACGAACGATGTGTCGAACAGCGGGACGACCAGGATCAGCACCGACAGCACGGCCGGGCTGACGAAGGCAATCCGCGTCTCGAACACGGGCACCAGCGTGGCTCCGGCCAGCAGCGCGCCGATGAAGAGGCTGCCGCAATCGCCCATGAAGAGCCGGGCCGGCGGCCGGTTCCAGTAGAGAAAGCCCACCAGCGCGCCCGCGAGCGCGATCAGCAGCACGACCAGGCCCGCGCCGAGGCCCGGCGCCAGCAGGAAGGCGGTGAAGAGCGTGGCAATGAGCGCGACGCCCGCCGCCAGCCCGTCCATGTTGTCGAGCAGGTTCAGCGCGTGGCACACGCCGGCGAACCAGACGGTGGCGACCAGCGTGAACCCGAACGGCAGCGAGCCCTCCGGCTCGGCGCCGGCGAGCGCGAACACCAGGAACGCCCCGGTGGCCAGCGAGGCCACGAGCTTGGCCAGCGGCGAGAGCTGCAGCCGGTCGTCGAAGAGGCCGACGACGAACATCGCCGCCGCAGCCAGCCCCACCGGGAGCCAGCTCCGCGCCGCCTCCAGCAGCTCCGGACGGCCCGAGGCCACGACGAAGCCGGCCAGGGTCGAGGCCGTAATCGCCACGCCGCCCATCGTCGGAGTCGGGGCGTTGTGCCAGCGGTCCGGACGTGGCGGCACGACCGCGCCGATCGCCGGCGCCAGCCGGCGCACCAGCCCGCCGAGCGCGGTCGCGGCGACCAGCGCCACGGCGAAGGCCGCCAGGAGCGTCCCCGCGAAGTCGGCGAGTGGAATGCGGGCGTTCATCAGCGTGCCGCGAACTCGGTGGGTCGCACCCCCTTGTCGCGCAAGACGAACGGCGCCCGGCCCATGATGCCGTCACAGATGGTGTCGAGACCCGCCGACTCGCCCGGCAGCAGGTGCTGCAGGCGCTCCAGCTTCAGCCGGTAGATCGGATAGCCAGCCTTGGGCTCGATGAACGGCAGGGGGATCATGCGGTTGAAGAAGAAATGGTAGGCGTACCGGCGGGCCCGCGCCAGCAGCCCCGGTTCGAGCCGCTCGGCGAAGGGCAGCCGGTCGAGGAGCCGGAAGTACTCCTCGGGCGAGCTGGCATCGTGGGTGATGCCCTTGTTCCGGATCCAGGCCTCACCGGCCACGATGACCGGCATGCCGACGCTCGTCAGCTCGACGCCCATCTTCGTGCCGTAGATGATCGCCGCGTTGCACAGCCCCATGAGCCCGTAGGTGCTCAGGCCGCTCTCGGGCGGCACCACGACGATGTTCGGCGCGAGCACCGGAATCCGCGCCGCCAGCTCCCGCAGAATCGGCTGGCGCGACGGCGGAAACCCCGAGATCTCCGCGGGATGCACGCGGATCAGCAGCTGCAGGTCCGGCCGCTTCGCGAAGTACTCGCACGTCTGCACGAGCCACTCGAGCATGTTCGGGAAGGCGTTCGCCGGGTAGTGCAGCTGGGCATCCCACGAGACGTTCGTCAGCAGGCCAATCGCCGGCTTCGAGGGGTCGAGGCCAACCTGCGCCGCCAGCTCGCCGCCCTGCCCCTGCCCGTCCGACGGCCGGTGGAACACGATCCAGTCGAACAGGCCCTCGCGGCGGCTCGAAAGGTACTGCAGCAGCTCCCGCTCCTGCGCCGGCGACAGCTCCAGGCCCTCCCAGTGCTCGCGCGGCTCCGTCATCAGCGTGTGATGGTAGGTGTCGCCGTGGCTGAAGATGAACCGCCGCTTGCGGTAGGCGACGTTCCACGTCGACACGCGGACCTGCTCCTGCCGCGCCACCTCGCCGACGATGCCCCACGGCACGTAGATGCCGTGGGTGAAGACCGCCGACTCGAAGCCGACGCCGCGCACCAGCCGGCGGGTCGCGAACGCGGTGAGGAGCGCCGACTCCAGGTAGCGGCGCAGTACGGGCTCGGCGTACGGCTCGCGGTCGAGCGAGCCGGTGGCGAAGAAGCGCAGCGCGCCGGCGTGGGCATGCTCGCCCACGGCCAGTCCGTCGACGACGACCCGCTCGATCGCGTCGAGCGGCGTGGTACGCGCCACGTCCCGCGCGCGTGCGCGGTCCTCGGCCGTCAGCCAGTCGCCGTACCGGTGCACCTTGAGGCCGAGCTGCGCGTAGACCTTCTCCGAGGGCCACGTGCAGTCACGACACAGGTCGCCGGCGGGGCCGCGCTCGACGAAGCGCGCGAGGTTCGGGTAGAGCGAGGCCTCGCACTCGGCGCACGCCGTCATCGCGCCGTCGCAGAGCAGGGCATGCACCTCGGCGCCACGGAGCGTGAGCGCGGCGGCCAGCGCGCTCTCGAGCGTCGTGGCGTGGGCGTAGGACCCGATGGCGGTGGCCATCAGCACGCGCGGACCGCCCTGGGCCGCCCGGCGGGCCGACTCCCACGACGCGGCATCGGCGGCCAGCACCGGCCGCCAGTCCGGATACGCGTCGCGGCGCGCGTGATACCACCGTCGGGCCAGTCGGCTGGCGCGCCAGAGCGCCGGGATCCGACGGATGCCGCGTCTCATGCAGGCCCTGGCGCACCGGCGCCGGCGGCGTCCGCCACCCCGATCAGGCGGCGGAACTCGTCGGGCCCGGGCAGTTCCTCGAAGACGCGCCACGGCTGGTGCGGCGCGAGCTCGTCGACCGAGTAGCCGCCGGTGGCGACGGCGATCGTGCGGACGCCGATGGCGTTCGCGCAGTGGATGTCGTGCGGCGTGTCGCCGATCACGAACGCCTGGTCCGGCTCGAGGGGGCCGCCCTCGCGCGCCAGTGACAGCGCCCGCTCGGCAATCGTCGACCGGTCGCGGGTGTCCTCGGCGAAGGCGCCGGATGGGAAGAACTCCCAGAGCCCGTAGTGCGTCAGCTTCGCCCGCGCGCCGCCGCGGGTGTTGCCCGTCAGCAGGTACGACCGGACGTCGGCGCGGGGGTGAAACGCCTCGAGGATCTCGCGGACGTTCGGCAGCACGCGGCCGGTGCGGCGCGGCAGGCTGGACGGCAGCAGCGACTCGTAGCGGCGCACGAGGCGCTCGACGAGATCGTCGCCCGCATCCAGGCCGAGCGACTCGAACGTCCGGACCGCGATCTGGTAGTCGGTCAACCCGGCGATGCGAATCGAGGCCAGCTGGAACTCCCGCCCCGTGATCTCGCGGACGGCATCGTCCCAGGCGAAGACGCCGGCCTTGGCCGTCGTCAGCAGCGTCCCGTCGATGTCCCAGAACAGAACGGTCATGGGCGAATCAGGCGCGCGCCGCGGCCCCCGCGGCGGGCGCGGTCACGGCGGCGCGCAGGCGCGTTGCGATGCCGGCGACGTCCAGGCCATGGTGCGCGAGCACCTCGTCGTTGGTGCCGCACTCCGGCAGTTCCTCGACGCCGACGCGCGTGACGCGGACGGCGGGCTCGAGACCGAACGTGGCGACGGCGGCGGCGATCATCTCACCCTGGCCGCCGTGTACGTAGTGGTTGTCGAAGGTGACGACGGCCCGCCGGCGCCCGATGACCGCGCGCAGCCAGTCGTGATCGACGCGGTTGAGCCACGGCAGGCAGACGATCTTGATGCTGCGCCCCGTCTCGGCCTCGACCTGGCCCGCGGCCTCGTGCACGTTCGACAACAGCCACGGCCCGCAGGCGAACGCGACCGCGTCGTCGCCGTCCTTGACCGTCCACCCCTGCCCGACGACGACGGCGTGGTTGCCCGGGTACTCGTAGGGCAGCGGCCACTTCACGGAGACCAGGCGCAGGTACGCGCTCTCGGTCGCGGTGTTGACCAGGTGGTCGACGAGCGCCGTCACCTCCGCCTCCGACGACGGCTCGGCCAGCAGCAGGTTCGGCACCGACGCCAGCGCGCCGATGTCGCGCACCGACTGGTGCGAGTGGCCGGGGCCGCCGGGCAGCAGGCCCGCCAGCGAGCCCACGTAGATCACCTTCGACCCCTCGCTGCACTGGTTGTAGATCTGCTCGTTCGGACGCGCCGCGAGGAAGCACGCGAACGAGTGCACGACCGGCAGCACGCCGCGGCGCGCCATGCCTCCGGCCATCGACACCATGTCCTGCTCCGCGATGCCGCACTCGACGAACCGGTCCGGGTACCGCGCCGCGAACGTCACCAGGCCGCAGTCCTTGATGAGGTCTGCGTCGAGGGCCATCAGGCGGTCGTGGCGTGACGCCTGGTCGACGATCGCCCGCTCGTAGGCCGCGATCAGGTTGTCGGTCCTGCGCGGCTCCCGGCGCGGGTTGCGCACGCGGCGCTCCAGCGCGACCGGGCCGAGGCCGAGGGCGGCGAACGCCCGGTTGGCGGCCGCGAGCAGTTCCGCCATACCGGCGGCGTAGTTCGCCTCGTTCGGCGCGCCCGAGTGGTAGCCGTACAGCTCGCCGGGCCGCATCGACGGGCCCTCCATGAAGCTGACGCCCTTGCCCTTGATGGTGTCGGCGATGATCGCCTTCGGCCGGTCACCCGCCGCGTCGAGCCCGCGGAACACCCGCTCGAGCGCGGCCACGTCGTGGCCGTCGCAGCGGCTGACGTGCCAGCCGAACGCGCGGAACTTCGCCTCGAGGTCCCCCAGGTTGCTGACGCCGTGCACCCAGGTGTCGGACTGGATCTTGTTGTGGTCGACGATCGCGACGATCTCGCCGAGCCCCCGGTTGGCCGCCGAGCCGAGCGACTCCCAGAACTGCCCTTCCTGGAGTTCGCCGTCGCCCGTCAGCACGAACACGCGGCGCGACCGCCCGGCCAGCCGGTTGGCGAGCACCATGCCCTTGGCCTTCGAGATGCCCATGCCGAGCGAGCCGGTGTTGGCCTGGATGAACGGTGTCTCGATGTGCGGGTGGCCGGGCAGGCCCCCGATCCGCCGCAGCTGGTAGAGCGACTCGGCCGGCAGCAGTTCCATGCCGATCAGCACGTTGTAGAGCGCGGGCGCGTCGTGGCCCTTCGACGAGAAGAACACGTCGCACGCGTCCTCGCCCTGATCGAGGTCGCGGATCTCGTTCAGGAACAGCCAGCTCATGATCTCGAGCGAACTGAAGCTGGTGCCGATGTGCCCCGACCACGCGCCGGCGATCATCGAGAGCGTGTTGATGCGCGCCAGCGCCGCGAACGCCTCCGTGCGCGCCACCGGCGACGCGTTGGCGGCCAGCAGCCGGCGGAACTCGCCGACGGGCACGTACTGAAGTTCGAGGCTCTCGCCCTGGTCGGTCTGCAGATCACCCATGCCTGTGCCTATCCTCTGCGCGCGAGGCCGGCTCCGGCCCCCGCTCCTGCCGGCGCCGCGCGCAGGCGCGGGCGCCGGACCGTCACGACTGCGCCCCCCGGTACGGTGGGTGCGGCACGGGGGGCAGCGCCGCCGCGCCGTCGGCCAGGAGACGTTCGGCCACCATCCAGTCGGTGGGGTTGTTGATGTCGAAGCCCTCGTGCCCCTCGCTGACGAACGGCACGACGACGTCGCCAGCGATGGTCCGGCGTTCGAACACGACGCGCGTCCACGCGATCTCCAGCGACGCGTTCTGCACGTACACGGGCGGCAGCGCCTGGTACGGCGTGCTGTGCCACGGCTGCTCCGCGGGCCCGAACGGCAGCAGCGGAAACATCCGCTCGCCCCGGATCACCCACATCTTGCCCGGGTGCTCCGTGCACTTCTCCACGGCGCGCAGCGAGTCGACGCCCGTCTGGTCGGTGAAGCGGGCCCAGGCGCGGCGGATGGTGTCCGCCGTCCGGAACGGACTCGTCGGCCGCAGCAGGCCGAAGGCGTCCCAGCTCCGCCCGCCCGCGCGCAACTGGGCCAGCGCGTGCTCGAGCCACTCGATGTCGGGCGACGTGTCGCCGGCGAACGCCGCCGGGCGCAGGAACGGCACCTCGGCGCCGTAGTGCCGCGCCACGGCCGCCACCTCCTCCGCGTCGGTCGAGACGATCACCGACTCGAACACGCCGCTCTCGCGGGCTGCCGCGATCGTATAGGCGAGCATCGGATGCCCGCCGAGGGTCCGGACGTTCTTCCCCGGTACGCGCTTGGACCCGTGCCGGGCCGGAATGAGGGCAACTGCTGACGGCATGACCCGGCTGACTCCGGCTACACCTGACCCGGGTTGTGGTTGATGTAGATCGTCTTGACGTCCGAGTAGACGTCGAGCGCCTCGGTGCCGGCCTCGCGCCACCCGTTGCCCGACTGCCGCAGGCCGCCGAACGGCATGTGCGGCTCGCTGCCATAGGTGCCACCGTTGACCACGGCCACGCCCGTCTGAATCCGGGTCAGGAACGTCATCGCGCGGTTGATGTTCTGCGTGTGGATCGAGGCGGTGAGCCCGAAGGGCGTGTCGTTGGCGAGCGCGATGGCCTCCTCGAATCCCCGCACCCGGTAGAGGCAGGTGATCGGGCCGAAGAGTTCCCGACGCGAGATCTCGTCCTCGGGCTTCACCTGCTCCAGGATCGTCGGCGCGACGAAGAAGCCGCCGCCCGACAGACGGTGTCCGCCGGCCAGCACCGTGGCCCCGGCGGCCTTCGCCCGGTCCACGGCGGCCAGCATGCTCGTCAGCTGCTCTTCGTTGATCACGGGGCCGAAGTCGTCGGTGTCGGCGGAGCCGACCTTCAGCTTCGCCACGGCATCGAGCAGCCGCGCCTTGAAGGCGTCGTAGACGGCGTCGAACACGATGATGCGGCTGCCGGCGGCGCAGCGCTGGCCGGCATTGCTGAACGCGGATCCGATCGTCCAGGTGACCGCGTTGGCCAGGTCCGCGTCGTCGCAGACGATCAGCGGGTTCTTGCCGCCGAGTTCCAGGCAGGTCTTCGCGAGCCGGCGCCCGGTGGTCTCGCCGATCCACCGGCCCACCTCGCACGACCCGGTGAAGCTGATCACGGCCACGTCGGGGTGCTCGACGAGCGGCGCGCCGGCCTCCTCGCCGAACCCGTGCACCGTGCTGTACACGCCGTCGGGCACGCCGGCCTCGCGGGCCAGCACGCCGAACGCCCATGCGGAGAGGGGCGTGTCCTCCGACGCCTTCATGATCGCGGCGTTGCCGCAGAGCAGCGCTGGAAAGGCCTTCCACGCGACGTTGGCGATGGGCGTATTGGCGGCGATGATGAGGCCTGCCACGCCGAGCGGCTGGCGGACGGTCATCGCGGCCTTGTTGGGCACCGCGCTCGTCGTGGTCTTCGCGTAGAAGCGACGACCCTCGCCGGCGACGAAGAAGCCCATCTCGATCGCCGCGTCCGTCTCGCCGAGCGCGTCCTTCTTCGACTTGCCCGTCTCGAGCGCGACGAGCGACGCGATCGTGTCGCGGTGCTCGCGCATCAGCAGGGCGATCTGCCGCAGCACGTCGCCGCGCTTCACGACCGTGGCCGCGGCCCACGCGGGCTGCGCCCCGCGCGCCAGGGCGACGGCCTCCCGGATGTCGGCCGCGCCGGAACGCGCCACCTGGCAGACGGCCTGGCCCGTGGCCGGGTTCAGCTTCACGAACGTGCGGCCGTCGGCCGCGCCGGCATCGCGGTGGCCGATCTGGTTCGGGATGACGGATGGCAGCGACGGGATCACCATGCCGTGAAGCCTCCTTCGACCCGCAGCTCGTGGCCCGTCACGTACGACGAGGCCCGCGAGGCCAGGAACACGAGGGGCCCCTTCAGGTCCTCGGCCTCGGCCATGCGGCCCATCGGCACGCGCGCGTTGTACTTCGCCTTGAACTGCTCGTCCTGACCGGCCAGCACGCCGCCGGGCGAGAGCGTGTTCACGCGGACGCCGCCGCCCGCCCAGTGCGTCGCGAAGAACTTCGACAGGCTGACCACGCCCGCCTTCGACGCCCCGTACGCGGGCGACTTGATGAACGGCGCGTTGCCGGCCAGGTGCGCGTAGAAGTGCGGGTCGGGCGACACCGACGCGTAGAGCGACCCGATGTTGATGATCGAACCATGGCCGCGCTCGGCCATCCCCGCCCCGAACACCTGGATCACCTGGAACGTGCCCAGCAGGTTCACCTCGACCATCCGCCGGAACTGGTCGATCGGCAGGTCCTTCAGATGGTGCCGGCCGCCGGGGCTGTCGGGCGGCTGGTCGATGCCGGCGTTGTTGACGAGCACCGACGGCGCGCCGAGCCGGGTGGTCACCGCGGCGGCCGCCGCCTCGATCGACGCGCGGCTGGTGATGTCGCAGTCGATGCGCTGGACGCGGTCGCCGCTGGCCGCGGCCACGCGCTCGTAGAGCGGCGAAGCCGGCGCGCCCGGCAGCTCCAGGGCCCCCACGCGGGCGCCGGCCTCGACGAGCGCCTCCACCCAGATGGGACCCAGCTTGCCGCAGGCGCCCGTCACGACGGCGACCTGCCCTTCGAGGCCGAACCGCGCGCTCACGAACGGGCGAGCTCGGGATTGGCCTTCCCGATCATCTCGTAGGAGAGGAAGTCGTCCTCGTGCAGCGCCTTCGTGGTCACCCGGCCCAGCACCTGTTCGAGCTCGTAGGGCGGAATGCCGCCGCCCGGCGACTTCATCACGATGTCGTCGGGCCCGAGCACGTGGCCGGCCGGCAGGTCGTGCGCCACCACGAGGCTCTTGCCCATCTTGACGATCGGCGCCTTCTCGCTCTCGTAGATCTTCTTCACGCCGTCGCCCATCGCCTTGTAGGTGCGCTCGAGGTCGCGCACCATCTTGCGCAGGCCGACCGGCTCCAGGGAGAACGCGTGGTCGGTGCCCTTCATCGCGCGGTTCAGCGTGAAGTGCTTCTCGACGATCCGCGCGCCGAGCATGTAGGCGGCCACGGGCATCGCGATGCCGTTGTCGTGGCTCGAGAACCCGATCACGGCGCCCGGGAACTTCTCGCGGTAGGTCGAGATCACGCGCAGGTCGAGCTCCTCGAACGCCGCCGGGTAGCCGGCCGTGCACTGCAGGATCGCCAGCTGGGGGTTGATCGGCATGATCGCGTCGTAGGCGCGCTGGACGTCCTCGAGCAGGGCGCCGCCGGTCGAGACGATCATGGGCTTGCCGAACTTCGCCACGTACTGGAGCAGCGGGATGCTCTTGAGGTCGCCCGACGCGATCTTGTACGCCGGCACGTCGAACCGCTCGAGGAAGTCCGCACTCCGGAGGTCGAAGGCGGTCGCGAAGAAGTCGACGCCGAGCTCCTTCGCATACTCCTGCAGCTCCCGGTATTCCTTCTCCTCGAACTCCAGGAACTCGCGGTGCTCGCCGTAGGTGGCCCCGTAGCTGTTCTCGTTGTCGTAGGGCTTGTTGTAGGCGGCCCGGGTGTAGAGCGTGCGGTTGTGGCGCTTCTGGAGCTTGACCGCATGGGCGCCGGCGAGCTTGGCCTCGCGGAACAGCTCGCGCGCCTTCTCGAGGCTGCCCTGGTGGTTGTGCCCGATCTCGGCGATCACGTAGCACGGGGTGTCGTCCCCGATCACGTGCGCCCCAATCTTGAGTGTGCCTGCCACTGTCGTTTCTCCTGCCGCCGGCCCGTCCGCCCGCGGCGAATGACGCCTAGGTGGTGACGGTCGCACGCAGTTGCGCGACCAGCTGATCCCATCCGTACCGGGACTGGGCGACCTCCCGGGCGGCGCTGCCGATGCGCCGCGTCTCCTCGACGTCCGGCAGCCCCGTGCACCGGTTGATGTCGATCACGTTCGTCATGTGCACCAGGCCGGCCGGCGAGTGCTCGTCCAGGTTGGTGATCACCGCGCAGCCGCACTCCATCGCCGCGTTGACCGTCGTGTTGTTGGCCCGCAGGCCTTTCTCGAAGAAGGCCGCCAGGTACGTGCAGTCGAGCAGGTGGTTGAACACCGCCGTGTCGGACAGGTACCCCATGAAGTAGACCTGCCCGTTGAACACCTGCTGCAGTTCCTCGAAGGTCACCACGAAGGAGCCGTCGAAGCTCGTGTTCTCGTGCAGCGCCGTCGACACGTAGACGGAGTAGCTCTTGCCGGTCGCGTCCAGCAGGTCCCGCAGGCGGCGGTAGAGCGGCACCCGGATCTTGTGCGCCATGCCGAACGTGAAGATCGACAGGTCGGTCCGCTGGAAGCGCTGCGGCGTCAGGATCGTCCCCGGGCAGAACAGCTCCTGGGCGTCCGGCCGGAAGGTCCGCAGTTCCGCGGCCAGCTCCCGGTTGCCGCAGTAGACGCGCGCCGACGCCCCGATCAGGCGGCGCTCGATCTCGGTGCCGTCGAATGCGTGCAGGAAGAGCTCGAACTGGCCGGCATGCGCCGTGCTCCAGAGGTCCAGGTCCGCCGCGTCGGCGGACGAGAACTCGGACAGCTTGACGGACAGCAGCGGACGCCGCTGGCTACCGAGCTCGACGGCCCGGATACCGACCACCGGGACGCTGAGATGCCGGGCCAGGATGGTGTTGAACTTGGCGATCCCGCAGGTCCATGGATTCAGGTGGTATCCGGCGATGCAATCGATCATCAGACCTCGAACGGCGGCCGTTGACGGACGCTCGACGGCCATCGCCCCGCGGCGGATGACCAGCCGCCGGCCCCGGCGGACCCTCTATTCTACCTATGTACGGGGACTCGTGGGCCACCGTCCACGGCCGCCACGGTCCGGCCTGGCGCCGGCGGGAGGCAGCCGCGGGTCCGGGCGCGGCCGTGACGACGGCGGCCCGGTGCAGCCACAGCGGGCGCTCAGTCCCGCCGGAAGGGTGCGGCCCGGCCGGTGTCGGCCTCGACGAGGAACGGCGGCCGCCGCCGGGCCTCCTCGAGCGCGCGCCAGACGTACTCGCCGACGACGCCCAGGAACACGAGCTGCAGTCCCGCGAGGCCCAGGATTACGCCGAGCAGCATCAGCAGGCCGGCACCGAGGCTGGGCATCAGGGCGAGGCCGCCGACGAGGGCGACGACGCCCAGCGCGCCGAGGCCGAGGCCCGTCCAGGCGGCCGCGCGGATCGGCGCCTCGGAGAAGGCGGTCACCGAGTCGATGACGAGCTTGATCTTGCGCGCCCGGGTCCAGCCCGACCGGCCCGAGGCCCGCGGCTGCTTGTCGTACTCGATGTACGCCTGCCGGAAGCCCAGCCAGGTGATGAGCGCGAGCACGCTGACGCTGCGTTCCGGAAACTGGCGAAAGGCCTCGATGACGGCGCGGTCGACGAGGAAGAAGTCCGCTCCCTTGGCCGGCATCTCCTTCATCCCGACGACGTGCCGCATCACCCAGTAGTAGAAGGCGGCGAAGCCGGCGTGCGCGGCCTCGCCGGGGCGCTCGCGGCGGACGGCCCAGACGACCTGCGCCCCGCCGCGCCACTGTTCGAGCATCGCCCCGAGCGTCTCGGGCGGATCCTGCAGGTCGGCCGCCATCATGACGGCCGCGTCGCCGCGCACGTGGTGCAGGCCGCAGGTGATCGCGACGTGCGAGCCGGAGTTGCGCGCGAGGCGGATGCCGCGGACGCGGCCGTCGGCCCGCGCGAGCCGCTCGAGCACGGCGAAGGTGTCGTCGCGCGAGTGATCGTCGACGATCACCCACTCCCACTCGCCACCGAGCGCCGTCATGGCCGCCGCCACGCGCGCGTAGAGCGCGTCCAGGTTGGTCGACTCGTTGAAGGCGGGCGTCAGGATCGACAGCATTCCGGCCTCAGGCCAGCGCGCGGACGAGGGCCCCGACGACCCGGTCCTGCTCGTCCGTGGTCATCTGGTGGTAGAGCGGCAGCACGATCGCCGTGTCCTGCGCGCGTTCGCCCCGGGCCAGCGGTCCGGCCGCGCGCCACGTTCCCGGCGGATACGCGCCCTCGCGGTGCACGTTCATCACGCCGCGGCGGGTCGAGACGCCCTCGTCGAGCATCCGCTGCATCACCGTGCGCTGGTCGGCCGCGTCCAGCCGCACCGCGTAGCTCTGCCAGTTGCTGCGCGCCCAGGCCGGCTCGTCCGGCGTGGTGACGCCCGGCACACCGGCCAGCGCGGCGGTGTAGCGGGCCGCCAGCGCACGGCGCCGCTCGACGATGCCGTCCAGCCGCTTCAGCTGCGCGCGCCCGATCGCAGCCTGGATGTCCGTCATCCGGTAGTTGAACCCGAGCACCGGGTAGTCCTCGAACACGACGCGCGCCGAGGCATGCCGCACGGTGTCGGCCACGCTCATGCCGTGCTGGCGCAGCAGCCTGAGGCGGGCGTCGGCCTCGGCGTCGGCCGTGACGATCATGCCGCCGTCGCCGGTCGACAGCAGCTTCCGCGGATGGAACGAGAAGCAGGCCAGGTCGCCGTGCGGGCGGCCGATCCGCTGCCACTGGCCGTCCCAGCGGATTTCGCTGCCGATGGCGCAGGCCGCGTCCTCGATCACCGCGAGGCCCCGGCGCCGGGCGGCCGCGACGAGCGCCGCCAGGTCGCACGGCATGCCGAGCTGGTGCACCAGCAGCAGCGCGCGGGTCCGCGGCGTGATCGCGGCCTCGACCAGCGCCGGATCCATGTTGAACGTCGCCAGATCGACGTCGACGAACACGGGCAGGGCGCCGCAGTAGCGGATCGCGTTGGCGGTCGCGATGAACGAATGGCTGACCGTGACCACTTCGTCGCCGGGCCCGACGCCGGCGGCCAGCAGCGCCAGGTGGAGCGCCGTCGTGCAGCTCGACACGGCGCAGGCGTGCGGCGCGCCCACGGCCGCGGCGAACTCGCCCTCGAAGGCCGCCACCTCCGGGCCCTGCGTCACCCAGCCCGACAGGATCGCGCGGCGGGCGGCCTCGGCTTCGGGCTCGCCGAGCAGCGGCCGCGCCACGGGTATCAGGGGGCGGCCCTCGCTCAACGGCCCCCCGGCGCCGCGGCGGACACCGCGGCCCAGTTGTGGACGACCTCCCGCTCGAGCAACTGCTCGGGCGTCGCCGCCTGCGCGCGGTACCAGTCGAGCAGCAGGCGCAGGCCCTCCGCCAGCGTCACGCGCGGTGCGTAGCCGAGCAGTGCCTTCGCGTGGGACATGTCCGCATAGAGGCGCAGCACGTCGCCCGGCCTCGGGCGGTCGTGCTGCACGACGGCGTCCGGCCGTCCCGCGACCGCGGCCACCTGGCGGGCCAGGTCGTTGATGGTCACCTCGCTGCCGAAGCCGAGGTTGATCGTCTGGCCGATCGCCCGCGCGTCGTCGCCCGCCAGGATGATGCCGGCGGCCGTGTCGCCGACGAACGTGAAGTCGCGCGTCTGCGTGCCGTCGCCGAAGACGATCATCGGCCTGCCGGCCAGGCACCGCAGCAGGAACTTCGGGATCACTTCCCCGCTGTCGCCCTCGTGGTGCGCGCGCGGCCCGAACGTGTTGAACGGACGGACGACCACCGTCGGGTAGTCGTAGGTGCGGAAGTAGGCGCGCGCGTAGCACTCGCCCGCCAGCTTCGAGGCGCCGTAGACCGTGCAGGGAAACGTCGGGTGGTCCTCCGTCATCGGCGCCCACTTCGCGGTGCCGTACACCTCGGAGCTCGACACGTACACGAAGCGGGGCACGCCGGCTTCGCGGCTGGCGGCGAGCAGGTACAGCGTCGCCGTCGCGTTGACCTCGTGGTTCTCGACCGGCGAGTGCACCGAGTGCCTGACGCCGAGGCATGCCAGGTGGTAGACGACGCGGGCACGGCGCAGGTGCGGCGCGAGGGCGGTGAGGTCCCGGATGTCGGCCTCGAGCAGCACCACGTCGTCCGAGAGCACGTCCGCGACGTTGGCGCGGGCGCCGTTGACCAGGTTGTCCACGATCACGACGCGGTCGCCGCGCGCGGCGAGCTGCCGCACCAGCTCGGAGCCGATGAAGCCGGCCCCGCCGGTCACCATCACCGTCGATCGCGCATCGCTCATGCCTTCCTCTCCCGCCGGCCCGCTCCCGCCGCCGGCCCGCCGGGTGCGCCCGCCCCGCCGTGCCCGTCGCGCCAGCGCACCAGGCGCGCCGGCACGCCGGCCACGATCGCGAAGTCCGGCACGTCCCGGGTGACCACCGCACCGGCGCCGACGATCGCGCCGCGCCCGACGGTGACGCCCGGCATCAGCACGGCGTTGACACCGACGTCGGCCCAGGCTCGCACCCGCACCGGCTCGATGCGCAAGTCGGTCTGGATCACCGGCACGTCGGCCGGCACGCCCGTGTGCTGCGAGCCGAGCACGCGGGCCCCTGGCCCCCAGCCCACGTAGTCCTCCAGCTCGAGGTCGCGCGCGTCGAAGTAGCTCTGCGGCCCGAGCCAGGTGTGGGCGCCGATCACGCAGCGCCCGTCGAAGCGGCCCTGCAGGAAGGCCTGCTCCCCGATGACCACGCCGTCGCCGATCTCGAAGGTCTCCGGGTGACGCGCCAGGGCCCCGCGGCCCACGCGGACGCCGTGCCCGAAGCGCTTCGCGAGCGCGCGCCAGACGGCCCGCCGCATGCGCGCATCCTGGTCGTTGTCGCCCAGGGCGTGCCGCGACGCCAGGTCGAGCAGCTCGCCGCGCGAGTGCTCGCGCCGCAGCCGGTCCGCCAGTGCCAGCTCCTCCGGCGGGTCGGGCACGACCACCCGCCGGCCGTGAACGGCGGGCACCACGCGCGCGCCGGGCGGCTCGGGCATCGTGGTCAGGCCGGCGACCCGGCCGGCGCCGCCTTCAGCAGCCCGGCGATGGTGGCGATCTGCTCCGCCGTCAACTCGGGGAACATCGGCAGCGACAGCACTTCGCCAGCCACCCGCTCCGACACGGGGAACGCGCCCTCGGCATAGCCGAGGTCGCGATACGCCGGCTGCAGGTGCACGGGAATCGGGTAGTGCACGCCGGTCTGGACACCGGCCTCCGTCAGGATCGCGCGGTGCCGGTCGCGCTCGGGCAGCCGCACGACGTAGACGTGATAGACGTGCCGGCAGCCGGGCCGCTCGACGGGGACGACCGCCGGGGAACCGGCCAGCTGCCGCGCGTACTCGGCCGCGTGCCGGCGCCGCGCCTCGGTCCACGACTCGAGGTGCCGGAGCTTGACGCCGAGCACCGCCCCCTGCACGCCGTCCATCCGGTAGTTGAAGGCCTTGTACTTGTGCTCGTACCGCACCTCTTCGCCCCAGGCGCGCAGCAGCCGGATGTGCCTGGCCATGCCGGCGTCGTTGGTGACGACGGCCCCGCCCTCGCCATAGGCGCCGAGGTTCTTGCCGGGATAGAAGCTGAAGCAGCCCAGGTGCCCCATCGAACCGCAGCGGCGCCCCTTGTACTCGGCCCCGTGGGCCTGCGCGGCGTCCTCGATCACGACGATGCCGTGGCGTGCGGCGATCTCGAGGATCGGATCCATGTCGGCCGGCTGGCCGTAGAGGTGCACCGGGATCACGGCCTTCGTCCTCGGCGTGATCGCCGCCTCGAACCTCGCCGGATCCATCGTCCAGTAGTCCGGCTCGACGTCGACGAGCACCGGCGTGGCCCCCGCGTACTCGATCGCCGCCACCGTGGCGACGAACGTGTACGGCACCGTGATGACCTCGTCGCCCGGGCCGACGCCGGCCGCGAGCAGGGCCAGGTGCAGCGCGCTCGTGCCGCTGTTGACGCCGATGGCCTCGCGGGTGTGGCAGAAGGCCGCGAACTCCTGCTCGAAGGCGGCCACGGCCGGCCCCAGGATGAACGCCGCGCGCCCGAGCACGTCGAGCACTGCGGCGTCGACCTCGGGCTTGATCGCGCGGTACTGCGCCTGCAGATCGACGAACGGAATCATGAATGAACCGCGCTTCCCAGCGTGACGAGCCGCCCCTGCTGCGCCATCGACTCGGTGGCGGCCTCGAGCAGCCGCACGACGCGCAGCCCGGCCTCGCCCCCGGTGATCGGCTCGACCCGGTCTCGGACGCACGCGACGAAGTGCGCGGCCTCGACGCTCAGCGCCTCCGACACCGCGAGCTGCGGGGCGTACATGTCGCCGGCGCGATAACCGATCAGCATCTGATAGACGTTCTCGGGGCTCGGATTGAGGGAGATGCCCCGGTCGTACACCTTGATCTTCTCGCTCGCCTCGAGGTCGTCGAACATCACCATCCGGCGGCTGCCGCCGAGCAGCGTGCGGCGCACCTTCACGGGCGACAGCCAGTTCACGTGCACGTGCGCGATCAGGCGCCCGTCGAACAGCATCGTCATGTAGGCGATGTTCTCGGGCTGTCCCGCCACGTGCGCGAGGCCGGTCGCCGACACGGCCACCGGACGCTGGCGCAGGACGTAGTCCATCACCGAGAGGTCGTGGACGGCCAGGTCCCAGAGCACGTTGACGTCGTGCTGGAACAGGCCCAGGTTGATGCGAACCGAGTCGTAGTAGTAGATCTCGCCGAGCTCGCCGGCCTCGGTCAGCTCGCGCATCTTCCGGACCGCCCCCGTGTAGACGAAGGTGTGGTCCACCATCAGCACGAGGCGTCGTGCGGCGGCCTCGTCGATCAGGCGGCTCGCCTGCTCGCTCGTCGCCGTCATCGGCTTCTCGACCAGGACGTGCTTGCCGGCCCGCAGCGCCTCGAGCGCCAGCTCGTAGTGGTGGCTGACGGGCGTCGCGATCACGACGGCGTCGACCGCCGGATCGTTCCAGACGTGCGCCGGGGTCGTGGTGGTCCTGACGCCCGGGTAGCGACGCTCCACCTTGGCGAGCTGGGCGGGCCTCAGGTCGCAGACGATCCGCAGTGCCGCGTCCTGGCACTCGGCGAAGTTGCGGACGAGGTTCGGCCCCCAGTAGCCGTAGCCGATGACGCCGATCCCGATCATGCCTCCACCGCTCCCGGACCGCCGCGGGCGAGGAGCCGCGCGGGCACGCCGGCCACCGTGGCGCCCGCGGGCACGTCGCGCGTGACGACCGCGCCGGCGCCGACGAGCGCGCCTTCCCCGATCGTGACGCCGCAGAGGATCGCCGCCCCGCTGCCGATCGAGGCGCCGCGGCGGATGCGCGTCGGCACCACGGCCCAGTCGGCCTCGGTCTGCAGCCGCCCGTCGACGGTCGCCCGCGGATACCGGTCGTTGATGAACATCACCCCATGGCCGACGAAGACATCGTCCTCGATGGTCACGCCCTCGCAGACGAACGAATGCGACGAAATCTTGCACCGGCGGCCGATCGTCGCGCCCTTCTGGATCTCGACGAAGGCCCCCACCTTCGTGCCGGCGCCGACGTGGCACCCGTACAGGTTGACGAGGTCGCGGTGGAAGATCACCACGCCTTCCTCGAGCGTCACGGACGGGGCGATCGGCATGGAGGCCTCTCGGAGGCGGTGAGAAGGGGACGAATCACGTGCCCGGCCATTTTAATCTCAGTGCCCCCGGTCGATCTCCCCGACCTGCCGGCACCGGGCCCGGACGCTAGCGGAAAGGCTCGCCGAGCAGGCCGAGACGGCCGGTCGCGCGCAGGTCCAGCGGCGCGAACTCGGCGGCGCCGGCCGCACGGCCCGCCTGCCGTGCCAGCATCAGGTGCGGCAGCAGCAGATGGTCGCCGTCGTAGACGGCCACCGTCGGCGTGCCGAGGAACGGCGCCACCCACGCGAGGCCGCCGCACGTGCCGAGGAAGAACCGCGACCGCGCGATGATCGAGAGCTGCAGGGCCAGGTTGGTCCGCGGTTCCATCCAGGCGCCGACGCTCGTCACGTTGTCGAGGCCTCCCAGGTCGAAGTCCCGGTGCTCGTCGAGGCCGAGCGCCGTCTCGAGCAGCAGGACGGGGGCGATGGTCGCGGCGCGCGCGACCATTGCCCGGACGGCGGCCCGGGTCTCCTCGCGGGTGGACAGCGCCGGCCCCGCGTAGATCTTGACGGCGATGAAGTCGGCGGGCAGGTCCGTGAGGACCGCCGGCGGCAGGCGATCCGTCCGATACCGCGTGTGGGTCCAGAGCACGTCGGACGGGAGGTTGCCGTGCCAGACGTGCCGGAACATCCGGAAGAGCAGCGATGGATGGCAGACGCGGGCGGCGTCGAGCCCGAGCCGCGCGCAGGCCGCCGCCACCAGGTCGTCGTCGAGCGGACTGCCCGCCGACTGTTTCTGCCCGCCGCCCTCGTGCTCGGCCTGGCGGCGCGCGTTGCGGTCGGCGAGCGCGGCCGGCGTCATCAGGTCGAAGATGTCGACATAGGTGCCGGCGAGGTCGGCGTAGAGCGCCTCCATGCCACCGCGCGACACGACGATCAGGCGCTCGCGTGGCACGCCGTGCGCGTCGACCAGCCAGCGCAGGAACGGAATCCAGTACAGGACTTCGTAGCCCACCTCGGCCAGCCACGGCCCGGCGAGGATGGGCTCGCGCCCGCGCACGAGCGCGGCGATGTCCCGCTCGATGGCGGCGACCTCCTCCCGGAACGCCTGGTGCTCGCGCTGCCGTTCGCCGCGCCGCAGCATGCGCACGACGGGCTTGTGCGCGGACTGCAGGCGTCTGACCACCTTGAGGCCCAGATTCCGGGCGGCGTCGATTCCACTCATGTCGCTGGCCTCGGCCGCACCGTCACCTCGGGATCGACCGTTCCCGCACGGCCCTGATGGCCGCGTCCGCGACGCAGTCCGGCGGCGCGTCCGGCGACAGGTACTCGACGATCTCGGCGATGTTCAGGTCGCGGGCCAGGCACGTCAGGTGCGCGCGCGTGCCGGCATCGGGGGGCCGCTCGTCCACCATCAGTTCGAGGAGCTCCCGCCGGCGGCTCCACACCGCGGCCTCGAAGGCCGTGGCTCTCCGGACGCTCTCCGAAATCACTTCCGGGCGCAGCGGCAGGACCTGCCCGGGGTCCTCACCCTGTCCCAGGCGCCGCAGCACCTCGGTGGGCCGGGCAAGCCCGGCCGCCTCGGCGATGTTCAGCGGCGGCCCGTCCGAGAGCGGGGTCCGCCCGGCCGCCTCACGCCCCGCGAAGATCAGCAGGCCCGCCGTCAACGCCACCGCCGGTGCGGCCGCTGCCAGCGCCAGGGCGATCGCCCGGCCGCGTCCCGGCCCGAAGGCATCGCGTCCGCTGGCGCTCATTCGTCCTCGAACCACTCGAGCCAGTCGCCCGCCAGGGGGGGCCTGACGGGATGGTTCCAGATCGCGTCGGCCCGGAGCTGGCGCTTGATGGCAAGTGCCTCCGGCGTGCTCAGCACGAGCTCCTGCTCCTCGAGCCACCGGTCCACGTACGCCCACTCGACGTACTTCGTCTCGGCCGAGTGACGGAGGCGGACCTGCGTCCCGGCAGCGCGGAAGGTCCAGCCGCACGACAGCGCCAGCAGCACGAGGCCGGTGCCCGCCGCGCGCACCACCGTGCCGTGCGACGCCCGCTCGAGCGCCTGCCGGACCGCGACCGTCAGCGCGAGCGCGTAGAACCCCCCGGCCGGGCTCAGGATCACGTCCTTGGTGTAGGCGAAGCTGATGGCCGCGTTCGCCAGCGCCACCACGGCGCCGAGCACCACGAGACGGTCGTCGTGCGTGAGGCGCCGCGCGCGCCAGTCGCGCCGCCGGCTCCAGGCGTACCCCGCGATCAGCAGCGTGCCGAGCGTCGACGAGACGACGTTGACGAGGCCGGCGACACCCGGCTCGCCCGCGACCAGGCTGCGCGTGACGCGCCAGAGCCCGGCCCGCGGCTCGGAGAACAGCACCGACAGCAGGGACGACGCCACGTTGTACGCGTAGAACGGCAGCGGGCTGCCCCCGAACATCGCGATCAGCTCGCTGGGCTCGCGCATCGCGAACCCGAAGCCCGAGCTGCGCTCGTCGAGCCCCGGCGATCCGATGTGGAGCACGCCGATCCGCAGCACGAAGTAGGCGGCCACGAGCGCCGCCTGGAACCCCGCACCGTACCACGACACCCCGCGGGCGCCCGCG
>CAWULT010000020.1:0-52989 GCA_963923455.1 uncultured bacterium
GTCTGGATGACGCCGCCCGGCCGCGCGCCCGCCTCGAGCACGACGACGTCACGGCCACGCTTCCGCAGCTCGTAGGCGGTTGCCAGGCCCGCGATGCCGCCGCCGACGATGACGACATCGACCCGGTCGCGCATGCTCGCGAGGGCCCCCTAGGCGTCGCGTCGCGACGCGGCGTGCACGTGGTGGGCGAGCAGCTGCACGTGCTCGACCGGCGTGGACGGAAGCAGGCCGTGTCCGAGGTTGAAGACGTGACCGGGACGACCGCCGACCCGGGCCAGGACGTCGTCGGCCGCGCGGAGCATCCGCGCCGGCGGCCCGAGGAGCAGCGTCGGATCGAGGTTGCCCTGGATGGCCCGGTCGTGCCCGATGCGGTCCCACGCCTCGTCGATGGGAATGCGCCAGTCCGCGCCGATCACGTCGCCGCCCGCCTCGCGTATTTCGGCGAGCATCATCGCCGTGCCGGTGCCGAAGTGGATCGTGGGCACGCGGCCCGCGATGGCCGCGAAGATCCGCTGCGAGTGGGGCAGCGCGAACTCCCGGTAGTCGGCCGCGTTCAACGTGCCGACCCACGAGTCGAAGATCTGGATCGCGTCGACGCCCGCGTCGACCTGGGCGACCACGTACTCGCTCACGACGGTGGCGAGCAGGTCGCACAGCCGGTGCCAGGCTTCCGGGTGGCCGTACATCAGGGCCTTGGTCTTGGCGAAGTTGTTCGAGTGGCCGCCCTCGATCGCATACGACGCCAGCGTGAACGGGGCGCCGGCGAACCCGATGAGCGGCACCCGGCCGTCCAGCTCGTGCTGGATCTGGCGGATCGCGACCAGCACGTACGACAGGGCCTCGCGTGGGTCGAAGCGGCGGAGGCGGTCGATGTCGTGCGGGTCACCGATGGGGCGCTCGATCTGCGGGCCCTCGCCCTTGATGAAGTCGAACGGCAGGCCGAGGGGCTCGAGCGGCAGCAGCAGATCCGAGAACAGGATCGCCGCATCGAGGTCGATTCGCCGGAGCGGCTGCATCGTGACCTCGGTCGCGAGGTCCGGCGTCCGGCAGATCTCGAGGAGCGAATGCCGCTCGCGCAGCGCGCGGTACTCGGCCATGTACCGGCCGGCCTGCCGCATGAACCAGACGGGAGTTGCGTCCACCGGCTGGCGCCGGCAGGCGTTCAGGAACCGGTGCGCGCTCACGACCCGCCGAGCAGCTCGCGGGCCAGCGTCACCAGTTCGTCGAGCCACAGCGGCTTGAACCGCAGCTCGGCGTTGAGCGACTGGATCTCGGCCACCTGGGCGTCCTCGAGGTAGTAGTCGCCCGTGACGATGGCCACCGGAGTGCGCCTCAGCTCGTTGACCTCCCGCAAGGCGCGCAGGAACTGCAGCCCGCTCGTGATGGGCATCCGCAGGTCCAGGATCACGGCATGGGGGCTGTGCGTGCGGGCCAGCTCGAGGCCCTCCTGAGCCGAGAGAGCCGCCCAGACCTCGTAGCCCTCGAGGCGAAGCATACGCGAAAGCGTGTCGGTGACGCTGATGTCGTCGTCGACGATCAGGACTCGGGCGGCGGGTTTCGGCTGTGGAAGCGCCACCGGAACATTGTCGGCGGCAGGGCCCTGCCCGTCAAGGAGTTCCGAGCGGGATTCGTGCTATATTCAGCCGGTTTGCCGCGGGCGTCCTCGGCCTTCTCCCTAAGCTGTACTCGCGTCGGAGGTTGTATTGAGCCCTATCCTCGTGCGGCCTGTGCGCGAGCAGCTCGAGCACGATCGGATCATCCGTCTGCTGCAAGCCAAGTACAAGAGAAAGTTCGACGTCGCCATTAACCCCGGCCACATGCAGGCGGCACCCGTCGGCACGAGCCCGGCGGTCTGGTATCCGGACCTCGTGCTCACCTCCACCGAACGGGGCAAGAAGCTCTCCGGTGTCGTCGAGGTCGAGACGATCGAGTCGGTCAACAACCTCGAGGCGATGTCCCAGTGGGCCGCCTTCTCCCGGCTCAAGGCCGAGTTCCACCTCTACGTGCCCGCGGTCTGCATCGACAGCGCGAAGCGCCTCATGAGTGACCTGCAGATCGCGGCGGCCGAACTCTGGGCCTATCACGTGATCGGCGACCAGATCCGTTTCACGTTGATGCAGCGGTCGCAGCCGGCCCCGGCCAAGGCCGCGCCGAAGGCGATGGCGGCCGCGCCCAAGGCGGCCAGAGCGGCGGAACCGGAGCGCCGCCGCGTGGCGCCGACGACCAGGGCCACCGCGAAGCCGGCTGCCAAGGCCGGCGCCCGGCGCCCGGCAGCGAGGAAGGCCGCGAGCCCGGCCAGACCCGCGTCGAAGTCCACCGCCAAGAAGGCTGCCCGTCCCGCCGCCAAGGCGCAGAAGCGCCGGTAAGAAGCGTTCCACGTGCCGTTCCTTCGTGTGATCCGCGACAAGCGCGGGTACGAGACCTCGTACCTGATGGACTGGTATCGCGACGGCGCCCGCCAGCGGTCGAGGATTCTCTTCGTCTTCCGGACACCGAGCGGCGTCCGCGTTGGCCGGGAGAGCTTCACGCCCGAGGTGATGCGGCAGATCGAGGCGCAGCATCCGCACGTCGCCTTCGACTGGCGCGCGATCGCGGCGGAGCAGCAGGTGATCGAATCCGCCCCGGAGCCGCGGCGTCGGCGGGTCAGGACCGGGGAGGACATCCCCGCCGCCCGGCCCGACCGGGCGGAGGAGACGGTCAAGCCCGAGCCGAAGGTCCTTCCGGCCCCACGGCCCGCGATTCCGTCGACGATCGAGGGGGCGACCCCGCAGGAGCAGATCGGGTACCTGAACCACTGGTATCCCATCCTGCGCGAACGGATCCAACTGCGCTCGTCGGATCCGGCCCGCCAGGAGGCGCTCTTCGCGCTCGCGGAACGCCTCAACCCGGCCGCCTGGACCGATGCCGAGGAGATCTCGACGGGGCTCGCGCAGGCTGCCGAGGCGCTCGAGCGGCTGTCGCTGGTGTTCGCCCGCCGGCGCCGGCGGGCACGGCGCCGGCCGGCTGGCGAGGCCGAGGGCGCGCCGTCGGCGGATGGCCTCTCCCCCCAGGAGCCGGAAACGGCGTCACCCGACGAAGGCGACGGGGAGCCGGGAGAGCCGCCGGATTGGCCCGAAGGGCCGGGGGACTCCTGATGGGGTGGCTGGAAACGGTGCTGCACGCCGTGTCGGCCCCCGGGTGGTGGGGGGCCGCGGTGTTCGTCGTGGCCTACGTCGTCGCGTCGGTCACGCTGGCCCCGGCGTTTCTGCTGACCGTTGCCGCGGGCGCCGTGTTCGGACTCTGGCAGGGCACCATCCTGGTCTTCGTCGGTGCGCTCCTGGGGGCGTCGGCCGTCTTCGCCGTGGCGGCCCCGCTCGGACGGACGCGCTGGATGGGCTGGGTGACGCGGCAGACGCACGTGTCGGCCGTCCGCGCCGCCGTGGCGGCCGAGGGCCTGTGGATCATGTTCCTGCTCCGGCTTTCGCCGCTCGTCCCGTTCGTCCTGCTGAACTACGCGCTGGCGCTCAGCGGTGTCCGCTACCGCCACTATGTCGTGACGTCGGTCGGGATGCTGCCCGCGATCGTGATGTACGTCTACTACGGCAAGGTCGTCGGAGACGTGGCGGTGGTGGCGGCGGGCGTCTCGCCGCCTCGCGGGCCGGCGTACTACGCGCTGCTGGCGGCCGGCCTGGTCGCGACCGTCGTGGCCGCGCAGCTCGTCACCCGGGCGGCCAGGCGGGCCGTCGAAGCCAGCAGGGCGGTCTGACCGGCCTCAGACGACCGGGGTGAATCGCCGCTCGATGGCCAGCACCTTGTCCAGTCGGCGCTGGTGCCGCGCCTCCCCGGAAAACCGAGCGGCCAGGAACGACGTCACAATCTCCTGAGCCAGGGCAGAGCCGACGATCCGGGCGCCGATGCAGAGCACGTTCATGTCGTCGTGCTCGACGGCCTGATGGGCAGTGTAGGTATCGTGGCAGACGGCGGCGCGCACGCCCGGGAACTTGTTGGCGGCAATGGATACTCCGGCGCCGCTGCCGCAGACGATGATGCCCCGGGCGGCCCGGCCCTCCCGGATGGCCGTGGCGACGGCCTCGGCCGAGTCGGGGTAGTCCACCGGGTCGGTGGAGTTGGTGCCGCAGTCGAGGACCTGGTGTCCGAGTTGGGCCAGGAACGGCGCCAGGTGCGCCTTGAGTTCGTAGCCGGCGTGATCCGCGCCGAGGGCGAGTGTCATGAATGAAGACTGCTATAATTCAGGGTCTATGCGCAACACCGCCAAGCTCCTGGCCGCGGGCGTCCTCGGCCTGCTGGTCGTCGGCGTGGTGTTCCTGGCTCCGGCCGGCCTGGGCGCTCAGGGGCAGGCGCCGGCACCCGCGCCCGGCCAGCCGACGTTCAGGGTGGCCGTCGACCTGGTGACGACCGATCTGATCGTGCGTGATTCGAAGACCGATCAGTTCGTCGCGGATCTGAAGCCGGGCGAGCTGGAGATCTACGAAGACGGCGTCAGGCAGGACATCTCGTCGCTGGTGCTCGTGCACGGCGGCAAGGTCTACAACCAGCAGAGCCCGCCGCCGGCGCCAGTGCAGGAGGGCATCATCCTCCCGCGCAACCGGCCCACCAATGACGCGGCCGGCCGCGTGTTCCTGCTGTTCATCGACGACCTGCACCTCGACTTCCGCAGCACGCCGCGCACGCGGGATCTCATCAAGAAGATGCTGAAGAGCCTCATCCACGAGGGTGACATGTTCGGCATCGTGACGACGGGGACGTCGTCGATCTCCCAGCAGCTCACGTACGACCGTCAGATTCTGGACTCGGCGGTCTCCCGCATCACGGGCAACGCCCTGAAGGCCCAGGAAATCATCCAGGGCAGCCAGGGAGCGAACGGTCCGACGGAACTGCGCCACCGCGCGCACGTGGCCTTCTCGACGGCCTACGACCTGATGAAGAATCTCGAGAAGCTGCAGAATCGCCGCAAGGCGGTGATCTACGTGAGCAGCGGCTACGACTTCAATCCATTCGAGAAGGGCCGGCTCGACGAGACGGCCAGGCGGATGAACATCGAGAACGCGCAGGATCTCGAGACCGACCCCTTCTACCGCAACCAGCAGAGCAGCCAGGCGCTGGCCGAGGGTGACCTGATTCGCGAGCTGGCGGAACTGACCCGCGCGGCCAACCGCGCCAACGCCACGCTCTACACGATCGACCCGCGGGGCCTGATCGCCGGCCAGGACCTCGACGACGAGGTCGACACGGCGGACTGGAACGAATACGTGCGGGAGACGCAGAGCAGCCTCCGCGTGCTCGCCGAACAGACTGGCGGCATCGCGGTAGTCAACCAGAACGACTTCGACAAGGCACTCAAGAAGATCGACGCCGAAACCAGCGACTACTACGTGCTCGGCTACTACTCCAAGAACCCGGACCCGCTGCGCCGGACCCGCAAGATCGAGGTCAAGTCGGCCAGGGCCGGCGTCAGCGTCTGGTCGCGGACGTCCTACTCGCTGCGCCCGCTGCCTGGCGGTCAGCGCTGACGTCGTTCATGGCGCGGACCGCCCGGTCCGCGCCGCTCCCGTCATCCCAGATGTGATGGACGGCTGGCCGCCTCGAGTCGTGGCCTGACCGTGTCGAACACGCGCATGACCTCGGAGATCGTGCGTGGGAGCTTGCTCATCTTCGGGTAGAGCCAGCCCGTCTGGCGCACGAGGGAGTGGCCGGCGATTCGGCTGCAGACCAGCTGGCCGTTCCGCACGTCGGCCGCGGCGGCCTGCCACGGGATGATGCTGATGCCGAGGCCGTTGCGGACCATCGCCTTGATGATCTCGACGTTCTCGGTCTCCATGACGATGTCGGACTCGATCCGTTCGCGGGTGAAGAACCCGTCGACGATCCGGCGAGTGATCGAACCGGATTCGAACAGGATGAAGGGCTGCTTGTGGAGGTCGCCGGGCTCGATCGGCTGCTTCTGCGCCAGCGGATGCCCGGGGTAGGTCACGAGCAGCAGTTCCTCCTGCAGCACCGGCACCGACACGAGGTCCGAGGCTTCGACCGGGAGGGTCACCAGTCCGATGTCTCCGGCGCCCGAACGCAGCAGCGCCATGGAGCGGTCGGCGCTCCCGACCGTGATCTTCAGGTCCAGGTTGGGATGCAGGCGCCGCACCTCGGCCAGCAAGGTCGGAAAGACGTAGAGGCACACCGTCATCCCGCCGACCAGCCTCATCGTTCCGCGCAGGGATTCGCGCGTGTCACTGATCGCCGACACCGTATCCTGGAGGTCCTGGAAGACGCGGTGGCTCAGCTGCAGCAACGACTCGCCGGCTGGCGTGATGCGGATGCGGCGGCCGATGCGGTGGAAGACCGGCTCGCCGAGTTCTTCCTCGAGCAACAGCACCTGGCGGCTGATTGCGGACTGCGACACGTGCAGCTTGTTGCCGGCTGCCGTGAACGACCCCGTGTCCGCGATCGCGCGGATGATTTCGAGCTGTCGCAGGTCCATGCTCAAGTATATGTGCGCAGCGCATGGATTCAAGGCGACCCATGCGACCGCGGCTGGGGCACCGCGACGACGGCGGCGTCAGGTGGTCGGCGTACGGCGCCGGCGACGGGCCGCCGGGGCTGGCGGCGACAAGGCATCGCGCGTGCGGGCGGCGGCCTCCACCAGGTAGCCCTCGTCGAGTTCGATGCCGACGAAGTCCACGCCCAGCCCCGCACATGCCACGGCCGTCGACCCCAGCCCGAGGAACGGGTCGACCACCAGCCTGGTCCGGCTGACGCCGTGCAACCGCACGCACATCTCGGGTAGGCGAGGCGGGAACGTGGCCGGATGCGGGCGGTCTCGATCGCGGCTCTGAATGGTGGTGTACGGGATGAACCAGGTGTTGCCGCGGCACCGCACGCCGCTGCCGGCCGCCTGCCACCGTCCAACGTTCGACTCGTCCTGGTAGCGGACTCCAACCGCCAGGCGATCGATCGGCGTCCGGCCCGACGGCGTGAAGTGGAAGATGAATTCGTGGCAGTCGTTCACGTACCGTCGGCTGTTGATCGGCTTGTAGTGCCCCACGGCCAGGTCGCTCGCGAGGGCCGCGCGTGCTCCGGCATCCGCCTTTTCGATGGCAATCGACTTGATCCAGTGGATCGTGTTCTGGAGCCGCAAGTGCGGGCGCGCCGCCAGCGCAATGTCGATCGCCGTCCACGGGTCGGTCGGCTTGGCACCCACGTTGAGGAACAGCGAGCCCTCGGGGGCGAGGGCGCGGGCCGCGAGCGAGACCCACTGGCTGGTCCAGGTCAGGTAATCCGCCCGGGGCATCGTGTCGTCGTACGACCGGTACGCGATGCCCAGGTTGTAGGGCGGAGAGGTCACGATGACGTCGACGCTGCCGGGGGCGAGCGCGGCGAGCACGTCGAGGCAGTCGGCCAGGTAGAAGCGGAGGGACGAAGGCCCGTTGGCGAGGCTGGTATGGGGTGTCGGAAGGGGCGGCACCACCAGTGATTGTACCGTGGCGACGCGGCCGCGCGGCCGCCCGGGCAGTCGGGCGCGTCGCGGCCGGCTGCCGCCGGGCCGGGACGTGCTCAGGACGCCTTGGCGGTCAGGACAGTCGCGCTCGTCCGACGGCGTTCGGCGGCAATCGTATGGTTGCGTCGGTGGGCGTGACTGTCGCAGGCGGTACCCTTCTCCTCGACGTAGGTCACCTCGCGACCGTTGGTCAAGTCGCGGTACTGGCCGATGACACAGCCGCAGCCGAGCGTCTGAAATCCGAGGAGTCTTACCAGACTCATCCCCGTACCCTCCGCCATATTAAAGTAGCAAGGAGTGTGCCGATTTGTATTTTCGATCACGAGATTGACCGGACCGTGTCGAACGCCCGCGAAATCCTCTTCTTGGTGTTCGTCGTGTCTCGAGATCGAGCGCGTGAACCCGTGGTGAGACACGCCTACGGGGTGTAAGTACGTCACCGTGTTTGGATCGGGTTCAATCGCTTGGAGGCCGCGCAGCAGCGCGCGTGTCTGAGTTTCTGATGGGGAAGGCGACGTTTGTCTGACCGGCGCCAGAAGACTGTCGCGGTCGCAGCGAGGGACCGAGTCGAGGTTACGTTCCTGGCGCGGTGTCGCCGCTCACCTTGATCGCGAGGAAGCGGTCGCGGTCGACCCCACGCTGCCGTGCGGCCGCGAGGCGTGCCGACAGTACCCGAACGATGAATGCGAGGTGGAACGTCGCGATGACGCCGAACTCGAGGCGGTCCGGATCGGAGAGCACGGCTGGAATCAGGTTCAGCACCGTGCAGCAGCCGAACGCGACGCCGAAGAGCGGGTCGATCCCTCCGCCCGGCAGCGGCGGGCCGAACGCCATCGCCGTCGTCTCCCACTGCGGCGCGTCGGGCCCGCCCTCGTAGTAGACCTGAAGGTAGCGGCCGATGCGCTCGACGCCGACGTGAAGCGCATGGACGGCCTCGAAGCCGGCGGCCAGGACCGCCAGCGGCACCAGCGCCTCGATCGGCAGTTCCCCGTAGAGCAGCAGCAGCAGGGTCAGGGCGCCCCAGACCGACACCGCCGCGACGAACAGGGCCGCCCGTGCCGTGCCGCGCGCGCTGATGGTCTGCCGCAGGGCGACGTATTCGGCTTCTCGTAGATTCACGGAGGACCTCACAGTTCTCGTCGCGGACGGCTCGCGTGCGCTGGCGCGTGTTCGCCGGTCGCGTCTTACAGATTGTCTGCTAGAATGCCGATACTCCGAAAGGCCGTGGATTCAAAGGGTTGCATTTGATGAACGTCACGTCGGTCTCTTCCCTCCGTCTGTTCGGCGCCGTTGCCGTCGCGTTGGCGCTGATCCTGCCCGTCGATGCGTCCGCCGCCCAGGGCGGCACGACGCCGCGGGCCTCCAGTGCCGCGAGGCCCATCCTCAAGAAGCAGACGCCGCGCGCCGGTCGGACGACGCCCACGCGCACGCGCCGGGTCGCGGCGGTGCGAGCCGCCCAGTTGCGTGAGGCCCGCGTGCCCCGCTACACGATCGACGAGGCGGGGGCCCTGGTGCCCGACGTCAGGGCGGAGGCGGCCATCATCTACAACCCGGCCAACGGAGAAGTGCTGTATCAGCACAACGCGCTCGACCAGCGGTCGATCGCCAGCATCACCAAGGTGATGACCGCAGTCGTGTTCCTCGAGAACGACCCGGACCTGTCGGCGCGGTACACCATCGCGCCGAGCGACGTCCGAGCGGCATCGACGACCTACCTCCGCCGTGGCTACGAGGTGAGTGCGGAGGACCTGCTCCACCTGCTGCTCATTGCGTCGGACAACGCGGCCGCGCGGGCGCTGGCGCGGGTGTCGCCGCTCGGCAGCGAGGGCTTCATCGCGCGAATGAACGCCAAGGCCGTCGAACTGGGGCTCGAGCACACGACTTACACCGATCCGTCGGGGCTGCTGTCGGACAACGTATCGTCGGCCTACGACCTGGCCCGGCTCATCACCTACGTGTCGGGCGATGAGCGGATCGCCTCGATCATGCGCAAGCAGCGCCATGCGATTCAGGTGGGGCGGACGCAGATCAACATCCACTCCACCAATCAGCTCGTGATGGGCGGCGACGTCGACGTCCAGGCGGGCAAGACGGGCTTCATCCGCAAGGCGGGCTACTGCCTGGCGACGTTGCTGCGCCTGCCGCAGGGCGGGCCAGAGGTCGCCGTGGTCGTGCTGGGTGCCCGGTCCAACGCGGGCCGCTTCTGGGAGACGCGGCACCTGTTCAACTGGCTGTCGGCCAAGGCCGAAGATCTGCTCGGTTCCACCGTCCAGGCGGCCACCGTCACCCGCTAGCTCCCCGGCCAGGCCGGTGGCGGTTTCGCCGCCGGTCCGTTCGACCGCCGACCCGGCCCTTCGGCCGGTACCTCAGCCTCCGGAATAGCCCCGTTGCATTGCCGCTGCGTCGAGCGGCAGCGTCGCGACGCCGTCGACGAGCGGCATGACGACGCGGGGACTGCGCCGCCCGTCGAACGCCTTCAGGTAGCGGAGGCAGACGTCGCAGGCATAGACCCGGTAGCGGCCGTCCGGGGTGGCGAACGACGTGATCCGCGACCGGTCGTGGTTGCCGCAGAAGGGGCAGGCCAACGGGTCGAATCGCCACTGCAGGGCGCAGCGCCCGCAGATCAGGTGACGCTCGGCCGCTGGCGTGATCACTGCCAGGTCCGCGTCGCCGCCGCAGAGCGGGCAATAGGCGTGCGACCACGCGCCGAGCGCAGCATGCGGCTGCAGTACCTCGGCACAGCGGGCGAGGAAGGGCCGCATCGCCAGGGCGAGGACCTGGTCGAGCATGCTGGTTTCCGTGGCGCGGGGTGGGCGGGAGGCGGCGTCCCGGTCCGCAGCGGCCCGATACCAGGCGGCGACCGCGCCGAGGAGCGCCTCGTCCCGCCCGAGAGTCTGGACCCGGCGATGGTCATCGTCGTCCAGGGCGCCGTGGCGCCTCAGGACGTCGGCCGTCTGCCGCACCATGAGCCGCAGGTCGGTCAGCTCCACCGGGATCGCCTCGAACCGGAGGACCGGCCGGCCGGCCGCCGCGTGCTGGGCCATCGTGTCCGGTCCGAGATCGACGGACGGCAGCGGAACCCGCGGCTGGATGCGGCGGTGCAGGTCGAGCAGCTCGAGGTGCAGGTCGACGGCGTCGGCGAGCTCTGGGTGCGCGGAGCGGATCGCTTTCAGCTCCTGCACGTCCCTGGGCTCGGCTCGGGTGGGTCGCCCAGGGCGCGCGGCAGGTTCGGACACGCGCCGATCATACACAACGGCCGGGCTGGGGTGACTGCGCCACGGCGATGGTATGGTGATGGCGATGCGGATTCTGATGGTCGCCTCCGAGGCGATCCCGTTCGCCAAGACCGGAGGGCTCGCCGACGTGCTGGGGGCTCTGCCGCGGGCCCTGGCGAGGCTGGGCCACCACGTGGACGTGATGATGCCCCGTTACCGCGGCGTCACCCACGGCGAGCCCGTCGGCCGCGTCAGCGTCACGTTCGGCAGCCGCACACGGACGGCCGACCTCTTCGGCGTCACGCACGAGAACGTGCTGATGCTCTTCGTCGACCAGCCGGAGTTCTACGACCGGGACACTTTGTACGGGACGAGCGAAGGCGACTACGACGACAACGCGGAGCGATTCGCATTCCTGGCGTTCGCCGCCGTCGATTGGATGGCGTCCACGCGGGCCCGCTACGACGTCGTGCACGCCCACGACTGGCAGGCAGGGCTCCTCCCGGCGTTACTGGCCGACCCGATCCGGGCCCGGGCGCTGGCACACCTGCCGGCCACGGCCTTCACCATCCACAACCTCGCGTACCAGGGCCTCTTCGAGGCCGACTGGCTGCCGAGGCTGGGGCTGAGCTGGGACCTGATGCGGGCCGACGGGATGGAGTTCTGGGGCCGGATCAGCTTCCTGAAGGCGGGCATCGTCTACAGCGACCTGGTCACGACCGTCAGCCCCCGGTACGCCCAGGAAATCCAGACGACCGAGTTCGGATTCGGCTTCGACGGGTTGCTCCGCGAACGGTCGGCCGACCTCGTCGGGATCCTGAACGGGATCGATTACGATGAATGGGATCCCGCCCGCGACCCCGCCCTGCCCGAGCCGTTCACCGCGTCGGCGCTGGGGGGCAAGGCGTCCGCGAAACGCGCCGTGCTCGAGGCCTTCGGGTTGCCGGCCACCGAAGAGCGATTGCACCGGCCGCTCGTCGCGATGGTCTCGCGGCTGGTGGACCAGAAGGGGTTCGACCTGGTCGCGGGGGCGGCCGATGAATTGCCCGGACTGGAGGCCACGTTCGTCCTGCTGGGCACGGGGGAGGCGAAGCACGAACGGCTGTGGCGTGAGTTGGCCGCACGGTTTCCGGACCGTGTGGCAGTACGGATCGGGTTCGACGAGCGCCTCGCGCATCTGATCGAAGGTGGAGCGGACATCTTCCTGATGCCGTCCCGCTTCGAGCCGTGCGGGTTGAACCAGATGTACAGCCTGCGCTACGGCACGGTGCCGGTGGTGCGCGCGGTAGGCGGGTTGTTCGACACGGTCCGCAACTACGACCCGGTGACGGGGCAGGGGACCGGCTTCACGTTCGAGGAGTATTCGCCGGACGCGCTGCTGGGCACGCTGCGCTGGGCGCTGGCGGTCTTCGCCGACGCGGAGGCCTGGCGGCGGCTGCAACTCGCGGGCATGCGCCAGGACCATTCGTGGGGGGCGTCGGCGCGGCAATATCTGGCGGTGTACGAACGAGCCGTTCGTGCCCGCGCGACCAGGACGGCTGACTGATGCGGACGGGCCACAGGGGCCCGCAAGCGACCGAGGGGGAGACGGCACGATGGCTTCTGACAAAGTGAAGACGTTCACCGACAGCAACTTCGACCAGGAAACCAAGCAGGGCGTGGTCCTGGTCGACTTCTGGGCCGAGTGGTGCGGTCCCTGCCGGCGTCTGGCGCCGACGGTCGACGCCCTGGCGACCGACTACGAAGGCCGCGCGACGGTGGCCAAGATGAACGTCGACGAGAACCCGAACGTGCCCGGCCGGTTCGCCATCCGCGGCATTCCGACGCTGCTGCTCTTCAAGGATGGCCAACTGGCCGAGACCATGGTGGGCCTGCAGTCGAAAGAGGACATCGCCGCGAAGATCGAAAGGCACCTCTGATGGCCGACCGCCAGGTCGTCATCATCGGTTCGGGCCCGGCGGGCCTGACAGCGGCGCTCTACACGGCGCGGGCGAACCTGAAGCCGCTGCTCGTGGAGGGACTCGAGGCCGGCGGTCAGCTGATGCTGACCACGATGGTGGAGAACTTCCCCGGCTTCCGCGACGGCGTGATGGGGCCGGATCTGATGGGCGACATGCGCGCGCAGGTCGAGCGCTTCGGCGCGGAAGTCGTCCAGGGCAACGTGGCCAAGGTCGATCTGGGCCAGCGCCCGTTCACGCTGACCTTCACGGACGGAAAGTCCGTCACCACCGACGCGCTGATCGTTGCGACCGGCGCCTCGGCACGATGGCTCGACATCGGTTCGGACCGGCGGCTGTCGGGCCACGGCGTTTCGACCTGCGCCACCTGCGACGGCTACTTCTTCCGGGGCAGGCCCATCGCGGTCGTCGGCGGCGGGGACTCGGCGATGGAGGAGGCGAACTACCTCACGAAGTTCGCGTCGAAGGTCACGGTGATTCACCGCCGTGACGCGCTGCGGGCGTCGAAGGTGATGCAGGACCGCGCCTTCGCGAACCCGAAGATCGAGTTCGTCTGGGATTCGGAGGTCGTCGAGGTCAAAGAGGGCGGCAACGGTGAGGTGGTCGGGGTCGTCGTCCGCAACCTCAAGACCGGCGCGACGAGCGAGCTCGCGCTCGACGGTGTGTTCATCGCGATCGGCCACACGCCGAACACGAAGCTGTTCGTCGGGCAACTCGACCTCGATCCCAGCGGTTACGTGGTGACGCACGCCGGCACCCGGACGAGCGTCCCGGGCGTGTTCGCGGCCGGCGACGTGCAGGATCATGTCTACCGGCAGGCGATTACCGCCGCCGGAACGGGCTGCATGGCCGCGATCGACGCGGAGCGGTACCTCGAGGGCCTCGCCCATGGTGAGACCATCGCGGCGGCAGCGTCGCACTGAGTCCACGCGGGCGCCCCGCGTCAGGGCTTCGCGCCCTGACGCCGGGATGCGCTTCCTGCTCGACACCGGCTACCACCGCCCCTCGTGGCACGGACCCAACCTGCGGGGCGCGGTGAGGGGCGTGTCGCTGCAGGACGCCGCCTGGCGTCCGGGGCCGGGCCGGCACAACATCTGGGAACTCGTCGTGCATGCCGCGTACTGGAAGTACGTCGCGTGGCGCCGCCTCACCGGAGCGGCGCGTGGGTCGTTTCCGCTGGCCGGGTCCAATTTCTGGACCCGGCCGCCCGTGGCGGCGACCCGGCGGGCCTGGCTGGCCGATCTCGCGCTGCTCGACGACATGCACCGTCGTCTGCAGGCGGTGGTCGACGACATCGACCCCCGCCGCCTCGACCTCCCGGCGCCTCGCGGCCGCAGCACGCGCCGGGCGCTCATCGCCGGCGTGGCGGCCCACGACGTCTACCACGCGGGCCAGATCCGCCTGTTGCGGCGCCTCGCGGCCGACGCGCGCGCATCGGGGGGCTGAGGCGGATGGCGGGGAGCTGGTCGCGGCCTGCCGTGCCGGCCCTGGCTGCGTCGGCCGTGGTCGTGCTGGGGTCACCCTTCGTCGGTGAACTGCGCGCGGGGCTCCTGGAGGCGTTTCCGCGACAGTACCAGTCGATCATGCAGGGGGCCGTCGCCGCCGGTGGCGCCGTGCTCGTGGCCATGGGACTGCTGGCGATCCGCGATCGGCGGCCGGTCCGTTACGTCGCCCTCGCGGCGGCGGTGGCCTTCGCCGTCGGATGCGAGGCGGCGCTTCGGACGGGCGACGCCAACGTCGACGCCGTCGAGGCCTTCCACTTCGTCGAATACGCCGCGTTGACCTGGCTGTTCTTCCGCGTCTGGCGCCACCGGGCCGATCCGTCGGCCCTCCTCCTGCCAGGGCTCGCCGCGCTCGCCGTCGGCACCGTCGACGAATGGTTTCAGTGGTTCATTCCGCTGCGGGCCGGCGAGGCGCGCGACGTCCTGATGGATGGCCTGTCGGTCCTGTGCGGCCTGCTGCTGAGCCTGGCGCTCGATCCGCCCGCCCGGTTCGTCGCGCGCGGTCGGCCCGGCTCGTGGTGGCGCGTCGGTACCGGCGCAGCGCTGCTGGTGCTGCTCCTGACGGCGTTCCTCGTCGACGTGCACGTGGGCCACGTCGTGCGGGATCCGGCCGCCGGGACGTTCCCCTCGCGCTTCACAGCCGGTGACCTGCGGGATGCGGCACGCGACAGGGCCGCGACCTGGGGGACGTCGCCTCCCGTGACGGTGCGGCGCGTCTCGCGGGAGGACCAGTATCTCAGCGAGGGCCTCTTCCATGTCCGACGCCGCAACGACGCCGCCGAGCACGGTGATCTCGGCGCGGCGTGGCAGGAGAACCTGATCCTCGAGACGTATTTCGCGCCGGTCCTCGATCATCCGTCGTACGCGAGCCCCCGCGGCGCCCGCTGGACTCCCGCGCAGCGCGCCGATGTGCAGGCCCGCGCGACGCCCATCCCGGGATTCGTCAGCACGGCCAATCCGTATCCGATCTACGACTGGCCTCCGTCGGGGCCGATGGCGGTCGGTGTGGCACTGGCGGTCGCGTGCCTCGGCGCTGCGGCGGCCGCGGAGCGAGGCAGCCGGCGCGTGGAGGACGCACATGGCTGAAGTGGTACGCGCGATCGAGGAGGAGTTCCGGCGCTACAAGGCGCTCGGCGAATCCGCGATGTCCCAGCTGCCCGAGCACGAGCTGTCCCAGGAAGGCCCGGGCGGGGGCAACTCGATCGCGACGCTGGTCTGGCACGTCGCCGGCAATCTCGAGTCGCGGTTCACCGAGTTCCTGACGAGCGACGGCGAGAAGCCGTGGCGCAACCGCGACGACGAGTTCCTGCCCCGCGCGGTCGGCCGGGCCGACCTGCTCGCGCGGTGGGCGACGGGTTGGGCCGCGCTGCACGGCAGCCTGGCGCCCCTCTCCGACGCGGATCTCACCAGGGTGGTCGTGATTCGGGGACAGGGGCTGACGGTCGCGGAGGCGCTCGCGCGGTCGCTGGCACACACCGTCTACCACGTCGGGCAGATCGTCTTTCTGTCGAAGCTGTGGCGGGGCACCGAGTGGCAGAACCTCAGCATCCCGCCAGGTGGTTCCCGCGAGTACAACGCCGCGCCGTCGAAGGAGCGCCCGGCCGAGCATGTCTCGTCGCTGACGGGGCCGTGGCAGCCGCCGGAGGACCGTTAGCGGGCGTTCGCGATCCAGCCGCCGCCGATGACGACGTCGTCGTCGTAGAAGACGACCGCCTGGCCTGGCGTGATCGCGGCCTGGGGCACGTCGAAGACGAACTCGGCCCTGGTGTCGGGCAAGGCGCGCACGCGCCCGGGCGCCGCCTGATGCCGATGCCGGATCTGGGCCGTCACGGGCACCCAGCCGGCCGGCGGCTCACCGCCGATCCAGTTGACGTCCGATGCCGTCAGCGTCGCCTGCGCGAGGGCGTCTCGCGGCCCGACGGTGACGCGGCCCGAGTCTGCGTCGATCCGCAGCACGTACAGTGGAGCGGGCGCCGACACCCCGAGGCCCTTGCGCTGCCCGATCGTGAACCGGTGCACCCCGTCGTGGGAGCCGAGCGTCCGGCCCGCCATGTCGACGATCGCGCCGGCGCGTGGCGCGTCCGGCATCCGGTCGGCCACGAACGACGCATAGTCGCCGCCGGGCACGAAGCAGATCTCCTGCGAGTCGGGCTTGTCGGCCACGCGCAATTCCAGGCGACGCGCGTGCTCACGCACCTCCTCCTTCGTCAGCCCGCCGACCGGGAACGCCGCATGCGCGAGCTGCGCCTGGGTGAGCGAGAAGAGGAAGTAGGACTGGTCCTTGCCTCGATCGACTCCGCGCCGCAGGCGCCAGCGCCCGTCCTCGCCGCGATCGACCCGGGCGTAGTGGCCGGTGGCGACCACCGGGGCGCCGAGGCCGAGCGCGCGGTCCACGAGCGTCGCGAACTTCAGGTCGCTGTTGCAGTGCGCGCACGGAATCGGCGTCCGCCCCGCCGCGTACTCGCCGACGAAGTTGGCGACCACGGTCTCCTGGAACTGGCGCTCGAAGTTCACGGTGTAGTGCGGGAACCCGCGGCTGGCGGCGACCCGCCGCGCGTCGTGCAGGTCGTCGATCGAGCAGCACGAGCCGAAGGGCTGATCGCCACGGTGATCGTAGAGCTGCATCGACAGACCGATCACCTCGTGACCCTGCTCCTGCAGCAGGGCCGCGGCGACCGACGAGTCGACGCCTCCCGACATGGCGACCACGACGCGCATGATGGTGTTCGCTCCGGCCGGCGTGCGCCGGGGCCGTCAGGCCCTGGCCGGCACGCGCGACAGTCCCCTCAGCTTCTCGACCACCTCGGGCAGCACCGCGATCACGCGGTCGACGTCGGCCTCCGTGGTGGCCGCGCCGAGGCTGAAGCGAATCGAGTTCTGCGTGCGATGCGGCGGCAGGCCCATGGCCCTGAGCACGTGCGACGGTTCCAGCGTGCCCGACGAGCACGCGGAGCCGGTCGAGACGGCGATTCCCTGGAGGTCGAGGGCGATGAGCAGCGACTCGGCTTCGATCCGGTCGAAGCTGATGTTCGTCGTGTTGGGCACGCGGGGCGCGCGGGCGCCGTTGATCGCAGTGCCGGTGACGGCGCGGAGGACACCCTCCTCGAGCCGGTCGCGAAGCCCCGACAACCGGGTGGCTTCGTCCCGCAGATGGGCCGCGGCGAGCCGGGCCGCGACGCCCATGCCGATGATGCCCGTCACGTTCTCGGTGCCGGCGCGGCGGCCGCGCTCGTGCCTGCCGCCCGCGAGCAGCGGCGTCAACCGCAGGCCGCGCCGAATCCACAACGCGCCGACGCCCTTCGGCCCGTAGAACTTGTGCGCGGAGAGCGACAGCAGGTCGACCCCGAGCGCCTTGACGTCCACGGGAATCTTGCCGACCGACTGTACGGCGTCGGTGTGGACGACCACGCCCCGGGCCCTGACGCGGCGGGCGATCTCGGCGACCGGCTGGATGGTGCCGATTTCGTTGTTCGCGTGCATGACCGAGACGACGCTGGTCGTGTCGTCGATCGCAGCCTCGACGGCCTCCGGGTCGACGATACCGGTCTGGTCGACGGCCAACACCGTCGTCCGCCAGCCACGGCGGCCGAGCGCCTTGACCGTGTTGACGACTGCCTCGTGCTCGATGCCTGTCGTCAGCACGTGGCGGCGCCCGGTCACCTCGATCGCTTCCGCGGCGCCCCGGATGGCGAAGTTGTCGCTTTCGGTCCCCCCGCTCGTGAAGACCACCTCGGACGGGTCCGCACCGATCAGGGCGGCGACCGCGGCACGCGCCTCGTCGAGCGCGGCCTTGGCCCTCTGGCCGAAGTGGTGGACGCTCGACGGGTTCCCGAACTCGTCCCGAAGGGCAGCCGCCATCCGGTCGACGACGTCTGGCGCCGGGGGAGTGGTCGCGTTGTGGTCGAGGTAGATTCGATGCACGTCGGGTCGGTGGATGAGCTCGATCCGATCGTAGCACTTCGCCCTAAGTCTCGGCAGTTGTATCACTAGACAACGATTTTGAACGGCCGATATACTCAGTGGGCTCCTGCCCCGAAGTCGCCCACTTCGAATCGATCAATGCGTCTTGGGAGCCTCTGGCCACGACGCCATGGGCCCCGCGAGGCGGAGGACACCACATGTGGAAGCGTGATGAATCGGTGAAGCCAACCCCGAGCCAGCCAGCCCCGGCGACGGCGACACCCACCCCGCAGGTCAGCGCGGCACCCGTGGCACAGCCGGAACCCCGGCGGATCGAGAGGGATCTCGTGAACATCGGCAAATCGGTCGTGATCAAGGGTGAGTTGAACGGCAGCGAAGACCTGATGATCGAGGGTCACGTCGAGGGCAAGATCGAGCTCAAGGATCACGTGCTGACGATCGGGCCGAACGGCCGGATCAAGGCGCAGGTGTTCGCGAAGTCCGTGATCGTCCTCGGTGAGGTCAACGGCAACGTCACCGCCAGCGAGAAGGTCGACATCCGTGACGGCGGCGCCGTCGACGGCGACATCGTGTCGCCGCGCGTGGCCATCGCCGAGGGCGCCCACTTCCGCGGCACCGTCGACATGCAGAAGCGCACGCCGTCCGCCTCGGCCGCGAAGGGCGCGCCGGCGTCCACCGCCGCCCCGGCACCGCAGGCCGCGGGCGCCGCGCACTGAGGGCCGCCGGGCCACCACGAACGGCCAGTGGCCTTCTCTGACCTGTTCGCTCGCCTCCGCAAGGACGAGCCCGCCGCCGGGGACGCGGGCGCCGACAAGGCGCTCGTCTTCCCGTCGAAGGGGCTCCCGAAGTTCCTCGCCTGCCTGAGCCACCGCGAGGGTCCCGTCCTGCTCGATCTCGGCCCCGTCGTGGGCTCGAATCTGACCTTCTTCGGCGACGCTCTCGGGTGCCGCATTTCGGTCGAGGACTTGGCGAAGGACCTGGACCGACATGGCCGCGAACATCGCCTGGCGGACCTGCCGGGATTCCTGACGTCCCGCCTCACGCAGGCTCCGGGCAGCGTCGACGGCATCGTCTGCTGGGACCTCTTCGACCACCTCGACAAGGCTGCGGCCGCGGCCCTGGCGGGGGCCCTGGTCCGCCTGCTCGCGCCCGAGGGTGCGGTGCTCGCGTTCTTCAACACCAAGCCGCCCGCGCCCGACGCGCCCGCGACCTACACGAAGCACGTGATCGTGGACGCCGGCACCATCGAGCACCGCCCGTATCCCGCGGTCGTCGGGCGGCAGCGTCCGCTCGAGAACCGCGACATCCAGCGGATCTTCGAGCCGCTGCGGATCACCGAACAGGTCCTGCTCAAGAGCCACGTTCGAGAGGTGCTGTTCCGGCGTCCCGCCACGCCGGGTGCCTGATGGTGGACTTCGAACTCGCCGACGAACACCTGATGCTCGAGGCGTCGGTCCGCGAGTGGGCGGGGCGCGAAGTGGCGCCGCGCATCCGCGACCTCGACCGGGCGCATCACTTCGACCGCGACCTGCTGCCGCAGATGGCGTCGCTCGGGCTGCTCGGCCTGTCGATTCCAGCGGAGTACGGCGGCACCGGCACCGACTACCTGTCCCTCGGGCTGGCGAGCGAGGAACTCGAGTACGTCGACACGTCGCTCCGCGTCATCCTGTCGGTGCACGTCGGGTTGAACTGCCTGACGCTGCTCTCGTGGGGAACCGAGGAGCAGAAGCGGCGCTACCTCAGGCCGCAGGCGCTCGGCGAGAAGATTGCCACCTACGGTCTGACCGAGTCTTCGGCTGGCAGCGACGCGCGGGGGATTCAGTCGGTGGCGGTCCGGCGCGGCGACCGCTACGTGCTGAACGGCGCGAAGATGTGGATCTCGCTCGCCGACGTGGCCGACCACTTCCTGGTGTTCGCCTGGACCGACCTGGACAAGCGGAGGCGGCGCGACCCGTCGGGGATGAGCGCCTTCATCGTCGAGCGCGGATTCAAGGGGTTCTCGAGCGGCACGCTGAAGGAGAAGTGGGGCATCCTCGCTGGCAACACCGGTCATTTCGCGATGCAGGACGTGGAGGTTCCCGTCGACAACCTCGTCGGACGCGAAGGCGAAGGCTTCACCATCGCGATGTTCGCGCTCGACCAGGGTCGTTACACCGTGGCGGCCGGCGCGACCGGGCTGATCCGAGCCTGCCGGGACGCCAGCGTCGCCTACGCGAAGGATCGCCACACGTTCGGAGCGCCCATCGGATCCCACCAGCTCGTCAAGGAGATGCTGGCCCAGATGGAGTCGGACTACCAGGCCTCTCGGCTGCTGTGGCTGCGCGCCGGGTGGATGAAGAACGTCGGCCGCCGTCACACGCGGGAGGTGGGGCTGGCGAAGTGGTTCGCGACCGTCGCGTCCGAGCGGGCCGCGAGTGACGCCGTGCAGATTCACGGCGCCAACGGGTACTCCGACGAGTTTCCCGTGGGCCGCTACTATCGCAATTGCAAGGGCGCGGTCATCTACGAAGGCACCCGCGAGATCCACAAGCTGATGCAGGCCGACTATCTGCTCGGGTACCGGTCGGACAAGCCAACACGCTGCGAGTTGCCCGCGTTCGCGAGGGCGGAGCGCGCATGACGCCAGGCCAGTCCAGGGGGGGCGCGCCGCCCGAGGGGTCGGCGCCGGCGCTCGGCGACTCGGATCTCTCGCTCGACTTCCTGCGGGTCGTGGAGCAGGCGGCCATTGCCTGTGCGCATACGATGGGGCAGGGCGACCGCCACCTGTCGGACCAGGTGGCCGTCGAGGCGATGCGGCGGGAGATGGACAGCGTGCCGATCGACGGCACGATCGTCATCGGCGAGGGCGAGCGCGACGAGGCGCCGATGCTCTACATCGGCGAGAGGGTCGGGATGGCCGTGCGTGCGCCCGGCGGAGGATTCCCGAGAGTCGACATCGCGGTCGACCCGCTCGAGGGGACGAACCTGTGCGCAACGGGCGCCCCGAATGCGATGGCGGTGCTGGCGGCCTCCGGCCATGGCGGCCTTCTGCATGCGCCAGACCTCTACATGCAGAAGCTGATCGTCGGTCCCAGGGCGCGGCGCGTCGTCGACCTCGATGCGCCGGTGGCCGACAACCTGCGGGCGATCGCGCGCGCGCTCGGTCGAGGCGTCGAAGACCTGGTGGTGATGGTGCTCGAGCGCCCGCGCCACGACCTGCTCGTCGAGCAAATCCGCGCGACGGGCGCCCGCATCCGGCTGATTGGCGACGGCGACCTCTCCGCGGGGGTCTCGGCCGCTGTGGACGGCAGCGGCGTCCACGCCGTGATGGGCATCGGGGGTGCGCCGGAGGGCGTGCTCACCGCGGCCGCGATGCGCTGCCTGAACGGCGAGATCCTGGCGCGGCTGGTCGTCAGCACGCCGGAGCACGAGGCGCGGTGCCGGCAGATGGGCATCTCCGACGTCCGCCGGATCTACCGGGCGGAGGACCTGGCCTCGGGGGATGACCAGATCTTCGTCGCGACGGGCGTCACCGACGGGCCGCTCCTCAAGGGCGTGCGTTTCTTCGGCGACGGCGTCCGGACCACGTCGCTCGTGATGCAGACGCGGCCGCACCGCATCCGTTTCGTCGACAGCATCCACGTCCACCGTCGGCCCGACGGCGACGTCCGCATCCGGTTCTAGCAGGCGGCCGTGGAGCCCTGGCGCCGCAACCTCGTCGCCGTCACGGCCGCGTCGTTCGTCGGTTTCACCGGGTTCACGCTGGTGATGCCGTTCCTCGCCTCCTACTTCCAGCAGCTCGGGGTGTCCGGGCGGGGCGACGTCGCCCTGTGGACCGGGGTCACGCTCGGCGTCACGCCGGCCGTCACGGCGCTCTGTTCGCCGTTCTGGGGCCGCATCGGCGACCGCTTCGGCAACAAGATTCTCGTGCAGCGGTCGCTTCTGAGCTTCGTCGTCGTGATGGGGCTGATGTCGCGGGCCACGGCCCCGTGGCAGCTCTTCGCGCTGCGCGCGCTCCAGGGGCTCGTCGCCGGGTACGGAGGGCTCGCGATCTCGATGGCGGCGTTGTCGGCGCCGCCTGAGCGGATGGCAGCGGCGATCGGGGCGGTGCAGACCGCGCAGCGCATCGGACCCGCGGTCGGGCCGGTGATCGGCGGCGTGCTGGCGCCGCTGGTCGGGTTCCGCGCCGCGTTTCTGGTGGCGGCCGGAATGTACGGTCTGGCGTTCCTGCTGCTGACCTTCCTCTACAAGGACCCACCGAAGGCCGTCGCGCACGCGGAGCTCGAGCGCGATGCGCCGTTCTGGAACGTCCTGACGGTCGAGAACTTCCTGCTGCTGATGGGTGTCATCTTCGCGCTGCAGCTGGTCGATCGCAGCTTTGGCCCCGTGCTGCTCCTGTATCTCGAAGAGCTGGAGTACGGGGCGGCGCAGGCGCCGCTCGTGGCCGGCGTACTGTTCTCGGTGCTGGCGGTGGCGGGCGCCGCCGGACACCAGATCGCGGCCGAGGCGCTCGTCCGGTCGTCTGCGCGCGCCGTGCTGGCGGGCGGCGCGATCGCCGCGGCCGGGGCGCTGGGCCTGTTCGCGCTCAGCGCGCGGCTGGTTCCCTTGACCATCACCATGGCGCTGTTCGGCGTCGGACTCGGAACCGCGATGACGGCGGCGTTCACCGCGGGCGGCGCGCTCGTGCCGCGGCACCGGCACGGGACCAGCTTCGGCTTCCTCACTGCGGCCTCCCTCGTCGGGTCGGCAATCAGTCCGGCCCTGGCCGGCCTGGTGGCAGGCCACAGCATCCGGGTCGTGTTCGTCTCGGGCGTGGTGGTGCTGGCGGCACTGGCCGCACTCGTCGGTCGCGTGATGGTCGAAGCGTCGGAAGTCGAGTCGGTCCCGCCGACCGACGAGACCTGAGCCCGCCGATCACTCGTCCGCGCCGGACTTGCCCTTGTGTTTGCGCTCCCTCCAGGGGCGGCGGGTCTTGTCCTCGTGGGCACCGCCCGTCTGGCGCGGCAGCGGCGCGCGCGGGCGGCGCACGGGCCTGGCCTTCTTCGCACGAGCCACCAGCGACTCCTTCCGTCCGGACGCGGACGGGCGGTACGCTAACATGCTCGCTGGCCCCAGCGCGATGGCTCAGCGCCGAACCCCGTCATCCCCAGCGCTCGAACGCGCCGCACTCGTGGGACTCGTATCCGGTCCGTCGCGCCGGTCCGACGCCGAGCGCTCGCTCGACGAGCTGGCCGGTCTGGCCGCCGCCGCGGGCGCACGCGTCGAGATCCGCATGCTGCAGGAGCGGCCAAAGCCGGATCCCGCCACGTTCATCGGACGCGGCAAGGTGGCAAGCCTCGCCGCCGCGTGCGCCGAAGCGCACATCGACCTGGTCGTCTTCGACAACGAGTTGACGCCGGCGCAGCTGCGTCAGCTGGAGGACGCGCTGGGGCGCAAGGTCGTGGACCGGACGCAGCTGATTCTCGACATCTTCGCGCGGCGCGCGCGGACGCGCGAGGGTAAGGCGCAGGTGGAGCTCGCGCAGCTCAAGTACCTGCTGCCGAGGCTGGCCGGAGCGGGTGCCGCCCTGTCGCGGCTCGGCGGCGGCATCGGGACGCGTGGCCCCGGCGAGACGAAGCTCGAGACCGACCGCCGGCGGATACGCGACCGCATCGCCGCGATCCAGAAGGCCATCGACCAGGTGCGCCAGCGGCGTGCCCAGGCGCGCGAGCGGCGCCACAAGCAGTCGGTCCCGGTCGTCGCGCTGGTCGGCTACACCAACGCCGGCAAGACCACGTTGTTCAATCGCCTGACCGACGCGCACGCGGTCGCGTCGGACGCGCTGTTCGTGACGCTGGATCCGCTCGTCCGGCAGGTGCGGCTGCCGGACGCGCGCGAACTGCGGCTCTCCGACACCGTGGGATTCGTCGACCGGCTGCCGCACGCGCTCGTCGCGGCGTTCCGCGCAACCCTCGAGGAGGTCGTCGACGCGGACCTGCTGCTGCACGTCATCGACGCGTCCAGTCCGGACTGCGAGCGTCACATCGCGGCCGTGCACCGCGTGCTCGAGGAGGTGGGGGCGCGCGAGGTGCCGGCGATCGAGGTGTACAACAAGATCGACGCGCTCGACGCCGAGGACCGCCGGCGACTCGCGGAGACCAGCCCGGACGCCGCGTTGATCTCGGCGCGGACGGGGGAGGGCGTTGCGGCGCTCCTCGCGGCGTTGACCGGGCGCCTCGAGCTCGACACGCGGCGCCTGATGCTGGAGTTCGACGCGAACACACCGGAGGCGCGCCGTCGCATCGCCCATGTCTACCAGGTCGGCCGGGTCCTCAGCCACGAGAACCGCGGCGGCCGCGTCGTGATCGAGGCCGAGGTGCCCCGGCGGTGCATCGACCGGTTGACGGGCCCGATGCCGGCCGAGGCGGCGGGGGCGTGATGAGTGGCCGGCGCGAGGGCTCGTACCGCCCGCATCGCAGGAGGCCGTCGTGGGCAGCCTGACGCTCGCCAACCAGCTGACGATCCTCCGGATCATGCTGATCCCGGCCTTCGTGCTGCTCGTGGTCTACGAGTACCTGGGCTGGGCCCTGCTCGTCTTCCTGGTGGCGGGTGCCACCGACGCGCTCGACGGCCTGATCGCCCGGCGGGCGGGCCAGCGGACGAGCCTCGGCGCGTGGCTCGATCCGATGGCCGACAAGCTCCTGCTCGTGACGACGTTCATCGTCCTGACGCTGCCGGGCGTCCCGATGACGAACCACGTGCCGCTCTGGCTGACGATCCTCGTGATCAGCCGCGACATCGTGATCGTCGGCGTCGTCGCGATCGTCAACCTGGCGGTGGGGCCCCGTACGTTCACGCCGTCGATTTGGGGCAAGATGGCCACGGCGGCCTTCATCCTGACCTGCGTGATCGTGATGTACTTCAACTACCTGGGCAGGCGATCGGGCGTGGTGGACCTGGCGGTCTGGGTGTCGCTCGCCTTGACGGTGATCTCGAGCGCGGACTACCTGGTGCGGATGCGCCGCCTCGTCAACGACCCGCACTGACGCGGCCGCGGGGCGGCCGGGCGGGGCTGGCGGACGGCCCCACCCGGCGCGCGTGTCAGACGCGGGTCTTGAAGTAGTCGACCGTGCGCATCAGCCCTTCCTCGAGCTTCACCTTCGGCTCCCAGCCGAGGATCGTCCGCGCGCGCGTGATGTCGGGCCGGCGCTGCTTCGGATCGTCGACCGGCAGCGGCCGGTAGACGATCTGGCTCTTCGAGCCCACCAGCCTGATGATCGTGCGCGCGATTTCCTCGATCGTGACCTCGTGCGGGTTGCCGATGTTGACCGGGTCGCTCGTGTCCGAGGCCATCAGCCGCAGGATGCCGTCGACCAGGTCGGTGACGTAGCAGAAGCTCCGCGTCTGCGTGCCGTCGCCGAACACCGTCACGTCCTCGCCCCGCAGGGCCTGCGACATGAACGCCGGCACGGCCCGGCCGTCGCGCAGCCGCATCCGCGGGCCGTAGGTGTTGAAGATGCGGACGATCCGCGTCTGCACGCCGTGGTAGCGGTGGTAGGCGAGCGTGATGGCCTCGGCGAAGCGCTTCGCCTCGTCGTAGACGCCCCGGGGGCCGATCGGGTTGACGTTGCCCCAGTAGGTCTCCTTCTGGGGGTGCTCGAGCGGATCGCCGTACACCTCCGAGGTCGACGCGAGGAGCAGCCGGGCTCCCTTGGCCTTGGCCAGGCCGAGCGCGTTGTGCGTGCCGAGCGAGCCGACCTTCAGTGTCTGGATGGGCAGTTCGAGGTAGTCCACCGGGCTCGCCGGGCTGGCGAAGTGGTAGATGAAGTCGACCGGACCGCTGACGTCGATGTAGTTGGTGACGTCGTGGCGGACGAACTGGAAGTCCCGGTCGCGCAGGTGCGCGACGTTGGCGAGGTCCCCGGTCAGCAGGTTGTCGATGCCGATGACCGAGTCGCCTCGGTCGAGCAGGGTTTCGCAGAGGTGCGACCCGATGAATCCGGCCGCTCCGGTGACGACGACTCGAGCCATGTAGTGTGTGTCTCCGTGTGAAAGGGCGTGGAGGCCCGGGCGATCACGCGACGCTGCGATGCAGGAACCCGCGTACGACCGTCAGCCACATGATCTTGATATCGAGCGCAACCGACCAGTTCTCTATGTAGTAGAGGTCGAATTCGATCCGCTTCTCGAGGGACGTGTTCCCGCGCCAGCCGTTCACCTGGGCCCAGCCCGTGATGCCCGCCTTCACCTTGTGGCGGAGCATGTACTGCGGAATCCGGTGCTTGAACTGCTCGACGAAGAACGGGCGCTCCGGCCGGGGGCCGACGATCGACATCTCGCCCTTGAGCACGTTCCAGAACTGCGGCAACTCGTCCAGGTCGAACCGCCGGAGCCAGCGGCCGATGGGCGTGGTCCTGGGGTCGTTGTCGGGCGACCAGATCGGTCCCGTGGTCTGCTCGGCGTTCTGGTACATCGACCGGAACTTGTAGACGGTGAACGCCCGGCCGTCGAGGCCCATCCGTTCCTGGTGGTAGAACACGGGTCCGGGCGACGTCCACTTGACCAGCGCGGCGATGATCGCGCACGGCACCGCGATCACCGCCAGCGTCGCCGCCGACAGCACGATGTCGATCGTCCGCTTCACCCAGGCGTTGACGCCCTGGAGCGGCACGTCGTTGACGTTGATGACGGGAAGGCCGTCGAGGTCCTCCAGACGGGCGCGCAGGGCGATGAACTGCAGCAGGTCCGGCACGACCTTGACGTCGATCACCTCGCGGCTGGCCGCATCCATCAGCGCGAGGAGCTTGGCGTGCTCCTCGATGGGAAGGGCCACGTACAGGTGATCGATCCGCTCGCGCTGGGCGATGTCGCCGACCTCGGAGAGCGTGCCGAGGAGCGGCAGCCCCCGGTAGCCGAGGTGGTCGCCGCCCGCCCGGTCGTCCAGGAAGCCCACCACCTGATAGCCGAGTTCGCGGTGCTGGAGGATGCGGTCGGCGACCATGCGGCCCAGGTCGCCGGCGCCGGCGATGGCGATGCGCTTCAGGCCGATGCCGGCACGCCAGCGCCGTTCGAGCAGTTCGCGGACCGCCTCGCGGGAACCGTAGGCGAAGAGGACGATCAGCCCCAGGAACAGCACCCAGACGATCTGGGACACCTGGTACGAGCCGCTGGCCCGCGTGCCTTCGGACGCGTAGTAGGCGCCGACGTAGAGCATCGATCCGACGCCGAAGACGACGGCGAGGATGCTCCCGATCAGGATCGCGAAGAAGTCGTCGACCCGCGAGCGACCGCGGCGCAGGCGGTAGACACCCTGGATCTGGAAGGCCAGCGGCGTCAGCAGCGCGACGAACGGCAGCTTGTCCAGGTACTGCTCGATCGGCGGATAGCCCTTGCTGACCGGAATGAGGCCGCTCTCGAAGCGGATGCCGTACGCCAGGATGAACGCCCAGGCGGCCAGCAGCGCGTCGGACACGACGTAGAAGGCGACGAGCAGGCGGTTGTACCGCTTCACCATCGCGTGCCCGACGGGTGCGCCAGCGTGTCGGCCACCAGGGCCTCGAGCTGTGCGCGATGGCGCTCGCGCGAGAACCGCTCGGCCTGGGCCCGCGCCCGCGCCGGCTCGAAGCGGATCGAGGCCGCCCGTGACAGGGCACCCGCGAGCGAGGCCGCGTCCAGCGAGTCGAAGAAGACTCCCGTCTCGCCGTCGACCACCGTTTCGAGCGCTCCGCCGCCGCCGTAGGCCACGACCGGCCGCCCGCAGGCCTGAGCCTCGACGGGCACGATGCCGAAGTCCTCCTCGCCGGGCAGGATCACCGCCTGGGCCTGCCGGTACTCGTCGCGAATCCGTTCGTCGGTGAGCCGGCCGAGGAACGTCACGTGTGGACCGGCCTGACGCTCCAGGCGCTCCCGGTCAGGGCCATCGCCGACGATCCGGAGCGGCGCGCCGACCCGGGCGCACGCATCAATGGCCAGATCGAGTCGTTTGTAGGGAACCAGCGCTGACACCACCAGAAAGTGGGAATCCGGCTCGACCGCCGCCGGCTGGTAGAACGTGGTGTCGACGGGCGGATACACAATTGTCGCCTCCCGATTGTAGTATCGGCGGATCTTGGCCGCAACGTGGCCGGAATTGGCCAGAAACCGGTGGACGCGGCCGGCCGTGGCCGCGTCCCAGCGGGCCAGCCGGTCGAGCATCGGGCGGTAGAACCACCGGCTCTTCAAGGGCCCGACCCGGGCGGGGCCGAAGTAGGCGTCGAACTGGTCCCACGCATACCGCATGGGCGAGTGGCAGTAGCAGAGGTGCCGGGCGCCCGGGGCGACGTGCACCGCCTTCGCGGCGCAGTGGCTCGAACTGATGACCAGGTCGTGCCGGGAGAGGTCGATCCGTTCGATGGCGAACGGGAAGAGCGGGAGGTACTGGCGGTAATAGCGGCCCGCGCGCGGCAGGCGCTGGATCAGGGACGTCGTGATCCGGTGCCGCTCGATCGTCGGCGACACCGAGCCGGGGACGTGCACCAGGGTGTAGACGTCCGCATCGGGGTAGATCTCGCACAGGACTTCGAGAACCTTCTCGCCCCCGCGCATGCCCGTCAGCCAGTCGTGGACGAGGGCGACGCTCACGTGCGTGTCCGGCCGCGCCCGCCTACGGCCTCGTAGAGCTCCTGTGTCTTGCGCACCGAGCGTTCCCAGGAGAACTCGCGCGCCCGCAGCGGCCCCTTCTGCCGGAGGGTGGTGGCGAGGGTGTCGTCGGTGAGCACACGCCGGATGCCGTCGACGATCGACTCCACCTCGTAGGGGTCGACCAGCACGGCTGCGTCGCCCGCCACTTCGGGGAGCGACGACGTGTTCGACGTGACGACCGGGGTGCCGCTCGCCATCGCCTCGAGCGGCGGGAGGCCGAATCCCTCGTACAGCGACGGGAAGACGAACACCGCGGCGAGGCGGTAGAGCACCGCGAGCGTCTCGTCCGGGAGGTAGCCCAGGAACCGGACGTGCTTGTGGAGCTTGAGCCGGTGCACGGCCAGCCGCAGCGCCGGCAGCTTGGAGATCTGGTCGCCGATGATGAGCAGCTTCAGATCGTCGTCCTCGCCCTGGCGCACCTGGGCGAACGCCTCGATCAGCCGGACCAGGTTCTTGTGCGGCTTGATGTTGCCGGCGTACAGCACGAACCGGTGCGTCAGCTGGTACCGTTCGCGGACGCGCGCCACGTCCTCGTCCTCCGGCGGCACCCAGAAGCGCTCGTCGATGGCGTTGTGGACGACGACGATCTTCTCCGCCGGGACGTTGAAGAAGTGCAGGATGTCACGCTTCGAGGCCTCCGAGACCGTCAGGATCGCATCGGCCCTCCGGGCCGCGGCCCACATCGACGCCCTGGCGTAGGCGTAGGCGGCCCGGTTCGGCAGGTACTGCGGGAACATCAGGTGGATGCAGTCGTGAATCGTCACGACCGCGCGGGTCGGCACGAGCGGCGGCAGCACGTAGTGCGGGGCGTGGAACAGGTCGGGCCGCTCGCGGCGCACCGCCACGGGGATCCGGAACTGCTCGCGGAGCGAGTAGTTGCCCGACGGTTCCAGCACGGTCCGGAAGTTGGGACCGAGCGTGGGGGCGACGCCCATGTCCGCCTGATGGCAGAGGAGCACGTACTCGGTCTGCGAGTCGATGCGGGCCAGATGCCGGAGGACGTTGCGAATATAGGTCCCGATGCCGAAGTCGTGGAGCTTCCGGGCATCGATCGCGACGCGCATGTCCGGCCGATTATACCGGCGGCGTGCCCATCGCGCCGGGTGCGCCTACCGGTCCCAACCGGCCCAGCGGAGGCGGTGGCGGCGCCGCAGGTCGTGCACGACGCCAAGGGAGACCCCCTGCAGGCGCGCTGCCTCGGAGGCCTTGTCGAGTTCGCCCTTGATCTGCGTCGCATTGCGCTGCACGTGATCCAGCCACGTCACGCAGCCGCCGGGTGCGGCGCTGCCCAGTTGGACGCCGCGCGTGCGGAACACCGCGAACCACGGCCGGTCGCCGGCGGGTTGCACCGAGGCGACGCAGGCGCTGGCGTACTGCCTCCAGTAGCCGTCGAGTTCGTCGGCGTTCTTCGCGGCCCACTCGATGACCCGGGCAAAGGCGTCCTCGCCGCGCGTACGCAGGACCTCGCCGTCCGACGGCGTGCTCAGCATCTCGGTCAGACTGTGGAGCGGCGTCTGGGTCGTCGCAGCGCGCTTGCCGGCCAGCAGGAGTGACGCGTGGTCGATGGCGACGGCGAACGCCACGCCCTCGGCCCGCTGGGCGACGCGCAGCGAGTTGACGCCGATCACCAGGCCTCTGCGGTCGACGAGCGGGCCGCCGCTGTTCCCCGGGTTGATGGCCGCGTCGGTCTGGATGAGCGTCACGTCGCCCACCTGGCGGACCGCGCTGACGATACCGCGCGTGACGGTGTTCGACAGCACGCCGAGCGCCGAGCCGACGGCGATGACCTCCTGCCCGACACGGGCGCTCGTGACCGAGCCCAACGGGAGCGTTGGCTGCGCGGCGTTCGGGGACGTCACCTGCAGGACCGCCAGGTCGTTGGCGGCGGACGTGCCGACCACGCGGGCGGAGTAGGATGCGTCGCCGACCTGCAGCTTGATGGCGGCCTGGCCCTCGACCACGTGGGCGTTGGTCAGCAGGCGATCGTGCTGGATGAAGAACCCCGTCCCCCGGGAGCCGCCTGCCTGGATCGACGCCACGGCCGGGACGACGCGGCTGACGAGGTCCTCGAGGGACAACGGGACGCCGGAGGGTGCCGAGGCCGGGGGCAGGGCAGACGGGACGGGGACGTCGCGCTCGCCGGGCTGACGTGGCGCCCCGTCGGGTGGCCGCGCGCCTGTCGCTGGCGCGCCAGACGCGTTCGAGCGGAGTGGGTCGGACGTCTGCGCCTCCTGCCCATGACGCCCTGGCAGGAATCCCAACGCGAGCCCCAGTATCAGCCCGGCGGCCAGCAGCGGCAGGCCCAGCCCGCGTGGCTGGGTGGCGGCCTCCTGCTGGGAGACGGGTGGGGGCTCGGCCACGGCCTCGGGCTGCACGCACCCGCAGCGGCATTCCCGGATGCGGCCGGGCACACGACGGCCGCAGGACGGGCAGTCCCAACCGGCGGGCTCGGGTCGCAGGACATCCATGGCGGTGGCGGGCCGGACGCCGTCGGCCCGGTCGCACCGGTCCCGCCGTTCAGCGGCCCTGTGCCGTGGTATCGGGTAGACGGCGCCTGAGCTTGAGGTACCACCGCAGCGCCGGGGCCCAGGCCGGCCGGTGCTTCTCGTAGAACGCGAGATGGCTGCGGTGGTATTCCGTCCGCGCAGAGGGGCCGCCCGAGCGCCCGCGGAGGTGCACGACCTCCGCCACCGGACTGAAGCGGATGCGGCGTCCGCGCGCGCGGACGGCGGCGCACAGGTCCACGTCCTCGTTGTAGAGGAAGTAGCGCTCGTCGAACCGGCCGGCCGCCTGCAGGTCCGCGCGGCGGATCAGCAGGCACGCGCCCGTGACCCAGTCGGGCCACCGGGCCTGGCGGGCCAGACGGTCGATCCACGGGGCCACCACGGGCCAACGGCGGTCGTTGGCGCGCACGAGACACTTCTGCCGCAGTTCGGCGAGCGGCGACGGCATCGGTCCCCAGGACAGCTCGGCGTGACCCTCGCCGTCCACGATGCGCGGCCCGACGACCGCGGCGTCGGGGTGCGCGTCGAGGTCGGCGACGAGGGCGTCGACGGCTCCCGCCGGCACGACGGTGTCCGGGTTGAGGAGCAGGACCAACTCGCTGCGGGTGGCGTCGATGGCCAGGTTGTTGGCGCGCGCGAATCCCACGTTGCGCCCCGGCTCCAGCACCCGGACCGCGGGCCACCGTGCGCGAATCAGCGCGGGAGTACCGTCGGTGGACCCACTGTCGACCACGACGATCGTGTGCGGGACCTTCGGCGCGTGCTGTGACAGCGACCCGAGGCAGCCGTCCAGGTCGCGGCGCGAGTTGTGCGTGACGACGACGACCGTCAGCCGGGGCGGGTCAGCGGCGTGAGCCACAGGCGGTCAACACCTCGAGCGTGCGCGCCGCGCACGCCGACCATGAGTAGCGCGCCACCCGGGCGCGGCCGGCATCGCGCCACCGCGAACGGGCAGCCTCGTCGAAGAGCACCTGCGCCAGACCGTCGGCGACCGACGCGGCGTCGAGGGTGGTCACGTACCGGGCGGCGTCGCCGTACACTTCGCGCGCCACGGCCGTGTCGAGGACGACGATCGGGATGTCGAGCGCCAGTGCCTCCAGCGGCGTCAGCCCGAAACCCTCGTAGTCCGACAGGAAGGCGAACGCCGTGGCCTGGGCGTACAGGGTGGCGAGTTCCCCGTCGGACACGTACGGCCGGACGCGGATGCGGTCGCCCAGTCCGGTCGCCGCGGTGATGGCCATGAGGTCGACGGGCGGGATGCTGCGGTTGTCGCCCACCACCTCGAGGCGGACGTCGGTGTGCCGCTGCGCGAGCCGCGTGAAACCCGCGACGAGCTCGGGCACGTGCCGCCGGGAGAAGACCGAGCCGACGTAGAGCACCGTCGGCCGGTCGTCGTGGGGGCGGTGGGACGCCTTGGTCGTGCCTGCGAGGGTCGTCACGCCGGGATAGGTCACCTCCACCTTGTCCGCCTCGACGCCCAGCCAGCGCACGATCTCGCGCCGCGAGAACTCGGAGATCGTCAGCACGCGGGCGGCGCGGTGGGCCGCCCGTCTGGTGACGAACCGGCGGCGTGCGCCTTCGCGCGGCCGGTAGGAGCCCGGCTGGGCGAAGAACGACACGTCGTGGATCGCCACCACGACTGGCGTCGGGCCCCAGATCGGGCTCGTATACGCTGGTGAGAAGAGGACGTCGGGCCGCACGCGGCGCAGCAGCCGTGGCAGGACCCACTGTTCCCAGACCGTCCCGTGGCCGGGGGCGGTGACCCAGCGGGCTCCCGGGCCGGCCAGAACCGGGGCATCCGGCTCGGCCGGAGCGCACAGTACGAACTCGTGCGCACGCGAGGCGGGCTCGTGCGCCCAGGCGCGCAGCAGCTCCGTGAGATAGCGGCCGACGCCGGTGGGCTTCGGCGCCAGCTCGCGCGCGTCGATCGCGATGCGCATCAGCCGGCCGTCACCTGCTCGGTGCGTGCCGCGGACGCGAGGCGTGCGTCGCGCCGCGCGACCGCGTCCTCGTATGCCGCGTGGACCGCTTGGGCGGCGCGGTCCCACGAGAAGGCGCGCGCGCGTGCCAGCCCGGCCTGGGCGAGCCCGGCGGCCCAGGCGTCGTCTGCCGCGACGCGCGCGATCGCCGCCGCGAGGCCTGGGACGTCGTCGGGTGCCACCACGACGCCTGCCTCACCCAGCACCTCCGGCAGCGCGCCGCGGTTCGACGCGATCACCGGCACGCCGGCGGCCATGGCCTCGAGCGCCGGCAGGCCGAAGCCCTCGTCGAGTGACGGCATCACGAGCGCGCACGCGCCGCGGTAGACGGCCTCGCGATCGCCGTCGGCGACGTAGCCGAGATGCTCGACGTGACCCGAGAGCGGCGGCGCGTGCAGGCGCGCCAGCCACGCGTCGGCGTCCTCGGTCGCGCGGCCGGCCAGCACGAGGCGCGGCAGTGCCGCGTCTCGTTCCAGCAGCAGCGCGTACGCGTCGAGCAGGGCGCCGACGTTCTTCCGGGGCTCGAGCGTGCCGAAGAAGAGCAGGTAGCGCTCCCGAAGGGGGGGCCTGGCCGGGCGGCCGGACAGCAGCCAGTGGGGCGCGCCGGGCGAGCAGACGTGGATCCGGTCCAGGGGGACGCCGAGCTGGCTCGCGGCCTGCCGCCGCGTGTACTCGGAGGGCGCGACGATCGCGTCCGCGCGCCGGGCGTGACGGAGGGTCAGGGCCGGGTAGTCGCGCCGAATCTCGGCGCGGGTCCGTTCGGGCTGCGACAGGAAGAAGAGGTCGTGGATCGTGACGACGCGCGCCGCGCGCGACGCGGGGATGAGCAGGGGATGCGCGGCGTGCACGACGTCCCAGGGGCCGGCGAGCGTCTCGACCGCTGGCCACCCGTGACGATGCCACAAGTAGTTCAGGACGCGGACGGGGATGCGCCGATCGACGACGCGTGCGCGCAGGATGGTGCCCGTGTCCGGCGCCGGCCGGTCCTTCCAGGAACTCGTGAAGACACCGACGGTGTCGTCGCGGTACGCGGCGGTGTACGCCCGCGTCAACTCGTGCATGTACTCGCCGACGCCGGTGCGTGCCCGCAGTGCTGGACGGTAGTCGACGAGAATGCGCATCGCTTCAGCCGGTATCATAGCGCCAGCCCGCGAGCGGACCGGTGCCGACACGCGCTGCCCATCCCTCCCCGCAGGGCATGCGCCGCACGTGACCGCCGTCGAGCCGGCGGTGGCACGGCGGGCTGCCCGTTCCCGAGCCCTCGCCGGGCCTGCGCGCCGCCACGTGCCGCCGGTGCACGCGTTGTCGCGCGTGATCCCTGAAGGTGTACCTGGAGGGCAGGAAGCCCTTCGGGAATGGGCCGTCTGTCGCCGATAATGGGGCCACGCATGCCCATTCTGATCGTCGAGCCCGAGACCGCTGTCGGGCCCGGACTTCGTCCGCACGCGCCGTCGGCGCTCGTCCCGTTCCAGTCCCGTGGCCGCCGCTGATCCCCGGACCGTCCTGGTGACCGGCGGGGCCGGCTACATCGGCAGCCACGCCGTCAAGGCGCTTCGGGCCGCCGGGCACCGCGTGGTCGTGTACGACGACCTGTCGGCCGGTCACCGCGAGGCCACGCTCGGCGCGCCGCTCGTCGTGGGCGACATTGGCGACGTCGACGCCGTCCGCCGCGCGCTCCGTGACTCCGGCGCGTCGTCGGTGATGCATTTCGCCGCCTGGCTCAACGTGAGCGAGTCGGTCGGCAACCCCCTGGGCTACTATCGGAACAACGTGGTGGGGACGCTGGCCACGCTCGAGGCGATGGCGGCCGAAGGGTGCCGTCAGTTCGTCTTCTCGTCGACCTGCGCCGTCTACGGCGAACCGGTCGAGACGCCCATTTCCGAGACGCACCCGACGGCGCCCATCAACGCCTACGGGCAGTCGAAGCTGGCGATCGAGCATGCGCTGCCCCACCTCGAGCGTGCGCACGGGATCCGGTCCATCCGCCTGCGGTACTTCAATGCCGCCGGCGCCGACCCGGACGGTGAGCTCGGCGAGGACCACGCCCCCGAGATCCACGTGATTCCGAGGGCCCTCGAGGCCATCTCCGGCGGGGAGCCGCTGCAGATCATGGGCGAGGACTACCCGACGCCGGATGGCACGTGCCTGCGCGACTACATCCATGTGTCCGACCTGGCCGACGCGCACGTCCGCGCGCTGGCCCGGCTGGAGCAGGGCGGTGCGTCGGCCACCTACAACGTCGGCACCGAGCGCCCGTCGTCGGTGCGCGAGGTCATCGCGGCGGTCGAACAGGTCACCGGCCGGCGCGTGGAGAGGCGTTCGGCACCGCGGCGTCCCGGCGACCCCGCGGTCCTCTACGCCTCGGCGGGGAAGATCCGCGCGGAACTCGGCTGGGTGCCGAAGCGGCCGGCTCTGGAGACGATGGTTGCCGATGCCTGGCGGTGGCACCTGGGGCGCGCCGCGCGGGCCGGGAAGGGGTCCTGATGTCGCGCCTGCGAGGCATCCTGAACGATCCGCTGTTGTCGGTGGTCATGCCGGTCTTCAACGAGCAGGCCACCATCGAGGAGATCATCCGCCGCGTGCTGGCCGTCCCGGTCCGCGTCGAGCTGATCGTCATCGACGACTGCTCGACCGACGGCACGCGCGACATCCTGGCGCGGCTGCAGTCCGAGCTCGGCTTCAAGCTGCTGCTCCAGCCGTCGAACGGCGGCAAGGGATCGGCCCTGCGCCGCGGCTTCGCGGAGGTGACCGGCGACCTGATGGTCATCCAGGACGCCGACCTCGAGTACTCGCCCGAGGAACTGCCCATGCTGATCGAACTGATCTGCCAGGGCCGGGCGGACGTCGTCTACGGCTCGCGGTTTCTCGGCCGCCACCGGGTGTTCATGTTCACGCACTACCTGGGCAACCTGGGCCTGACGCTCCTGACCAACGTGCTCTACAACACGATGCTCACCGACATGGAGACCTGCTACAAGGTGATGCGCACGTCGGTGCTGCGGTCGATGACCCTGCATTCGAACGGCTTCGGGATCGAGCCCGAGCTGACGGCGAAGATCTTCAAGCGGGGCTGTCGGGTGTACGAGGTGCCCATCTCGTACGACGGCCGCGGGTACGACGAGGGGAAGAAGATCAGCTGGCGCGACGGCATCGTCGCCGTGTGGGTGCTGTTGAGGTATCGTTTCACGGAGTGACCGCGTTCTTCCGCCTGCTCGAGTACGCGCGGCCCCACCGCGCCCGCCTCGCCAGCGCGCTCGCTGCGATGGTGGTGTACGGGGCCGCCTCGGCAGGGGTCGCCTTCCTCATCAAGCCCATCTTCGATGAAGTCCTGCCGACCGGCGCGTCGCTCGGGCCGGTGGCGGGCTCGGTGCTCGGCCTCTACTTCCTCAAGGGCGTCGGCGGGTTCCTGTCGTCCTACCTGATGACCGACGTCGGGCAGCGGGTGGTGCACGACCTCCGCAACGAGCTGTTCCGGCACGTGCTCGGGCAGTCGGCCGCGTTCTTCTCCACGCAGACCACAGGGAAGCTCCTGTCGCGCCTGACGAACGATGTCGGCCAGATCCAGCAGGCCGTGTCCGAGACGGTCGGCGACCTGACCCGGGAGTCGCTGTCGATCCTCGGCTACGCGGCGCTCCTCTTCTACTACGACGCCCGCCTGGCGGTGGTCTGCCTGACCGGAGCCCCGATCGTCGTCTACCCGCTGGTACAGCTAGGGCAGCGCGTGCGGCGGACGACGCGGCGGAGCCAGGAGGCCCTGGAGCAGCTGTCGCACTTCGGCGCCGAGGCGTTCACCGGTCACCGCATCGTGAAGGCGTTCGGCGCCGAGGCGCGCGAGACCGATCGATTCGATCGCGCCTCCGATCACCTGTACCGCACCAACATGAAGGTGACGGGGGCGCTGTCTGTGCTGCCGCCGCTGATGGAGTTCATCGGCGGCATCGCGTTCGTGGCGGCGCTCTGGTACGGCAGCCGGGAGATCGCATCGGGGCGCCTCACCTCCGGTGAGTTCGCCGGGTTCATCGCGGCCCTGTTCCTGATGTACGGACCGGCCAAGAAGCTGAGCCGGGTCAATGCGACCCTGCAGCAGGCGCTGGCCGCGTCGGAACGCATCTTCGAACTGCTCGACACGCACAGCGAAGTCGCAGAGCAGCCCGGCGCGCCGCCGCTCCCGCCGTTCCGGCACGAGATCGAGTTCCGCAGCGTGTCGTTCGCCTACGGAGGCGCCGAGGAAGCGACGCTGCGCGGCGTCCAGCTGCACGTGCGCGCCGGACGGATGCTGGCGATCGTCGGCCGGAGTGGCGCTGGCAAGACCACGCTCGTGAACCTGTTGCCGCGCTTCTACGACGTCACCGGGGGGGCGCTGCTCGTCGACGGGCGTGACGTCCGCGACGTGACGCTGGCGTCGCTGCGCGGCCAGATCAGCATCGTCACGCAGGACACGGTGCTCTTCGACGACACGGTCGGCGCCAACATCGCCTACGGCCGGCCCACGGCCACCCAGGCCGAGATCGAGGCCGCCGCGCGCGCGGCGCACGCCCACGAGTTCATCGTGACGCTCGACGACGGGTACGACACGCGGATCGGCGAGCGGGGGCAGCGCCTGTCCGGCGGACAGCGGCAGCGGATTGCGATTGCCCGGGCGCTGCTGCGCGACGCGCCGATCCTGATCCTCGACGAGGCGACGTCGGCGCTCGACACCGAATCGGAGCAGCTCGTGCAGGAGGCGCTGGCGGCGCTGATGTCGAACCGGACCTCGTTCGTGATTGCGCATCGCCTGTCGACGGTCCGTCGGGCCGACGCCATCGTCGTGCTGGAGCAGGGGCGCATCGTCGAGTCGGGCACGCACGACGAGCTGCTGGCCCTGGGGGGCGCCTATGCGAAACTGTACGAGGGGCAGCTCCTCGAGGAGCCGACCGAGGTGGAGGGTTAGGACGCCGGCATGATCAAGTCGATGACGGGCTTCGCGTCACTGACGCGGGAAGACGCCCTGGCCACGATCGGCGTCACGGTGAAGACGGTGAACCACCGGTTCCTGGACGTGCAGTTCCGGATGCCGGCGTCGCTGTCGAACCTGGAGCCGCGTGTGCGCGCCGCGCTGCAGCGGCGCGTGTCACGGGGCCGTGTGGAGCTGGGCGTGTCGGTGCAGCTGCGCACTCCGCCGGCGCCCACGATCGAGCTGAACGCGGAGTTCGCGCGCGCGCTGGCCGCGACGCTCGAACAGGCCCGCGCGGACGGGCTCGTGGCGGGCCCGCTGACCCCCGGCGACCTGCTGCGGCTGCCCCAGGCCATCACCGTGCGCGACCGCGGGCCCGAGCTCCTTCCCGAGGTCGAGGCGGCCGTCGCCGCCGGCGTCGAGGCGGCGGTGGAGGAGGCGGCCGCGCGGCTCGACGAGATGCGGACGCGCGAGGGGGATCACCTGCGCGCCGATCTCGAGGCACGACGGGTCACGCTCGGGGCGCTGATCGGCCGGCTCGAAGAGGCCGCGGAGGAAGGCCGGGCGGGGGTCGAGGCGCGCCTCCGGGAGCGGGTCGATCAGATCAGGCTGGAGTCGCCGGCCGACCCGGCGCTCGTCGCCCAGGAGGTCGTCCGCGCCGCGCAACGGTCCGACATCTCCGAGGAGGTCACCCGCTTCCGCGGGCACCTGGCGCATTGGCTGGCGCTGGCCGATTCCGACGAGCCCTGCGGACGGAAGCTGGATTTCCTGCTGCAGGAGATGAACCGCGAGATCAACACGATCGGGTCGAAGGCCGACGGGCTGCGCGTCTCCGAACTCGTGATCACGGCGAAGGCCGAGCTCGAGAAGATGCGGGAGCAGGTGCAGAATGTCGAGTAGCCACCGGGGCCTGCTGTTCATCGTGTCGGCCCCGTCGGGCACCGGCAAGACCACGCTCGTCGAGCGCCTCGTCCAGGTCGTGCCGGGCCTGCGGCAGTCGCGCTCCTACACCTCGCGGGCCGCCCGCGCCGGCGAGGTCGACGGCGTCGACTACCACTTCATCGGCCGCGACCGCTTCGAGGAGATGGTGCGCGAGGGCGCGTTTCTCGAGTGGGCCGACGTGTTCGGCAACTACTACGGCACGGCGGCCGCCGACACCGAGGCCCGCCTCGCGGCCGGCGACGATGTCGTGCTGGTGATCGACGTCCAGGGGGCGCGCCAGGTCCGCAGCCGGGGCATCGAGACGGTGGGGGTCTTCGTGCTGCCGCCGTCGGCAGCGGCGCTCGAGCAGCGCCTGCGGGGCCGAAGCAAGGACAGCGAGGAGCAGGTACGGCGGCGGCTCGCGGTGGCACGCGCCGAGGTGCCCGAGTTCGCGCAGTACGAGTACGTCGTCGTCAACGACGAGGTGGAGCCGGCCGTGGACCGGCTGCGTGCGATCGTGCTCGCCGAGCGGGCGCGCGTGAAGGCCATGCGCGCGGCGGCCGGGACGATCATCGAGACCTTCAAGGACTGAGCGGACGATGGCTCGAATCGCGTTGGGCGTGACCGGGGGCGTGGGCGCCTACAAGGCCGTCGAGGTGTGCCGCGGGCTGCAGAAGCGCGGCCACGACGTCGTCGCCGTGATGACCCGCGCCGCCACGCGGTTCGTCGGGCCGCTCACCTTCGAGGCGATCACGCGCCATCCCGTCGTCACCTCGCAGTGGCGACCTGGCATGAACGCCGACATCGAGCACATCGCGCTCGCCGACGGCATCGACCTGCTGCTCGTCGCGCCCTGCACGGCCAACGTGATCGGCAAGTTCGCCAACGGCATCGCCGACGATTTCCTCAGCTCGCTCTACCTGGCGACGAAGGCGCCGGTGCTCGTCGCGCCGGCGATGAACACCAACATGCTCGCGCACGAGGCCGTCCAGCGGAACGTGCGGACGCTCGCGGCGCGCGGGGTCCGGTTCGTCGAGCCGGGCGACGGCTACCTGGCCTGCGGCTGGGTGGGCAAGGGCCGACTGGCTGAACCGGAGGAGATCGTCGAGGCGGCGCATCGGGCGGTCACGACGGTCGACTCACCCTTGGCGGGGCGGCGGGTGCTGGTCACGGCCGGGCCCACCTACGAGGACATCGACCCGGTCCGCTTCGTCGGCAACCGCTCGAGCGGCCGCATGGGGTTCGCGATCGCGGCCGAAGCCGCCCGGCGTGGCGCCGCCGTGACGCTGGTCGTCGGGCCGACGCGCCTCGAGCCACCGGCGGTCACGTCGATCGTGCGCGTCCGGTCGGCTGCCGAGATGCACGCGGCCGTGTTGCGCGAGGCGGCCACCGCCGACGTCGTGGTGATGGCGGCGGCCGTGGCCGACTACACGCCGGCCCGCCCGGCGACCGGCAAGATCGCGAAGCAGGACGCGCCCCTCACCCTCACGCTCGAGCGCACGCGTGACATCCTGGCCGACCTGGGCGCGGCCCGGGCGCAGGCCGGCGCCGCCAGGCCGGTGCTGGTCGGCTTCGCGGCCGAGACGGACGACGTCGTACGCAAGGCGCGCGAGAAGCAGGCGCGCAAGCGCGTGGACCTCATCGTCGCCAACGACGTGTCACGGCCGGACCAGGGATTCGACGTGGAGACCAACGCCGTCACCATCGTGGGAGCGGGTGGCGACCAGGTCGTACCGCTGCAGGCCAAGGCCGGCGTTGCGGCCGCGATTCTCGACCGCGTCGAGCAGGCGCTGACGGCCGCTGGCGCCCGGCCCTGACGCGACCGCGCCCCGGGGCCCGACCATGACGAGCGACGATCTGCGCGCGCATCTCGAGTTCCTCCGCTCCCTCGGTGTCGAGGGCGTCCGGTTCGATCCCGCCTGGCGCACACGTGCCGTGCCGGACCCGGCGCCGCCCGCCCGTGAGCCGGGCGAACAGGCCGGTGCCGCCGCGGAGGACGCCGCCGGCGGACAGGCTGCCGGGCCCTGCCCCGAGCCCGTCGCCCCGGGCGCCGCACCGGCGGTCCTGTTCCAGGAAGCGGAGGCCGTGGCGCTGACCGCCGTGGCGCCGGGCGTTCCCGCGGGGAGCACAACCGCGGCGGCACCGGTGCCGCCGCCGGCGGAGCGCGAGGTGTCCGGCATGGTGTCGATCCCGCTGTCCGTAGAGGAGACGCTCGCCGCCCTGCGCAGCGAGATCGGCCCCGACTGCCGGCGGTGCAAGCTGCACACGCTCGGGCGGAAGCAGGTGGTGTTCGGCGTGGGCAATCCACGGGCGGCGCTGATGTTCGTCGGCGAGGCGCCCGGGGCCGACGAAGACATCCAGGGCGAGCCGTTCGTCGGCCGGGCGGGCCAGTTGCTGACGAAGATCATCGAGGCGATCGAGATGCGCCGCGAGGACGTCTACATCGCCAACGTGATCAAGTGCCGGCCGCCCGGCAACCGCAACCCGGAGCCGGACGAAGTCGAACAGTGCGAGCCCTTCCTGTTCCGGCAGATCGACAGCATCCGCCCGAGGGTGATCGTCGCGCTCGGCAAGTTCGCCGCGCAGTCCCTGCTGCGCTCGAACGAGCCGATCACGCGGCTGCGCGGCCGCGAGTTCGCCTACCGCGACGCCGTGTTGATTCCGACCTACCACCCGGCGTACCTGCTGCGCAACCCACCGGCGAAGCGCGAGGTGTGGGAGGACATGAAGCGGGTGAAGGCCATCCTGGCCCAGGGCACGGGCGGGTGACACGCGTCGTCTCAGTCGCCGTCCCGGTCCCGCTGCTCGACGCCCTCACGTACCGCGTGCCCGATCCGCTGCCGACCCCGCCCGTCGGGGCGCGCGTCCGCGTGCCGCTGGGCGGTCGCGTCGTGACCGGGTGCGTGGTGTCCCACGTCGTGCCCGCCGACGTGCCCGGTGCGGCGCTGAAGGACATCGTGGCCGTGGTCGACACGACACCGTTCGTGCCGCCGGTGGTCGTCGAGCTGTGCCAGTGGGTGGCGGAGTACTACCTCGCCGGCATCGGCGACGCGATCGGCGTGGCGATGCCGCCCGGCGCGCGCGACGCCGCGTCCGGCTTCAGGACGCACCGGGTCGCGGGCCTGACGCCGCACGGGTTGTCGGCGGCGGGCGCGGCGGCCGAGCCGGCCGGCATCACCGCGAAGCAGCGTGCGGCGCTCGAGACGCTGGCCCATGCGCCGGCCGGGCTGCCGCTGGCGGACCTGCGCGAGCGCGGCGTGACGGCGGACGTGCTGGGCCGCCTGGCCGCACGTGGCCTGGTGACGTTCCGCGACGAGGCCCACGAGCGCGACCCGTTCGCCCGTGCCGCGATGGCGACGGTCGTGCCGGACGCGGGACGCCGGCTGAGCGACGAACAGGCCACGGCGGTCGACCGGTTGACCGGCCTGGCTGCGTCGGGCGCATTCAGGGTCGCGCTGCTGCACGGCGTCACGGGCAGTGGCAAGACCGAGATCTACCTGCGCCTCGCGGATCACGTCCGTCGCTCGGGCCGCCAGGTGCTGCTGCTCGTGCCGGAGATCGCCCTGACGCCGTCGGTGGTCGCCCAGGTACGGGGCGCGTTCGGCGACCGCGTGGCCATCCAGCACAGCGGCCTGTCGACCGGCGAGCGCCACGATCAGTGGCAGCGGATCCGCCGCGGCGACGTGGACGTCGTCGTCGGCACGCGGTCCGCGGTGTTCGCGCCGGTGCCCCGGCTCGGCCTCGTCATCGTCGACGAGGAGCACGACGCGTCCTACAAGCAGGACGAGGCGCCCCGGTACCATGGGCGCGACGTCGCCGTCGTGCGGGCCAGCCGCGAGGGCGCGCTCGTCGTGCTGGGCTCGGCGACGCCCTCGCTCGAGACGTGGCAGAACGCCGCGAGCGGCAAGTACGTGCTCGTCACGCTCGCGCGCCGCGTCATGGACCGCCCGCTCGCGGGCGTGACGATCGTGAACATGCGCGAGGAGTACGCCGAGCAGGGGCCCGACGCGGTCCTCAGCCGGGCGCTGGTCGAGGCCCTCGACCGCCGGCTGGCCAGCGGCGAGCAGGCCCTGCTGCTCCTGAACCGGCGCGGGTACGCCACGGCGGTGTTCTGCCGGCAGTGCGGCGACACGTTCGAGTGCCCGAACTGCAGCGTCTCGCTGACCGTCCACACGGCGCGCCAGGGCTGGCGGGCCCGCTGTCACTACTGCAACCACGCCATGACGGTGCCGAAGGTGTGCCGGAAGTGCGCGGCCCCGTACCTGGAGCAGGCCGGCTTCGGGACCGAGCGCGTGGAGCAGGTGCTGCGCGAGACGTTCCCGCAGGCGCGGGTCGGCCGCGTGGACCGCGACGCCATCCGCCGCAAGGGCGCGCTCACGTCGATCCTGTCCCGGTTCGCCGCCGGCGACCTCGACGTGCTGGTGGGGACGCAGATGATCGCGAAGGGGCACGACTTTCCGAAGGTCACGCTGGTCGGCGTGATCTCGGCGGACGTCGGGCTCGGCGTAGCGGACTTCCGTGCCGGCGAACGGACCTTCCAGCTGCTCACGCAGGTCGCCGGCCGCGCGGGTCGCGGCGAGCGGGCGGGCGAGGCCATCGTCCAGACCCTCTATCCCGAGCACTATTCGATCGAGCTGGCATGCCGGCAGGACTACGGGGCGTTCGTCGAGAAGGAGCTGGCCTACCGGTCGGGCATGCGCTATCCGCCCGCGGTTGCGCTGGTCAACGCCGTGGTGCGGGGGCGGTCGCTGGAGGAGGCGATGCGGACCGCGCACGACGTGACAGCGCGGCTGGAGACCGCCGCCGCGGCCGGGCGCTTCCGCATCCTCGGTCCGGCACCGGCCCCGCTCACGCGGCTGCGCGGCGAGCACCGGGTGCAGTTCTTCCTGAAGGGCGCCCGCCGCGCCGAGATGCGGCAGGCGATCCGCGCCGCGCTCGCCGAGATGCCGGAAGCCCGCCGACGCATCACCGTCGACGTCGATCCGTTGAGCGTCCTGTGACTAGTGGCCGCCGCCGACGAGGGCGAAGGGTTCGATGGGTGCCGGCGTGAAGCACAGCACGAACATCGCGAGCGCGAAGAGGGCCAGCCACCTGCGCCCCGGGTCGAGCGGCACGTCCTCGTCGATCGTCCGGGGATGCCGGGGCCCGAAGACGACGAGCATGCCGATCGTCAGCACCGTCCAGACGATCCACGACTGCGACTGGAAGGCGAGCCCGATGAGGGCGGCGACCGTCCCCAGCGTCACGAGCGTCGACCGGCGGCCCAGCACCGCGTAGGAGATGTGGCCGCCGTCCAGCTGCCCGATGGGAAAGAGGTTCAGCGCCGTGGCGAGCAGGCCGAACCAGGCCGCGAACGCCATCGGGTGCAGGTTCACCGAGTAACCCTCGGCCGGGGTGCCGAACACCACCCAGGTCATCGCCTGGAACAGCAGCGGCTCGCCCAGCTCGACGCCCTCGAACCCGGGGGGCACCCGTGCGATCCTGGACAGGCTGACGCCGATGAAGAGCACCGGCACCGCGACCAGGAACCCGGCGACCGGTCCGGCGATCCCGATGTCGAACAGCTCCCGCTTGGTACGGATGGGCTCCCGGATGCGGATGAACGCGCCGAAGGTGCCGGTCAGCAGCAGCGGGGCTGGGAGAAAATAGGGAAGCGAGGCGTCGACCCCGTAGTACCGGCAGGCGTAATAGTGGCCGAATTCGTGCGCGCCCAGGATGGCGAGGATCGACAGGCTGTACCAGAACCCCGTGAGCGCGCCATTCAGGTAATACTGCGACAGGCTGATCGCGCCGCCGGCCGGCTGGAAGTCGAGCTGGAAGCTGGCGTAATGGTCGACGCCGACCAGCGTGGTCATCAGCAGCGTCAGGACGAACAGGACGATGTGGCGGACGGGCCAGCGGCGCCGTTCGGGCTCGGGAGCCAGCGGCACGGGCGTCCGCACCGCAGCCAGGGTCTGGTCGGGGAAGCGGACTTCCGGGACGTCGTCGGACGGAGGGGCGCCCATGCGGGGCCTGATTACCCGATGTTCTGGAGGTCTTTGCCGGGCTTGAAGCGGATGGTGCGGCCTGGCGGGATGCGCACCTCCTTGCCTGTCCGAGGGTTACGGCCGATGCCCCGCTTGCGTGGCTTCACCTGGAAGACGCCGAAGCCGCGGAGCTCGATGCGGTCTCCGCGCTGCATCGAAAGGCGCATCGCGTCGAAGACGGCGTCCACGGCCACCTCGGCCTTGACCTTGGTGATGTCCGCGACTTTGGAGACTTCGTTGACGATGTCGACCTTGATCATGCGACGGGCGCCCTCTGGCAGAAGACTGTAAATATCATAAATATCGTGACTTAGCCTGTCAACAGCCCCGAGACCTCGAACCGCATGCCCAGCGCCCCCGCTTCCGTCGTCCTGATTGGCCGTCCCAACGTCGGCAAATCCACGCTGTTCAACCGGCTCACCCGGACGCGGCGCGCCATCGTCACGGCCATTGCCGGCACCACACGCGACGTCATCGCGCAGCCGGTCGAGTGGGAAGGCGTGCGCTTCGAACTCGTTGACACGGGAGGGATGTTCGGCGCGAGCGAGGACCCGCTGCACGCGCTCGTGCTCGAGCGTGGACGCCGGGCGATCGCGTCCGCCGATCTCCTTGTGTTCCTGACAGATGGCCGCGAGGGACTCGTCTCGGGCGACCGCGAGATCGCCGACGTGCTGCGCGCCGCGGACGTGCCCGTGATCCTCGTGATCAACAAGATGGACGACCGCCGCGCCCGTGCCGGGGCGCTCGACTTCTTCCAGCTCGGGTTCGATCCGATCCTCGAGATCTCGGCGGAGCACGGTGAAGGCGTCGGCGACCTGTTGGATGCCATCGTCGAGCGCCTGCCCAGGCGGGTGGCCGCGAAGGCCGTGGCGCCGGACGAGGGCGGCGACGAATCCGAGGGCGCGGTCGTGCCGACCGTGCCGGACGAGGTCAAGGTGGCGATCGTCGGGCGGCCCAACGCGGGTAAGTCGTCGCTCGTCAATCGGTTGCTGCGCGAGGAGCGCATGATCGTCAGCGACGTGCCGGGTACCACGCGCGACGCGGTCGATACGCTGCTGACCTGGCACCGCCGGCACTTCCGCATCGTCGACACCGCCGGCATGCGCCGGCCGGGCCGCGTCGCCAGCGGGGGACAGGTCGAGCACGTCTCGGTCCTGCTGGCCCGGCGGTCGATCGAGGACGCCGACATCGTCGTGCTCGTGATCGACGCGTCGGTCGGGCCCACCGACCAGGATGCCGCCATCGCTGGCGAGGCCGACCGGCTCGGCCGGGGCGTGATCATCGTCGCCAACAAGTGGGACCTGATGAAGCAGCACGGGCCCGACTTCGTGAAGACCTTCGACGAGGACCTGAGGCGCAACCTGAAGTTCCTGGATTACGCGCCGGTGCTGCACGTGTCGGCGGCCACGGGGGAGCGTGCGCCGAAACTGCTGGAGCACATCGACAAGGTGGCGGCATCGCGGCGCATGCGGGTCAAGACGCCGGACTTGAACAGGTTCATCGAGAAGGTGACCGCGGCGCATCCACCCCAGAGCGCCGGGCACCGGCGCGTCCGCGTGATGTACGCGGCGCAGACCGGCGTGTGCCCGCCGAACTTCGCGCTCTTCACCAACGTCGGCACGTCGTTCCACTTCTCCTACCAGCGTTTCCTGGTGAATCAGCTACGGAGCGAATACGGCTTCGTCGGGACGCCGATTCGGCTGCAGGTGCGCGCCCGCCGGGCCCGGCGCGGCGCCCCGGAAGACGGCGCCACGCCCGCGCCGCGTGGCCGTCGTCGGCAAACCCGCTGAAATACAGGGGTTGGGTGCTATACTGACGACCGATGGCCGCCAAGGTCTCGAAGGTATATCGGGCATCGGAAGTGTGTGAGCTCGCACAAGTCCAGCCCTATGTCCTGCGGTCCTGGGAGAAGGAGTTTCCAGGGATTGGCGTTCAGAGGTCACCCGACAGCCACAAGCTCTATCGGCAGTCGGACCTCGACCAGGTGCTGCGGATCAAGCAGCTGGTGTTCGGTGAAGGCTTGACCCTCGCCGGTGCCAGGCGCCGGCTCGAGGAGATGGCACCGCCGGCCGAGGAGGGCGCCGACGGGGACGTTGCCGAGGTGCTCGATGCCCTCGCATCGGATGCCCGCGTCCGAATCGCACACGTGCGAGACGGGTTGCGCGCTATCCTGAAGGTGTTGTCGAGCGCCCCTGGCACGGTGGTGGTGGTCGGACCGGTGGCGCCGTCGGCGAAGAAGGCGGGGAAGGCAGCGGCCGGCGCCAAGGGGCGCCGCGCGAGCGCCTGAGGCCGAACGGTAGGATTCGTTGTCAGACGGGATGTAGCGCAGCCTGGTAGCGCACTTGACTGGGGGTCAAGGGGTCGTGGGTTCGAATCCCGCCATCCCGACCATTCTCGAAGTCCCGGAACGCACCGGGCAACACGGAGGCGGCCCCTAGACGCCTCCGTTCCCAGCCGCCCACGATAGTTGTCCGGCCGGGGCGCACGCCCGCGGCGCCTGGGTCTTTTCCCGCCTCTTCTGTCAGCGATTCCCCACATCGGGGCGCTCGTACGCCTCGTCCGGCCACGCGGTTCAGCTATGGCGACGGCGTGGTGATTGCAGCTCGAGTTGGTGGCCACCCGCTGTGCCGGGTGGCCCGTTTCACCTCAGAGAGGCTGCACATGACTCAGATCACCCGGGTGCGCTCGCACCTCAGTTCGCTCGTCCTCGTGGCCGTCTTCGTGCTGTCGGGGACGGCCGCCTTACGCGCACAGGCCCCGAGCATCACGGAGAGCGGAAAGCTGTTGCCATCGGACGGGGCGAACGGCGACCAGTTCGGCCTCTCCGTGTCGGTGTCCGGCGACACGGCGGCCGTGGCTGCGCGGTACGACGACGACAACGGCGCCGAGTCGGGTTCCGTCTACGTGTTCGTGCGCAGCGGCGGGGTCTGGACCCAGCAGGCGAAGCTGCACCCCGCTGACGGGGCGGCTGACGATCAGTTCGGCCAGTCGGTGGTGCTCCTCGGCGATACCCTGGTGGTGGGCGCCTGGAGGGACGACGACAGCGGCAGCAATGCGGGCTCGGCGTACGTGTTCGTGCGCAGCGGGACGACCTGGACGCAGCAGGCGAAGCTGCTCCCGTCCGATGGGGCCGCCGGCGATCAGTTCGGCCAGTCGGTCTCGCTCTCGGGCGAGACCCTCGTCGTGGGCGCCCACGGCGACAGCGACCACGGCGGGAACACCGGCTCCGCCTACGTGTTCGTGCGCAGCGGCTCCACCTGGACGCAGCAGGCCAAGCTGGTCGCGTCCGACGGGATGGCCGATGACTACTTCGGCTGGTCGGTTTCCGTGTCGGGCGACACGGCTGTCGTGGGCGCATGGGGCGTCGATGGCAGCGACAGTCACTCCGGATCCGCGTACGTGTTCGTGCGCAACGGCACGAGCTGGAGCCAACAGGTCAAGCTGGTCCCGTCCGACGGGTCCGCCGACGACGTCAGTCTCAGCTACGGCTCCTCGGTGTCCGTGTCGGGCGACACCGTGCTGGTCGGTGCCTATCGAGACAGCGACAACGGTCCCGTGTCCGGATCGGTGTACGTCTATCTGCGTGCGGGCACGACCTGGAGCGAGCAGGCGAAACTGCTCGCGTCCGATGGGTCGCAAGACGACTATTTCGGGCAGTCCGTCTTCCTGGCCGGCAACACGGCGGTGATCGGGGCCTACGGCGACAGCGACAACGGCAGCGCCTCCGGCTCGGTCTATGTCTTCGTCCGGAACGGCGCGTCCTGGATGGAGCAGATCAAGCTGCTGGCGTCGGACGGGGAGGCCAACGACATCCTGGGCCAGCCCGTATCCCTGTCCGGCAGCACCGTCGTCGCGGGCGCCTTCGGGGCCGCGGGCGGCGGGATCGAGTCCGGCGCGGCCTACGTGTTCGACGTCTCCCCGTACGTGGACTCGACGCCCCCGGTCATCACGTCGTCCCTCACCGGGACGGCCGGTACGAACGGCTGGTACGTCACCGACGTCCTCCTGACTTGGTCCGTGGAAGACCCGGAATCGTCCGTGACCACCGACGGATGCGACCCCGTGACCATCAGCAGCGACACGCCCGGGACCTCCTTCGCGTGCTCGGCGACCAGTTCCGGCGGCACGTCCTCGGAGTCGGTCACCGTCAAGCGTGACGCGACGCCCCCGGTCCTCTCTCCGGTCGTCAGCCCGAATCCCGTGCTGCTGAACGGCGTCGCGGTTGCGACGCCTGGAGCGTTCGACGCGCTGTCGGGTGTGGCCGGGGAGTCATGCGACCCGGTCGCGACGGACACAGTGGGGGCGAAGACCGTTACTTGTCGGGCGACGGACAACGCCGGGAACACCGCCAGCGCCATGGCGGGGTACCAGGTCATCTATCCGTGGGCGGGATTCTTCCAGCCGGTCGACAACTGGCCGACGCTGAACCAGACGAAGGCCGGAAGTGCCGTTCCCGTCAAGTTCAGCCTCGGGGGCAATCAGGGCCTCGGGATCTTCGCACCGGGCTACCCCCTGTCGCGCCAAGTCGTCTGCGGCACCGGCGTTCCGGTGGACGACGTCGAACAGACCGTCACGATCGGCGGCAGCGGCCTCAGCTACGATGCGGCCACTGGTCAGTACGTCTACGTCTGGAAGACCGACAAGGCGTGGGCCCGCACGTGCCGTGAACTGGTGGTCAGGCTCGCTGATGGTACCGAGCACGTCGCGGCCTTCACGCTGAAATAGCCCGCGTCAGCGTCTGCACGGATCGCGGGGGAGCGCTGCCGCGCGTCCCCCGCGATGTCCGTGCGGCTCTGGATCGTGCGCCGTACCACTGGCGCCAGAATCGCCCGCCCCTCGGGGCGCCCTACTGGACGCGCCCGTCGAGCGACAGCCCGTTGAGCACCAGCGGCGGTTTGGCCGCGGCCGAGATGCGCCCGAGGTCGCCGGACGCGCCGGCCGGGCGCGTGACGGTGATCCGGAACTGGTGGCTCTGCTTGTCGACGGCCTTGGCCACCTGGGCCCCGAGTTCCGACAGCAGGGTGGCGATGCGCGTGGCGCTGTTGATGCCCTCGTAGCGGCCGCCGGTCATCTGCGTGATGGCCGTGCCGACCTGCACCTGGTTGCCGCCGCCGGTGGCGGTCTGCGACCCGGGGTTGAACATCACGACGTGCACGGTGGTCGGGCGCGCCTGGAGCCGCTGCATCAGGCGCTTGACGTCGTTGTCGCGCACGTCGCGGTCGCCCAGGGTCGTGCCCATCACGATGATGACCGGAAAGTAGTCGGTCTTGTCCTTCTCGATCCGCTGCGTCGCCTCGTTGATGCTCTCGACGAACCGCCCGGTGCCGGAGTCGGGTGCGAGCAGGTCGAGGCTCTTCAACATCGCCGCACGATCGGTGGTGGGGCGTGCCAGGAAGCGCGGCTGGGGCGCGGTCGTGACGATGGTGATCTCGAGGTTCTGCGGCAGGGCCTCGATGAGGCTCCGGGCGCCGTTCCGCAGCTGATTCAGGTTGCCGCCGCCCAGGCCGGCGCCGTTGTCGAGCAGCAGCTGCAGCTTCACCGGCCAGTTGACCGCCTCGACCTTCGTGATGGTCGCCTCTGCGTCGTTCTCGAGCAGGCGGATGTCGGCCGGCTGCACCGCCGCGGCCGGGGCTCCGCTCGCGTCGACCACGCTGGCGAAGAGCTGGACCGTGTTCTGCGCGTCGAGGCCGGTCGTGGCGGCCAGGACGCCGACGCCGACGAGCAAGGTCCAAAACAGTGATCGCATGAGGCCTCCACGAGTGCGCGCGAGATGCCCGTGACCGCCGAACTGGGCTGCGAGAGTTTACGACAGCGGCGGTGCCACCGTTCCCTGTCCGAGGGCCCTGTCGGTCCGACGCTGGCACGCGGCGACGACTTTGCGTCAGGATACGGGGATGCCGGTGCTCGAATCGATCACGCACGCCTTGCCGCGGCCCCTGTCTGACTACCCGGTCACCACCGGCGCCGGCCTCGTGCAGACGCTGGCCGAGCGCGTGGCGGCCGAGCCCTTCAACGCCGTCGCCACGGGCATCTTCGCCCTCGCCATCCTGCACACCTTCACGGCGGCGCGCTTCACGGCGCTGGCGCACGCGATGCAGCACCGCGAGGCGGTGCGCGCGGCGGCGGCCGGCCGGCCCCCGTCTCCGGGCGTGCTGGCCGAGATGCTGCACTTCTTCGGGGAGGTCGAGGTGGTGTTCGGCCTCTGGACGATTGCGCTGCTCGTGGCGATGACGGCCTACGGCGGCTGGGACGTGGCCGTCCACTACCTGAACGACACGGTCAACTACACCGAGCCGCTGTTCGTGGTGGTCATCATGGCCCTGGCGTCCACCCGCCCGGTCATCGGCCTGGCCGAGGCCGCCTTGCGGCGGGTCGCGGCGCTGGGCGGAGCGACGCCGGCCGCGAACTGGGCGGCCATCCTGACGCTGGGCCCTGTACTCGGCTCGTTCATCACCGAGCCTGGGGCGATGACGATCAGCGCCGTGCTGCTGGCGCGACAGTTCTACGATCTGGGGCCGAGCCGGCGGCTCAAGTACGCGACGCTCGGCCTGTTGTTCGTCAATGTGTCGATCGGGGGCACGTTGACGCACTTCGCGGCGCCGCCGGTGCTGATGGTGGCGCGGCCGTGGCATTGGGACGCCTGGTTCATGCTGAGCCACTTCGGGTGGCGTGCGCTCGTCTCCATCGTGCTCTCCACCGCGGCGTATGGCCTGTGGTTCCGTGGCGAGCTGACGGCACTGGCGGCGAGGCGGCCGGTGCCGGACGTCGACCTGCCGGCCGAGGAGGCCGAGCGGGGCGCCCACTTGCTGCCGGTGCCCGTGTGGGTCGTGGCGGTGCACCTGCTGTTCATGGCCTGGACCGTCGTCAACGCCCACCATCCGGTGCTCTTCATCGGCGGCTTCCTGTTCTTCCTCGGATTCGCGCGCACGACGGCCCCGTTTCAGAGCCGGCTCGAGCTCAAGACGCCGCTGCTCGTCGGCTTCTTCCTAGGCGGGCTGGTGATCCACGGCGGTCTGCAGGGCTGGTGGATCGCGCCGCTCCTGGCCAGCCTGTCGGAGACACCGCTCTTCCTCGGGGCGACGTTCCTGACGGCGTTCAACGACAACGCCCTGATCACCTACCTGGCGACCCTCGTGCCCAACCTGGACGCCCGCCTGGCCGTCGCGGTGGTCGAGGGCGCCGTCACCGGCGGCGGGCTCACCGTGATCGCCAACGCACCGAACCCGGCGGGACAGGCGATCCTGAGCCGGTTCTTCGACGACGCGGTGTCGCCGGTCGGGCTCGCCGCGGGCGCGCTGCTGCCGACGGCGATTGCCTCTGTACTCTTCCGGCTGTTCTGACCCGGAGTCCGCGCGGTGCTCGGCCCTGCGCACGGCACGGCCGGGCGGGGTGAGGGCGGCCGGACGGCCGGGGCCCGCTCACCAGTGACGTGGCACGTCGATGGACTCGCGCGTCAGCCCGGCGAGCGACGCGCAGCCGAGCAGCTTCATCGTACGCACGAGGTCGGCGCGGAGGATCTCGATGGCGCGCGTGACCCCCGCTTCGCCGGCGGCCGCCATGCCGTACGCGTAGGCGCGCCCCACGAGGACGGCACGGGCGCCGAGCGCCACGGCCTTCACGATGTCGCTGCCGCGCCGGATGCCGCCGTCGAACAGCACCTGGGTGCGGTCGCCGACCGCGGCGACGACCTCGGGCAGCACGCGCAGGCTCGGCGCGACGCCGTCGAGCTGCCGCCCTCCGTGGTTGGAGACGATCACGGCGTCGGCGCCCATGTCGACGGCGCGCCGCGCGTCGTCGCCCGTGTGGACGCCCTTGACGACGATCGGGCCGTTCCAGGCCTCGCGGATCCAGGTGAGGTCGCTCCACGAGACCGCGGCCGACTCGAGCGCCGCCGCCACGTCCG
>CAWULT010000021.1:0-52002 GCA_963923455.1 uncultured bacterium
CCAGATCGCGCAGCAGGCCCGACAGCGCCGCCACCCCGATGAGCACCTGCTGCGCGATCTGGCTGCCGACGGTCCCGACGAGCCCGAGGCTGGTGACCAGGGCGCCCACGATGGCCCCCACCGTGTTGGCGGCGTAGACGCCCCCCACGAGCCGCGCGGGGTCCTGGCCGCGCGTCGCCACGGCGGCCAGTGCCAGGGGGAAGCTCGCGCCCCAGAGGATGGCGCCCGGCAGGATCACCCACAGCGCCCGGGCGATGTCCAGCTGAAACGTCAGCGACAGCATCTGCGGGAGCGGCAGAACGGACAGGATCGACGGGTTGATCGGCCAGTACGGCAGCGACGTGCCGGTCGCGTACGCGGCCCAGGCCAGCGCCGCGCACAGCCCGACCTGGCACCAGCCGAGGGCGGTGCGAGGACTGCTGACGGTGCGCGCCCAGGACGACCCGAGACTGCTGCCGATGCCGAGCCCGACGAGGAACACGGCTAGGATCAGCGAGAACGTGTAGGCGGTGGCGCCGAACAGCAGCGACAACAGCCGCGTCCACACCACCTCCGACCCCAACGCGGTCAGGCCCGACAGGCCGATTGCCACGTAGACCAGCTTGGCGTCGGACGCCTGTACGGCGGGCGCCGCGGCCGGGTCGTCGTTGACCACGGCCCGGGGCGTCCACTTCGCGATCGTGAACGCGAGCAGCGCCACGACCGCGTTGATCCCCACGGCCACCATCGTCGCGGTGGGCATGTCGTAGACGCGGAGCAGGTAGTACCCGGCCAGGAGGCTCCCGATGACGGCGCCGGCCAGGTTGCCACCGTAGAAGTAGCCGAGCCACGACACGCCGCGTGGCGTCGTCTCCACCCAGCGCGCGATGGCGGGAAGCGTCGCGCCCATCAGCAGCGTCGGGGGAATCAGGCAGACGCCGGCGACGAGCGCCCGGGCGAGCAGGCTCAACTGTCCCGAGCCCACCCATGCCGTGTAGGCGCCGCCGATCAGCGGCACGACCAGCATGACCACGACGCCGCAGACGCCGATGCCGGCCTCGAGCAGCGCATAGACCGCGAGCGGGTGGCGGGCGGTGCCCAGGAATCGGGGGGTCAGCAGGCTGCCGAGACACATGCCGCCCATGAAGATGCCCAGCAGCACCCCGAGAGACACGGCCGACGAGCCGATCGAGAGCTGCAGGAGCTGGAACCAGACGACTTCGTAGATCAGGGCCGCACAGCCAGACCCGACGAACAGCAGCAGGAGCGCCGGAAGCCAGCGCTGGGCGACGTCGAAGCCGGCTGCGGGCTTCGAGGCCCCTTCGGAGGTTGTCATCGTGCCCGCGATCCTACCAGACGGACGCTCCGGTTCACCCACGAACCCGCAGCGCGCGGGCCCGCGCCCGCACGGTCACGACGCGTCCCGCCGCGTAGGGCTCGCCGTCGACGTGACAGAGGATCGAGACGGCGGCGCGGACCACGGCCTCGCGGCTGCGCTCGATGGTGACGCCGGGCACGTCGGCGATGCGCCCCGAGAACAGGTACGGCACCTGCTGCGCCACCCGCCAGACGGGCCGGTGGGTGACCACCACCACGTCGAGCTGCCCGTCGTCGAGGCGGGCGCCCGGCGCGATGCGGGCGCCGTTGCCGTACTGGCTGGCGTTGGCGAAGGCCACGAGCAGCGGGCGGACGCGCGCGTCGCCGCCGTCGGTGGTGATGACGAGGTCGTCTGGCGTGTACGCGAACAGCTCCCGCACGGTGACCTGGACGTAGCGCCACGGGCCGCGACGCGCCCCCGACGCGGCGAAGCCGCGCGCGACGCGCGCGTCGAGGCCGCAACCTGCGACGTTGAAGAACAGCCGGCCGTCCAGGTCTCCCGCGTCGATCACCCGCTCGGGCCGCGTGAAGGCCGCGGCGAACGCCGACGCCGGTTCGAACGGCAGGCCCAGCTCGCGTGCGAGGCCGTTGCCCGAACCGGCCGGCACGATGCCCATCGCCGCGGGCGTGTACGCCAGGGCCGAGCCGACCTCGTTGACGGTGCCGTCCCCGCCCCAGGCGACGACCAGTCCGCAGCCCCGGGCCACCGCGCCGGCCGCAAGGTCGCGCGCGTGCCCGTGACGCTCGGTCACGAGGACCTCGGCGGCACGACCGTGCGCCTCGCAGATCGCGGCGGCCTGCTCCGCACGCCGCCTCGCCGCTCCCGCACGCGGGCCCACACCCGCGATGGGGTTGATGACGACGGCGACGGCGGGAGGGGCAGCGGCGGTCACGGTCAGCGGCAGGCGTACTGGTGTACCACAGTTGTCGGCGCCCGCCGATCCCCCGGCCGCTGGGCGCGCAACGACGGCCTCGCCGTGGCTGCGGACGCGTGCTCTAATGGAGCCGGGATGCGCATCGCCGCCATCGACATCGGGACCAATTCGGTCCACATGATCATCGCGCGCGTCCGCGAGGACCTGTCGTTCGAGATCGTCGACCGGGAGAAGGTCATGGTGCGGCTCGGGGCCGGCGGCCTGGACGGCCGCCAGCTGACGACCGAGGCGATGAACGGCGCGCTGCAGGCCCTCTCCACGTTCAAGCGTCTGGCGGACGCGCGGGGCGTGGACGTGATCCTGGCCGTCGCCACGAGCGCCACGCGGGAGGCGCGCAACGGCGGCGAGTTCCTGGCGCGCATCGAGCGCGAGACGGGCATCGTCGCGCGCGTGATCACGGGCGCCGAGGAAGCGCGGCTGATCCACGCGGCGGCCACGTACGGCGTCGACGTCGGCACCACGCGCGCGGTCGTGATCGACATCGGCGGCGGCAGTGTCGAAATCACCTGCGGCACCGCCGGCGCGGTGCGCGTCGCCCGCAGCTTCAAGGTGGGCGTGATTCGCCTGACCGAGCGCTTCGTCACCACCGATCCGCTCTCGAACCGGGACGAGCGCGCGCTGACCAAGTACATCCGGTCGCAGATCGACCGGCACTGCGCGCAAATCGTCGACCTCGGCTTCGACCAGGTGATCGGCACCTCGGGCACCATCCTGAACCTGGGCGCCATGGCCAGCGTGGACGCCCGCGGCGAGGCGCCTGGCGAGTTGCGCAACCGGCGCGTGCCGGCCAAGCAGATCCGGCGGCTGCGCAAGGCCGTGGTGTCGCGTGGACTCGACGCCCGCCTGGCGCTCCCCGGCCAGGATCCCCGGCGGGCGGACATCGTGGTCGCCGGCGCGGTGCTGCTCGACACGATCCTCAGGCGCCTCGAGGCCGACACGCTCACGCTGTGCGACCTCGCGCTGCGCGAGGGCCTGATCATCGACTACGTCCGCAACAACCAGCGCCACATCGCGCAGGTCGACCGCATCCCAGACGTCCGCCGGCGCAGCGTGCTCGAACTCGCGGAGCGCTGCAACTACCTGCCCGGGCACGCCGATCAGGTCACGCGGCTCGCGCTGGCGCTGTTCGATCACACCCGGCCGCTGCACCGCCTCGGCGACCGGGAGCGCGAGTGGCTGGAGTACGCGGCGCTGCTGCACGACATCGGCGTGCACATCAGCTTTCCGCGTCACCACCGGCACTCGCAGTACCTGATCCAGAACGGAGACCTCAGGGGCTTCCAGCCGGACGAGATCGACGTGATCGCGCTGGTGGCCCGCTACCATCGGCGCGGCACGCCGAAGAAGACGCACGAGGAGTACGTGCGGCTGGCGCCGTCGCTGCGCCGCAGCGTGCAGTTCCTCGCGTCGATGCTGCGCATCGCCGAGGGCCTGGACCGAAGCCATGCCGGCGTCGTCAGCGGCGTCACGTTCGACATCGCGCGCAAGTCCCTCACGCTGCACCTGCAGGCCGAGGGCGACGCGCAGCTCGAGATGTGGGCGGCCGGCCGCCACGCCGAGCCGCTGGCGCGCCTGCTGCGCCGGGACATACGCCTGGCCGTCGCCGAAGCGCGGCCGAGGCCCACGGGGCGCACGCGGCGCGCGGCCGAGGGGCGCCCGCCTGGGACGGCGGCGCGCGCGCGCCGGGCGCCGGCCTCCGGGCGGCGTTGACCGCACGCCGCTTGACAGCCCCGCGCTCCCTTCCTACGCTTCCCGCGGCCGGGCGTCACGGGTGGCCCGCAGCGGAGGAGACACCTTGACCATCGAGGCTTCGCCCGCGCCGTTCTCGGACGCGTGGCTCGGCAGATTCCAGCACCTGATCAACACCGACCGCGAGATGCTCGCCGTCGGCCGGTGGTTCAGCGTGGCGATGTCGCTGTCCTGTGGCGACCACCGCGTCGTGGTCCGGTTCGAACGCGGCGCGCTCGCGCAGTGGGTCGCGCAACCGCGCCTCGACGTGCCGTGCGCGTTCGGGTTCCGCGCCAGCCCGGAGATCTGGGCCAAGTACCTCGGCCGCGCCCCGGAACCGCTCTACCACGACGTGTTCGCCATGCTGATGCGGGTGCCCGGCTTCGTGCTCGAGGGCGACACCCTCGCCGCGATGCAGCACGCCCGAGCCCTCCACCGGGCGATGCGCGTGATGCGGGACGTGACCGCAGGCGCCGGGGGTGCGGCATGAGCGCCGAGCCCATCGTCGGCCGCTACCTGCGTCTCGACATCGAAGGTGTGCCACATCGCGTGTTCGTCGAGGAAGCCGGCCAGGGGGTTCCCCTGCTCTGCCTCCACACGGCCGGCGCCGACAGCCGACAGTACCGCCACGTGCTCAACGACGAGGCCGTGACCGCCCGGTTCCGCGTGATCGCGTTCGACCTGCCCTACCACGGTCGCTCGACTCCGCCCGACGGCTGGTGGCTCGATCGGTACCTGCTGACGACGAAGGCGTACCTGGCCGCGATCCGCGCGGTCTGGCTCGCCCTGGGGTTGGAGCGCCCGATCGTGATGGGCTGCTCGATGGGCGGCGCCATCGTGCTGCGCGTGGCCTCGGCCTTCCAGCACGAACTCCGCGGCGTCGTGGGGCTCGAGAGCTCGGCGTACGCGCCCGGCCGCTACCACGATTTCCTGCACCATCCGGCCATCAACGGCGGCGAGCTGGCGGCGTCCTACACGTGGGGCCTGTGTGCGCCGCAGAGCCCGGAGGCCGGCACGCGCGAGAACTGGTGGATCTACAGTCAGTCGGGCCCGGGCGTCTACGCGGGCGACGTGCACTTCTACAGCGTGGACTGGGACGGGCGGGCGGACCTGGCGACGATCGACACCCGCCGGTGCGCGGTGTCGCTGCTGACGGGTGAGTACGACTACTCGGCCACCCCGGAGATGACGCGCCAGGTGGCTGGGGCGATTCCGGGGGCCCGGCTGACGATCATGCCGGGCATCGGCCACTTCCCGATGATCGAGAACTACCCGGTGTTCCGTCCGTTCCTGCTCGCCGAGCTCCAGGCCATCGTGCCGGCGTGACTGGCAACGGTGCGGGGCCCACGCCGGTGCGGGCCCCGCCACCGCGGGCGGATCAGGGCACTGTGACCGCGGTCGTCGCCGAACCGGTCACGCCGTTCTGCGAAGCGTCGACCCGGACCTGATAGACCCCGGACGGGTCGCTGCGCTTCAGCGAGAGCCTGACCGACGCGCGCCCGTCGCTGCCGGTCGTCGCCGACAGGGTCGAGGTCGCGCCACCGGGTCGCTGGATCGTGACCTGCACGGCCGCCCCGGCCAGCGCCGTCGACGCTGAGGTGACCGCGGTGGTCACCGCGATGGTCCGGTTGCTCTTGCTGGCGCTGACCGACGCGGCCGCAGTCACGCTCAGCGCGGTCGCGGCCGTGATGCTGCCGGTGGCGGTCCCGATCAACGCGCTCGCCGTGTTCGAGGCGGTCACGCCAATCGGATACGCGCCGCTGGCCCCGGCGGGCACGGCAACCGACAGCGTCGTGCTTCCGGTCGCGCCGGGCGCGAGCGACGGCAGCGACGAGAACGACGCGGCCCAGCCCGCCGGGACGGCGGCCGTCAGACTGAACGGCGCGGCGGCGCAGCCGACGCCGTCGTTGTTGGTCACGCTGACGCCCATCTGCATCGTGGTTCCGTCGCGGCCGAACTGGCTGGCCGGTGTCAGCACGACGGTCGGCGCGGCCTGCGTGCACGACAGCTGCCCGAACTCGACGCGCACGAGCGACCCGTCCGTGCCGGTCGACAGCGTCGTGACGTAGAGGCCGAGCGTGGCGTCGGTGAAGGTCTGGCCCACGTCGAGCGTCGAATCCCAGATCGTCGTCTGCGGGGCGAGGTCCACCTGGTAGCCATAGCCGGTCGTCGGCGAGCCCGCGTGGAGGGTCACGCCGGCCGCAATGCTGGCGTCGAAGCCGACCTTCGCGCGCGACTCGACGTAGTAGTACTCGCCGGTGGCGTCGTTCCAGACGCGGAGGGCCTTGGGCTGCGTGCCCGTGGTCTCGTAGTTGGCGATCCAGTAGTCGCCGCTCCCGGTCACGGTCTGCACCGCCGGCGACGCCCCGTAGTTCAGCCAGCCGAGGCGTTCCTTCTGGAAGGCGTTCATGTGCGCGACGACGCCCGACGCGCCGAGGACGTCACGGTCATCGCCGTACTCCACCGTCGTGCACGAGGACGCGTCGCACCGGAGCGAGCGGGAATGGTGGTCGCCGAAGTTGTGGCCCTGTTCGTGCGCGACCGTGCGGACGACGTAGCTGCCGTTGACCCAGGACCTCGGCCCGGACACGTTGCCGACGCCGGTCCAGCTGCAGGCGCTGGCGCGCGGGAACGCAAACACCAGGCGGTCGTACGCCGACACGTTGAATCCGGCGTTGGTCGCCGCGGCCTCGGCCTGCGAGGCCCAGGTGTAGTAGTCGCAAGTCGTATTGGACGCGGCGATCGAGTACCAGCCGGTGACCGTGAACGCCATCGTGGTCTGGCCGTAGGTGTTCTCGAGGTAGTAGCTCCGAACCTGGTCGTTGACCGATCCGACCGTGGCGGCCGAGAACGGCTGCGACGTGTCGTTGGAGAAGTTCATCAGGATGACCAGCACGTCCTGCTGACCCATCGTCTGGGTCGACGAGACGGACATCGCCGAGATGCTGGTGGTCGTGACGGTGCCATCGGCGAGGTCGCCGGTCACCCGCACGCGGCTGCCGCTCGGGACGTTCGGCGCGACGCCGTCCCCGAAGCGCAGCGGCACCCGCCGGTTGTCGGCGTGCAGCAGGCCGACCAGGCGCCCTGTCGTCTCACCGTCTTCGTAGAAGACGTCGAGTTCACCCTCGAGTGCGACTCGCCCGCTCCCCGGCAACCGGTCGGGCGGCTGCTGGGCCACCGCGAGGGCCGGATACGCCAGCCAGATGAGGAGTCCCACGGCCAGCATGCCCAGGGTGCGTCCGACGCGCCGCGCGATCACCTGGCCGGCGGGCCGTTCGACTCGCCCTTCCCCGCTCATCGTCTGCTCCATACTCCAGTGACAGCCCGAGGCGCTCGCCCCCGCTGCCAGTCCGGATACGGCTGAGCAACGTCGGTGCCGACTGACGTCTCCTGCGTCTCAAACAATAAGCCTTCGATTCATAGCTACTTAACTAGGTTGGCTCGCAGGGAATCGAGACGCACGTGCCAGGTAGAACTGCGGATTCTGTAATCGACGGCGACAGTCGTGGTCCGACCGCGACGGGGAATGCCGGACACGGGTGGGGACGCCCGCGGGTGGCCGCAGGTGGGCGCGCGGCGCGACGGGAAGAGCGACCGACAGGCGGGAAAACAGGCCGGCGGTCCCCGGTGGGGCCGCCGGCCAGAGTGTCGACGAAGCGGATGCCTAGTTCAACCCGCAGTGGTACGTGGTGCCGTCCGGCAGCGTCGTCGTCATTTCGTTGTAGGCCTCGAACTGCGCGTGGACCGACGCGAAGGTCCGGGTCCCCGCGTAGGCCGCCTGCACCGCGGCGATGACCTCGGCTTCCGACATCGGGAAGTCCACCTCGGAATGCGCCGCGTTCAGCAGCGCGGCCACGGCCTGCCTGGCCATGCCGTTCTGGCCATCGGCACCGTCACCTCCGCCCACCTCGAGCACGGTCAGGAGCGACGGGTTGACGTAGGCCCCCCCCGGTCCGGGCGGGTCGATGTGCGACGTCACGCCGAAGACGGCGTCGAAGCTGTCGGTCGTCGCAAAGCCCTCCCACGAGTCCGTGTGGTTCTTCCAGTATCCGAGGGTGCAGCCCTCGAACGGACCCTCGTCGTTCTCATCCGGAATACAGGTCACCTTCCACTGCTTGGAGGAGAACTTGACGCGCGTCCCGTCGGGCCTCGTCACCGAGACGGCGACCCCAACGACGATCGACCGCACGTTGCCGTTCTGGTACGGCCACGACAGCGAGTTCTGCGGGTATGGGATGTCGACGGTGAACGTGCCGCCCTGATTGCCCAGATTGATGGGCGCCGGGTAGACGAGCGGGCTCCCGAGCACGCCGCTGCTGAAGACGAACTGCAACGTCACCGAGGAGCCTTCGGGAACGCCGCTCAGCGTCACTTTGTTCGCTGTGTCGTCATTCCAGGGCTCGCAGTGCAGCAGCCCCTGGGTGGTCGGCGAGAACGGATAACTGGGGAACTCCAGTGTCATCCCGCTCGACGTAACCGTGGCCGCGGCCAGGTTGGCCACCATCGCCATCACTACGGCTGCGGCGGCACCCGCCAGCAGCGTCAATTTCTGAATTCGCATGATATAGACCTCCGAGCTCTGCCGTGAGCAAGACGGAAGCCATGTGCACTATTTGAAGTACGCGGGAAAATAGCGGGCCTCAGCGAGAATAATCCTTCGGTGCGGACTTATCTCAGACAGATGAGGTACAAGTCGAGCGAAGTCAACACAAAGGAAGACAAATAGGCTGTAGGAATAAGACTACAAGAGCGGTCCGCATCGACACACCGGAGGGCACGCGAACGGAGACTAAGAGGTCCAGGATAATGAGACATCTGTTTGCTGGCTGCGCGCGGTGTGCGCGGGAATGCGCCCACCTGCTCAGCCCGTGCTTGGCGAGAACCTTGCCTTTCTCTGAGCCAGATGAACAACACCGACCTCGCCGTCCAGTTCTTCCTGCAGCTGGCCCTCATCCTGGTCTTCTGCCGCATCGTCGGCTACATCGCCGCGCGGCTCGGCCAGCCGCAGGTCGTGGCCGAGATGATCGCCGGTGTGCTGCTCGGCCCGTCGCTCTTCGGGTTGCTCGCGCCGGAATGGCAGGCGTGGATCTTCCCCTGGGACAAGACGCAGATGGCCCGGGACACGCAGAGCTACCTCTTCCCAGCGTCGCAGCTCGGCCTGGCGCTCTACATGTTCGTGGTCGGGATGGAGTTCCGCATCGACGTCGTCCGGCAGCACTTCCGCAGCTCCGTCGCGGTGTCGGTCGCGGGCATGGCCACGCCCTTCGTGCTCGGCTCGGGCCTCGCCTGGTACCTGTTCCACCATACGTCGCTCTTCCCCGCGCGCACGTCGCAGTTCGAGGCGATGCTCTTCCTGGGCGCCTCGATGTGCATCACGGCGTTTCCGATGCTCGCGCGCATCCTGCACTACAAGAAGCTCGCGGGGACGACGATGGGCACGGTCGCGCTGGGCGCTGGCGCCATCGACGACGCCACGGCGTGGTGCCTGCTCGCCGTCGTGCTCGCGAGCTTCGACCAGGACTGGACGCACGCCTGGCGCAACATCGCGGGCGGGGCGCTGTATGTGGCCTTCGCGGTCTTCGTCCTGAAACCGCTGGTGTCGAAGGCGAAACAACGCCTCATCAAGGACGACCAGCTGACCGAAGCCGGCCTGGCGGCGGGCCTCGCGCTGATGGCCATGGGCGCATGGTTCACCGACCGCATCGGCCTGCACGCCGTCTTCGGAGCGTTCGTCATGGGCGCCGTGATGCCCCGCGGCACGATGGCCCGCGACCTGATGGCCCGCATCCAGCCGCTGGGCATCGCGCTGCTGCTGCCGCTGTTCTTCACCTACTCCGGCCTGAACACGCAGATCGGCCTGCTGAACTCCGCGTACATGTGGGCGATCTGCGGTGCCGTACTGCTGGCGGCGATCGTCGGCAAGGGCGTCGCCTGCGCCGTCGCCGCCAAGCTCACGGGGCTGTCGACCCACGACGCCCTCGGCATCGGCGTCCTGATGAACGCGCGGGGGCTCATGGAGCTCATCATCATCAACATCGGCCTGCAGCGCGGCATCATCTCGCCGGAGATCTTTGCGACGCTCGTCATCATGGCCGTCGTAACGACCCTGATGGCCTCGCCGCTCTTCGAGCGCCTGGTGGCCAGGCGCGCTCCGCTCACCGTCGGGCTCGAAGGGCGGGCGCCCGCCGTCGGCAACTGACCTCGCCCCGGGCTCGCGGCCTCGCGCCGCGAGCCCGGCACCTGCCAGGGCGAGCCACGCCTCCGGGCCCCCGAACGCCGGACGGGCACAGCCCCGCCGGGCCGCACGTTCGCGGTCCGGCGCCCGGTCACATCCCGTTAACGCGGATTTAACAGCACAGAAACGGCTGCGAAATGCCCGCCCGCTATCGTGGCGATCATGACGCAGTCAACGATTCGATTCGGAGCGCAGGCCGGTACCGCGCTCGCCGTGCTGGTCCTGGCCGCATGCGGCGGCGGCCAGCCGTCCGGACAGGCGGCGCCCGCCACCACGGCCGCGCCCGCCATGATCAAGGTGGACGGCTCGAGCACCGTGTTCCCTATCAGCGAGGCCGTGGCCGAGGAGTTCCAGAAGGCCAACCCGACCGTCAGGGTCACCGTCGGCGTCTCCGGCACCGGGGGCGGCTTCCAGAAGTTCTGCCGCGCCGAAACGGACATCAGCGACGCCTCCCGGCCGATCAAGGCCACCGAGATCGAGGCCTGCCAGAAGGCGGGCATCGAGTACATCGAACTGCCCATCGCGTACGACGGGCTGGCGATCGTGGTCAACCCGAAGAACACCTGGACGGCGTCGATGACGGTCGCCGAACTCAAGACGCTCTGGGCGCCCGAGGCGCAGGGGAAGGTCACGCGCTGGAACCAGATCCGCTCGTCGTGGCCGAACCGGGAGATTCACCTGTTCGGCGCCGGCGTCGACTCCGGCACCTACGACTACTTCACCGAGGCCATCGTCGGGAAGGAGGGCGCGAGCCGGGGCGACTTCACGTCGAGCGAGGACGACAACGTGATCGTCCAGGGCGTGAGCGGCGACGAGGGCGCACTCGGCTTCCTGCCGCTGGCCTACGTCGAGGCCAACAAGGGCGCGCTGAAGCTCGTGCCGATCGACGACGGGAAGAAGGAGAACGGCGACGGGCCGGTCGCGCCGGCACCGGACACGGTGCGCAGCGCAACGTACCAGCCGCTGTCGCGCCCGCTGTTCCTGTACGTGGCCCGCACGGCCGCCGACCGCCCGGAGATCCAGTCGTTCGTCGCCCGCTACTTCGATTCGCCGGAACTGATTCGCGAGGTGGGCTACGTCGAGCTGACCCCGCAGATCTACGACTTGGCCAAGGCGCACTTCGCTGCCCGGAAGACGGGCACGGCCTTCGGCACGGGCGGGTCGCAGGTCGGCATGACACTCGACGCGCTGCTCGCCCGCGAGCGATGAAACGGGTGGAGCCCCTGATCGAATGGGGCCTCTTCCTGTGCGCCCTGGTTTCGGTCGGCACCACGGTCGGCATCGTGACCGTCCTCGCGGTGGAAACGTATGGGTTCCTCCGCGAGGTGCCGATCGGCGAGTTCCTGTTCGGGACGGAGTGGACGCCGCTCTTCGCCACGCCGCGGTTCGGCGTGCTGCCGCTGGTGGCCGGCACGGTCCTCGTCTCGGCCATCGCGATGGCCGTCGCGTTGCCGATGGGACTGCTGAGCGCCATCTACCTCAGTGAGTATGCCGACGCGCGACTGCGACGGGTCGTCAAGCCGACGCTGGAACTGCTGGCCGGCGTGCCCACCGTCGTCTACGGCTACTTCGCCCTGCTGTTCGTCACCCCGCTGCTCCAGCGCCTGCTGCCGGGCCTGGCCGGGTTCAACGCGCTGGGTCCGGGCATCGTGATGGGCCTGATGATCCTGCCGCTGGTGTCCTCGCTCTCGGAGGACGCGATGCGGGGCGTGCCGCGCGGGCTCCGCGAGGCGTCCTACGCCCTGGGCGCCACGCGGATGCAGACCAGCCTGCGCGTCGTCGTCCCAGCGGCCTTCTCCGGCATCACGGCGGCGTTCATCCTGGGCATCTCGAGGGCCATCGGGGAGACGATGATCGTGGCGATCGCGGCCGGCCAGCAGCCGCGCCTGACGGCCAGTCCGTTCGTCCCGGTCGAGACGATGACCGCCTACATCGTCCAGGTCAGCCTGGGCGACACGCCACAGGGGACGCTCGAGTACCGCACGATCTTCGCGGTCGGCATGCTGCTCTTCGCGGGCACCTTCCTGCTGAACCTGGCGAGTGCCTGGCTGCGCGAGCGCTTCCGGGAGGACTACTCGTGAGCGACCCACTCGCCCGCTCCATCGTACGGCGGCGGCGGCTCGACGCCGCCTTCCAGGTAGCGGCGCTCGCCGTCCTCCTCGTCGCGCTCGCCGCGCTGGCCGCGCTCGTGGCCGACGTCTGGCTGGACGGCCACGCCCGGGTGTCGTACGACTTCCTGACGGGGTTCCCGTCGCGGCGCGCCTCCCAGGCCGGGATCTGGCACGCGCTCACCGGCAGCGTCCTCGTGATGGTCGTGACGGCCGCCCTCGCCGTGCCGGTCGGGGTGGGCGCGGCCATCTACCTCGAGGAGTACGGCGGCAAGAGCCTCACCGCGCGAATCATCGAGCTGAACATCACCAACCTCGCCGCCGTCCCGTCGGTCATCTACGGCCTGCTCGGGCTCGGTCTGTTCGTCCGGGCGATGGGCATGGGCCGGAGCGTGCTGGCCGGCGCCTCGACGCTGGCCCTGCTGGCGCTGCCGGTCGTGATCCTCTCGACACGGGAAGCGCTGCGGGCCGTACCCCCGTCCCTGCGCGAGGGGTCCTATGCGCTCGGCGCCACCAAGTGGCAGACGATCTGGCACCAGGTGCTGCCGGTGGCGACGCCCGGCATCCTGACGGGACTCATCCTCGCGCTGTCGCGCGGGGTCGGAGAGACGGCGCCGCTCATCACCATCGGCGCCCTGACCTACGTGCCGTTCGCGCCCGACAGCCTGTGGTCGGCGTTCACGGTGCTGCCCATCCAGATCTTCAACTGGGTGTCACGGCCGCAGGTGGAGTTCCGCGCCAACGCCGCGGCGGGCATCCTCGTCCTGCTGGCGCTGCTGATGGCGATGAACGCGTCGGCCATCTGGCTGCGCGACCGGTACCAGAAGAACCTGTGATGACGACCCCATCCACGTCTCCTCAGCTCGCCTCGCTCGCACACCTGGTCCAGCGGCCCCAACCGGCCGCAGGGCCGCCGCGCGTCCCGAAGATCGATGCCAGGGGGCTGAACTTCTACTACGGCAAGACCCGGGCGCTGCAGGACATCTCGGTCGAGCTCACTCCCAACGTCGTGACGGCGTTCATCGGCCCCTCGGGCTGCGGCAAGAGCACGTTCCTGCGCACACTGAACCGGATGAACGACATCATCCCGGGCACGCGAGTCGAGGGCCGCGTCCTCGTCGACGGACGGGACATCTACGCCCCCGACCAGGACGTCGTGGCGCTCCGCCGGAAGGTCGGGATGGTCTTCCAGAAGTCGAACCCCTTCCCGAAGTCGATCTTCGAGAACATCGCCTACGGCCTCCGGATCAACGGGATGGCCGGCAGCGGGTCGGCCCTCGCCGATCGCGTCGAGGAGAGCTTGAAGCAGGCCGCCCTGTGGAACGAGGTCAAGGACCGGCTCCACGCGTCCGCACTGGCCCTCTCGGGGGGGCAGCAGCAGCGCCTCTGCATCGCCAGGGCCCTGGCCATCCGGCCGGACATCCTGCTGATGGACGAGCCGGCCTCGGCCCTCGACCCCATCGCGACGCAGCGCATCGAAGAGTTGATCTACGACCTGAAGCAGTCGTACACCATCGTCATCGTCACCCACAGCATGCAGCAGGCCGCCCGCGTCTCGGACTACACCGCCTTCTTCTGGCTGGGGCGGCTCGTCGAGTTCGACCGGACCGAGAAGATCTTCACGGCGCCGGCCGAGCAGCTGACCGAGGACTACGTCACAGGGAGATTCGGCTAGTGGAACGCACCGTCCCGCACTTCCAGGAAGAACTCGAAGCCCTCCAGGGCCGGCTGCTCGAGATGGGCGGCCTGGCCGAGGAACAGGTCCGCTCCGCGGTCCAGGGCCTGGTCGCCCGGGACACGGCCCTCGTCGAGAAGGTGCTGGCCGGCGACGAGGCCATCAACCAGCTCCACATCGAGATCGACAACCGGTGCTTCCGGCTGCTGGCCCTCTATCAGCCGATGGCCACCGACCTGCGCACCATCGTGGCGGCGGTGAAGATCAATACCGATCTCGAGCGAGTGGGCGACCTGGCCGTCAACATCGCCGAGGCCGCCAAGCGCTACGCGGCCCATGCCCCGGTCAAGAAGCTGATCGACATCCCTGTGATGGGGGACATTGCCCAGGCGATGCTGCGGGACGCGCTGGACGCGTACGTCCGGCGGGACGTGGCCTTGGCGCAGCACGTCCTCAACGAGGACGACCGGGTGGACGGCCTCAAGACACAGGTTTTCAGGGAACTGCTCACCTATATGCTCCAGGATCCCCGGACCGTCGAGCCGTCCCTCGACCTGATTCTGGTGTCCCGCCACATCGAGCGCATCGGCGACCATGCGACCAACGTGGCCGAGGACGTGATCTTCATGGTCTCGGCCCTCGACGTCCGGCACCACGGCCCTTCGACGGACAAGTCTGACAAGATCGTCACGCCCAAGGACTGACCGGGGGAAAACCCCCGGCCGCGCCGGCCACGACACGCTGTACAATGTGCCGGATGGGCGAGGCTCGGCTGTGCGTACTGTGCTGCCGGCGTCCCGAGGACGGCCGGTGGAAGCCCTTCTGCAGCGAGCGGTGCCGGAACGAAGACCTGGCCCGCTGGGCCGAGGGCCGGTACCGGATCGCTGGCGAGCCGCTTCCATCCGAGGACATCGACGCCGACGCTCACTAATCCTTCGATTCTGCTCCTATGGCCGACACGCTGACGATCACGGACAACCGCACGGGTAAGCAGTACGAGATCCCCATCAAGGACGGCGCCATCAAGGGCACCGACCTGCGCCAGATCAAGACTGGCGACGACGACATCCACGGCCTGTGTAGCTACGACCCCGCGTACATGAACACGGCGGCCTGCCGGAGCCGGATCACGTACATCGACGGCGACCGGGGCGTCCTCGAGTACCGCGGCTACCCGATCGAGCAGCTGGCCGAGCACTCCACCTACCTGGAGACGGCCTACCTGATCCTCTTCGGAGAGCTGCCGACCGAGGCGCAGCTGAAGGAGTGGACGACCCAGATCACGCTTCACACGATGCTGCACGAGAACATCAAGAAGCTGATGGAAGGGTTCCAGTACGACGCACACCCGATGGGCGTGTTCCTCAGCACCGTCGGCGCGTTCTCGACCTTCTACCCCGACGCCAAGCAGATCTTCGACGAGAAGTCGCGAAAGAAGCAGATCCACCGGCTGATCGCCAAGGTGCCGACGATCGCCGCCTATGCCTACCGTCACAGCATCGGGCGCCCGTACAACATTCCCGACAACGACCTCAGCTTCACCGGCAACTTCCTGAACATGCTGTTCCGGATGACCGAGCTGAAGTACAAGGTGCACCCGGTGCTCGAGCGGGCGCTCGACGTGCTGTTCATCCTGCACGCCGACCACGAGCAGAACTGCAGCACGAGCGCGATGCGAGGCATCGGCAGCTCGCACGTCGACCCCTACTCCGCCATGGCCGGCGCGGCCGCCGCCCTCTACGGCCCGCTGCACGGGGGCGCGAACGAGGCGGTCCTGCGGATGCTCACCGAAATCGGCAGCGTGGAGAACATCCCGGGCTTCATCAAGCGCGTGAAGGCTGGCGAAGGGCGCCTGATGGGCTTCGGGCACCGGGTCTACAAGTCGTACGACCCGCGGGCCAAGATCATCAAGCGGACGGCCGACGCGGTGTTCGAAGTGACGGGCCGCAACCCGCTGCTCGACATCGCGCTGGAGCTCGAGCGCATCGCACTCCAGGACGAGTATTTCGTCACGCGCAAGCTGTATCCGAACGTCGACTTCTACTCGGGCCTGATCTACCAGGCGATGAACTTCCCGGTGGAGATGTTCCCCGTGCTGTTCGCGATCCCGCGGACGGCCGGCTGGATCGCGCAGTGGGAGGAGATGCTGCTCGACCCGGAGCAGAAGATCGCCCGTCCCAAGCAGCTCTACATCGGCGCGAGCAGGCGCGACTACGTGCCGCGCGACCAGCGGGGCTGACGGTCGTGGCTGCCCCGCTGCGCGGCGCGGCCCTCGGCGCCGTGGTCGCCGGCATGCTCGCCTGTGGCAACATGCCGGCCCGCGGCGCAGACGCCGAACCGCCGTCCGGGGCCGCCCAGGCTGGCACGGCCAGGGCCGGTGCACGGCCGGCACCGGCCGACGCCAGGCGACCGCCGGCGTTCGACGGCGCCCGCGCGTGGGCGCACCTGCAGAAGCAGGTGGCCTTCGGCCCCCGCCCCGCTGGGTCCGCGGCGCTGGCCGGCGCCCGCAAGTACATCGTCGAGCAGCTCAAGGCCGCCGGACTCCAGGCACGGGAGCAGGCGTTCACGGCCACGACGCCGGCCGGGCCGGTCGCGATGGTCAACCTGATCGCGACCATCCCTGGGCGGCGCCCCGACCGGATCGTGCTGGCCAGCCACTACGACACGAAGCGCTCGCCCGGCTTCCCGTTCGTGGGCGCCAACGACGGCGCGTCCTCGACGGCGGCGCTGCTGGAACTCGCCCGCGCGCTGGCCGGCCCCCCCCGCGAGCTCACCATCGAGTTCCTGTTCCTGGACGGCGAAGAGGCCGTGAACTGGGACTGGCAGGGCCTCGACAACACCTACGGGAGCCGCCACTACGTCCAGGCAGCGCAACAGGCCGGGACCTTGGCTGGCGTAAAGGCCCTGGTGCTGCTGGACATGATCGGCGACCGCGATCTCACGATCCGCCGCGACGCCAACTCGACGCCGTGGCTGGTCGACATCGTCTGGAACGCGGCCACGCGGCTCGGCCACCGCGGCACGTTCTCGAACGACCTGACGACCATCGAGGACGACCACGTGCCGTTCCTGCGGGCGGGCGTGCCGGCCGTCGACATCATCGACCTCGACAACCCGACCTGGCACACCGCGCAGGACGACGTCGCGCACGTCTCGGCGCGCAGCCTGCAGGTGGTGGGCGAGGTCGTCCTCGCCGCCCTGCCCGACATCGAACGCGCGCTCACGGCGCCGCTGGCGCGCTAGCGCCCGGCGCCATCCCCGGCTGGCCCGCCGCCCTCGGAGCGAATCAGGGCCAGGAACTGGTCGACGCCCGTCATCAGGGTCTCCGACTGCTGCGACAGCTCCCCCGCCGCCGCGAGCAGTTGCGACGCGGCGCTGCGCGTTTCGTCCACGGCCGTACTGACGTGCACGATGCTCCGCCCGACGCTGTCGGCGCCGTTGGCCGCCTCGTGGATGTTCCGGCTGATCTCCTTCGTGGCCGCCCCCTGCTCCCGGACCGAGGCCGCGATCGCCGCCTCCTCGCGCTTCAACTGCTCGACGGTCCGGGCGATCCCCGTGATCGCGCCCGCCGCGTCGCGCGTGGCCGTCTGCACCTGCTGGATGTGCCGCGAGATTTCGTCGGTCGCCGTGGCCGTACTCTGGGCCAGCGTCTTGACCTCCGAGGCCACCACCGCGAAACCGCGGCCGGCGTCGCCGGCGCGCACCGCCTCGATCGTCGCGTTCAGCGCCAGCAGCTTCGTGTGCGCCGCGATCTGCGTGATGAGCTTGGTGACCCGGCCGATCTGCTGCGACATCTCCGACAGCCGCGCCATCGTGGCGTCGGTCGTCGATGCCGCGTCGCTGACCTGAGCCGCGAGCGCCGCCGATTCGTTCACCCGGCGGCTGACCTCGCCGATGGCGCCGGTCAGTTCCTCGGCCGCGGCCGCGACCGTCTGCACGCTCGACGCGGTCTGCACCGCCGTCGCCGACACGGAGTTGGCCTGATCGGCGGTCGTCTCGGCCGTCGCCGCCAGCGACCGGGCAGTGGCCTGCATCTCGGTGGCCGAGGCCGCCAGCGTGGCGACGACCGTCCTGATCGTCGCCTCGAACTGGTCGGCGAACGCGAGCTGCCGGGACCGGGTCGCCTGGAGCTCCCGGGCCTGCGCGGCCATGGCGTCGGTGGCCCGGTTGATCACGACGGCGGCGTGCCGGTACGAACCGGGCATGCCCCGCAGCAGCACGCGCCGGAAGAACCTCGCGTTGCTGGCGTGCTCGAGTGACGCCGTGGCCTCGCGCACGAACGCGTCCGACACGTCCAGGATGCGGTTGACGGAGCGCATCAGGCGTCCCCCGTCACCCGGATGCTCGAAGTCGAGCACACGGGCCTCGAGGTCGCCCTGGGCCGCAGACTCGCAAGCGTCGGCGGTTCGCCGGATCACGGCGCGCAGGAACGCGAGTTCCTCGCGCAGGGCGTCCACGTCGTCGGTCGGCGCGGTGGAGCGTCCCCGAGGCACGCGTGGCGTATCCAGTAGGGCTGTGGTCATGTTCACACCTGCTGTGGGGCGAGCGAGAAGACGAATTCGTCGTAGGCCAGGCCGCGGTCTGCGAGCGCCCGTGCGAGAAGGGCCGCCGACCGGTCGAGGCCCGTCGCTCTGTCGGCGTGCCGGCGCTCCTCCTCGCGCAGCTGGGCGTAGAGGCCGTCGACGACCGCGACCGCCGCGCGGTCGGGCACGCGCCGGTTGGAGTGGTACCCGACGACGCGCCCGTCGCGGCCGACGCTCGGCGTGACGTGCGCCAGCACCCAGTAGTTGTCGCCGTTGCAGGCGAGGTTGTTCACGTAGGCGAAGATCTCCCGGCCGGTGCCGAGCGTGTCCCAGAGCAGCTTGAACACCGCCCTCGGCATCTCGGGGTGGCGGATCAGGCTGTGCGGCTGGCCGAGGATCTCGTGCTCCGCGTATCCGGACACGCGCAGGAACACGTCGTTGGCGTAGGTGATCTTGCCGGTCAGATCGGTCTTGCTGACGATGATCTCGTCCTCGTCGAAGGTGCGCTCGACGCCGGTCGGTCGCGGACGCGGTCTGTGCATCGTGGTTCTCCTCGCCGCGCATCTGGCCCTCGCGGCGTCCACCCGCGTCAATCGACGTGGCCGCGATGAACTTCAGCGCGTGGGCGCGCGGCGGCGCTCGGCGTCGAGGAATGCGGACTATCTCGCGCGTGCGCCTCCGCGCCGTGAGTTTTTTCCCAGCCGATCCGAGGGAACGGCCAACGTGCCTCCGGGCCGATCGCGCCGAAGACGGCGCATCATCGACGATCCGGCCCGATCGCCGGGCGATGGCCGGCGGCTTGCACGAAGCGCCGGACATGGAACTACTCCAGTCCATCAACAACACGGCGTTCAGCCAATGGGTTCGCGAGTCCGACAGTCTGCTCGCCTATCCGGCGTTCATCACGCTCCACACGGCCGGGCTCGCCGTCCTGGTGGGCATCAACGCGATTGCCAACGCACTGGTCCTCAGTGCGTCCCCTGGACGCACCATTGCCCCGGTGGCCCGCTTCTTTCCTCTGATGTGGGCGGGCTTCGCGGTCAACGCGGTCACGGGCGTCGTGCTGGTCGCGGCGGACGCGACGACGATGGTCGTCAACCCGGTGATGTGGGTGAAACTCGGGTTCGTCGTCGCGGCGATCGTCCTGTTGCGGCGCATCGAGCGCGGGGTGTTCTCGAGCGCGCTGGCCTCGAGCGATGCCCCGGTCGACGGGACGGGCCGCATGCTCGCCCTGGCCTCCTTCGCGTGCTGGTTCGGCGCCATCGCTGCAGGGCGTCTGACGGCCTATCTCGGCCCCGTGGCGGGCCTGCTCGAGGGGTGAGGCGATGAAGCAGACCATGGAAGCCGTCTCGGTATGGCTCTCGAGCACCGCCCTGTCCGAGTACATCATCGACCACCGGTGGATCTTCCCGGGCTGTGAAATCTTCCACTTCGTCGGGATGGCGATGCTGGTCGGCTTCGCGCTGACGCTCGACCTGCGGATGCTGGGCGTGGCGAAGAACATGTCCATCGTGCCGCTGCACCGGATGCTCGCCTTCGGCCTCGTGGGGTTCGGCATCACGGCCGTCACCGGGTTGGGTTTCGTCGTGGCGGCACCCTCTCAGTACCTGCCGAACGGCGTGTTCTGGTTCAAGATGCTGTTCCTCGCCCTGGCCGGCCTGAACATCGGCGTCTTCTACACGTCCGGGATCTACCAGGCGGTCGAGACGCTGGGCCCCGGCGAAGACGCACCTGCGGGCGCGAAACTGGTCGGCTTCTTCTCGCTGTTCCTGTGGGCCGGCGTCCTCTTCTGGGGCCGGATGCTGGCGTTCCTGGGAATCGCCTTCTAGCAGCACCGGGCAGGCGCGGTGGAGCTCGTCAACGCGATCGAGCAGAGCGCGGTCGGGGCGCTGGTGCGGGAGTCGCTGTGGGTCTACCCGACGCTGCTGACCCTGCACGGCGTCGGGCTGGCCCTCCTCGTCGGGATCAGCTGCGCCGTGGACGTGCGGATCCTCGGATTCGCCAGCGACGTGCCCCTCAGGCCGATGGCGAGGTTCCTTCCGGTCATGTACCTCGGCTTCTGGCTCAACGCCCTGTCGGGCCTGGGGCTGCTGTGCGCCGAGGCGTCGAAGATGCTCCGCGACCCCGTCTTCTTCGTGAAGATGGCGTGCATCCTGGCCGGGACCGGAGCCATCGTGCGGCTGAACACCCTCGTCTTCCGGCCGCAGGACGCGCGCCTCGATCGCGACACGTTCCACGGCAGCGCCCGCGCGCTCGCCCTGGCGTCCCTGGCCGCCTGGACGCTGGCGATCGTGACGGGACGGCTGACCGCCTACGGCTTCTTCCGCTAGAGGGGCAGGCAGAGGGAACCGAAGTGGACATCAATGGCGCCGTCGCGTGGCTCCAGAGCAGCGGGCTGCCCGGCTACATGAACGCCCACGCGTGGGCGTGGCCGGCCTGCGAAGTCCTCCACTTCATCGGGATGGCAACGCTGCTCGGCACCATCGGGCTGCTCGACCTGCGGATGCTGGGGCTTGCACGCAGCATCCCCGCGCGTCCGCTGCACCGCTTCGTCCAGTGGGGGCTGGGCGGCTTCGTGATCAACCTGGTCACGGGGGTGATGTTCGTCGCGGGCAATCCGTTCGCGCCCCTCGAGTACATCTCGAACGTCGCGTTCCTGCTGAAGATGGCCTTCCTCATCCTCGCAGGGGTCAACGCGGGGATCTTCTACCTGACCGGGGTGTCGGACGTCGTCCTCCGACTCGGGCCCGGCGACGACGCCCCGCTGGCAGCCAAGTTGATCGGCGGCACCTCGATGTGCCTCTGGCTGGGCGTGATCGTCTTCGGGCGACTGCTGCCGTACCTGGGCGACGCGTTCTAGCGGGGCTCCTTTCCCGGCGCGGATCGCTCCTCCGCCCGGGCGCCGCCCAGGACGCGTAGCCCGGCGCCTGGGTGATTCGGACGCCCTTGTTGTAGAGGGTTGGGAACGCCACCGGATTGGCGCTCCCCCGAAAGCCGCGGGGATCATGGCGACCGGCGCGGGGCTTCCCAAGCGCCCAAGACGGGCTGACGCGACGCGCGGAGCCCGTCCACGCCGAAGAGCACCAGCGCCACCCACACCGTCGAGAACCCGATCAGTTGCACGTGGGTGAAGGGCTCTGCGTACACGAGAATGCCGATCGCGAACTGGATGGTCGGAGAGACGTACTGCAGCAGGCCGACGACCGAGAGCGGCACGCGTCGCACGGCCGAGGCGAACAGCAGCAGCGGCACGATCGTCACCACGCCGCCGCCGACGAGCAGGAGATCGGTCAGGGCCCCGGTGCGCAGAAACGCTCCGGTCCCCTGCAGGTGAGCGAGCAGCAGGAACAGGCCTGCGGGCGCGACCAGCACGGCCGTCTCGAGGAGCAACCCCTCGCGCGACGGCAGCGCCACCTGCTTCTTGACCAACCCGTAGCTGCCGAAGCTGAACGCCAGGCCGAGCGCGACCAGCGGCAGGGTTCCGACCGCGATGGTCAGGTAGCTCACCCCCGCGGCAGCCACGCCCACGGCGGCCCACTGCAGCGGGCGGAGCCGCTCGCGCAGCACCGCCACGCCCAGCAGCACGTTGACGAGCGGTGTCATGAAATAGCCGAGGCTCGTCTGCAGCACGAGGCCCGCGTTGACGCCCCAGACGTAGAGAAACCAGTTGGCGCCGATGAGCGCCGCGGCCAGGGCCAGCAGGCCCATCGCCTTTGCGGACGGGCGCACGACGGAGGCGCCGGACGGGCGCGTCGCCACCTGCAGCACGACGAGCGCGAGGAACGACCAGAGGATGCGGTGCGCGATCGTCTGGATCGCCGGGACGTGGCTGAACTGCTTCCAGTAGAGGGGAAAGAGCCCCCAGATGGCGTACGCGGCCAGCCCCTGCCAGATGCCGCGGCTCATGGACGACGGATCACCGGAGCAGCGCCCAGGCGGCCACGACCAGGGCCACCAGAACCAGCACGCCGACGACGACCGGCCACCGGGAGCGCGGCGCCGGCTCGAAGATCGAGCCCTCCGCGGGAGGCGCCACGCGGGGCTCCACGGTGGCCCGTCCGCAGCGATAGCAGATGAGGGCCTTGTCGGCGATCTCGGTTCCACAGCCTGTGCAGGTCATCGACGCTCCGGGGTGTACTGTACTATCAGCGCCGGCCGGGAGCGCTCCCGCCGGGCAGACCCGCATGATTCCGCTCCGCGACGTCATCCCGTCCCGCACGACACCGTACGTGACGGTGTCACTCATCGTCGTCAACGCGCTGGTGTTCGTCTACCAGTCCTCGCTCGGGGAGGCGGGCGCCACGGCGTGGCTGCTGGCGTGGGGCCTCACCCCGGTGAGCTTCTCGTGGGTGAACGTCGCCACGTCGATGTTCCTTCACGGCGGGCTGCTGCACGTCGGCGGCAACATGCTCTACCTGTGGATCTTCGGCGACAACGTCGAAGACCGCATGGGCCACGGCCGATTTCTGAGCTTCTACCTGTTGTGCGGGGTCGCGGCCGCGCTGGCGCAGGCGTGGACGGATCCGGACTCGGCGGTCCCCATGGTCGGCGCCAGCGGCGCCGTCGCCGGCGTAATGGGCGCCTACTTCGTGCTCTACCCGCAGTCGCGCATCGTGACGCTGATCCCGTTCATCTTCATCCAGATCGTGGAAATCCCCGCCATCTTCTTCCTCGGGATCTGGTTCCTGATGCAGTTCGTCAACGGGCTGGGCTCACTCGCCGCCGTGTCACGCGGACAGTCGGTGGGCGGGATCGCGTTCTGGGCGCACGCCGCCGGCTTCGCGGCTGGTGCTGCGGGAGTCTTCCTGTTCCGCCGGCCCGAACGTGCGCGCGTCGAGTGGTGGGACGACGCCGACCTGCCCTGACCCCCGCCGCGCGGATCCGCGCGCTACTCCGCGCCCGCGCGCGCGTCGATCAGCCTGAGCAGCAGGTCCTGCGCGCGCTCGAAGGACGGCGCGATCTCGAGCGCCGCGAGCGTTTCCGTGCGCGCCTCCGCCGGACGTCCGGACAAGAGATAGGCCTCGGCCAGGTCGACGTGCGCCGAGGCGCGATCGGGCGGGTTGGTCGCCAGCGCCGCCTTGAGCGCCGGAACGGCGGCCGGGGCGTCCTTGCGCTGCAGCGCCAGGCGGCCCAGACCGGTCTGCGACGGGTTGTCGAAGGGGTCCACGGCCACCGCGCGCCGGTAGGCGTCCTCCGCGCGCGCGAGGTCGCCGCGCTCGGTCGCCAGCTTCGCGAGCTGCCGCGCGGCCTCGAGCGCCGACGGGTCTCGTTGCAGCGCGGCGTCCAGTGCCCGCATGGCGCGCGCCGTGTCGCCCTGCTCGATCGCGATCGCCGCGATCCGGGTGTGGGGGCTGTTGTCGCCGATCGCCGTCGGCACGAGTCCTGCCGCCTTCTCGAACGCCTGGATGGCGCCGGCCTTCTCGCCAGCCTTCTGCAGGGCCACGCCCAGGGACATCTGGACGCCGAAGCTGCCGGGATTGCTCTCTGCCAGCGCCCGCAGTTCCTGGAGCGACATGCCCTCCTTGAGTTCGGGCCCCTTCAGCGCGGCGACGATACCGGCGTAATCGCGGGCGATCCGGGCGTCGAAGCCCGTCTGGATCTCCGCCATCGTGACGCCGAAGGCGTCCTTCAGGGCGGCGTCGGTCTCGAGGCCGCGGCCGTAGGCGCGCAGCAACGCGCGAAGCTTCGGCTCGCCGTAAGTGCCGGCCAGGTAGTCGACGACGAGCGACGCCTGGTAGTAGGCCAGCGAGATGGTCCGCGGATCGGAGAAGCCGTCGTTGAGCGTCTCGAGCTTCAGCACCTTGCCCGCCTCGAGCGCGCGGGCGAACGACAGATCGGACTCACGTCCCCACTCGGGACGGCCCCTCCGCTCCTCCCAGACGGACATCCCCTCGGTCAGCCAGCGCGGCACCCGGTTGTTCGACAACTGCAGGGTGAACACGTGGGCCATCTCGTGCCACAGCGTCTCGCCCCAGTTGAAGTCGCCTGGCGGCCGCGCCTTCGGCGAGTCGAGCGTCACCACCCGTCCGAAGCAGGCGCCGAGTGCGCCGACCATGCCGGGCAGGCCCACGGTGCGCACCGCGAAGTCGTCGTGGCGCGGGAACATCTCGACCAGGATGGGCCCCTGCGGCGTGAACTCGTAGAGCTTCGACAGCGTCGCCAGCGCCTCCTTGGCCAGCGGCAGCGCGTGCTCGCGCATCACCGCGGCCTCGTCCGGGTGGAAGCGGATCACGATGTCGCCGTCGCGGATGGTCTCGAACTTGTCCAGACGGTCGAGCAGGTCGAGCGAGTTGAACGTGTACCGGTTGTACGGGTCGTCCTTGAACGCCCGCTCGAGCGCGCGCCGCGCCCCGGCCTCGTCGCCGGTGCGCAGCAGGTGCATGCCGAGATCGCCGTGCGCGCGGCTGTTGGCGTCGTCGATGGCCAGACCGCGCCGGACCATGTCGGCCGCCTCGTCGAACCGGTAGTTGCGGGCCAGATGATCGCCGACGACGCGGTAGATCTCCCCGTAGAGCGGGTTGATCCGCAGCACGTCGCGCACCTGGGCCTCGAACTCGGCGGTACGGGCCTCGAGCACGGCGATGGCCGCGTCGAGCGCACGGGCCTCGAGGCTGTTGGGGTTGGTCGCCAGGGCGGCCTTGATGGCCGTGCGCGCGTCATCGCGCCGGCGGTCGTCGAGCGCCATCTCGGCGAGGACGAGGTGCGCGGCGACGAGATTCGGATTGGCCTTCAGGAGCCGTTCGATCGCCTCCTTCGCGGCCGGCGGGTTGCCCTCGACGGCGACCCGCGCCAGTCCCAGGCGCGCGGGCGCGTAGTTGTCGTCCGTCTTCAGCGCCGCCTGGAACGACTTGACCGCCTCGCCGTTGTCGTACTTCTCGAAGAACAGCTCGCCCCAGGCGGTGTTGACCGCGGCGTCGGCCGGAGCCATCCGACTGGCGTCGCGGAAGAACTCGTTGGCTCGCTTGTACTCGCCCAGCGCCCGGGACGCCCGGCCGAGGCGCGCCAGGTCGGCGGCGGTCCGGGGCCGCAACCCGTCGACCAGGCGCTGCAGCGTCTGCCGCGACTGGGGACGCCGGCCGAGATACGCCTGCAACAGGCCCAACTCGAGGGCCTCGTCCCCGGTCGGATCGGCGGCGACCAGCCCGGACAGCGCCTTTTCGGCCTCGTCGTAGCGGCCCCTGGCGATGGAAGCGCGGGCCTTGAGGAGTTGGGCGGGAGGGTCGGCGGCGCTCCCGAGGAGCGTGGCCACCTCGTCGTACCGCCCTCCCTCGAATGCCACCGTGGCAGCCTCGAGGGGCCCCCGCGGCGCAGCTGGCCGGCCGGCCCCCTGGGCCGCCAGCAGCGCACCACCGAGCGCCAACGCAGCCCCGGCGAGCACGGCGCTGGCCACCGCGGCCTTGCCCGTCGAGAACGAACGGACCCGTTCCACCAGTCGCATCGCGGTCAGGCGGGCAGTATAGTGCAGCATTTCGGCCTCCGCACGCGCCCCCGGGGGCTCACTCGTCGTAGTCGTCCTGAGGCAGTCCTTCGAGCTCTTCCAGGAACACCAGGGCCCGGTGCGACGGGATTTCGAACCGTCTCCGGCAGGATGGACAGGTCACGTCGTCGTCCACCCGGATCAGGTGGTCCTTCACCTTCGCGAACATCGCCCGGTCGCGCTCGTCGGCCCCGGGGGGAATCTGGGGCTTCCGGGTCCGCCTGATCCACCGGATGGTGTAGTCGTTCGTGCGGCGGCACCGGGGGCACTGGAACCGGGCCGGACGCTGTTCGGGCTTCTCCGTGAAGAACTGGCGCTCATCCACATCGGTAGCCTACAACGAACGTCGGCCTGATACACTGTGGCTCGCCAGAGATGGCCGATCCGACACCCCCCGCGCTTCCCTCAGAACTTCCGGTCCTGCCGCTCCGCAGCACGGTGGCGTTTCCGCTGACGCTGCAGCCGATTGCGGTCAACCGCCCCGTGTCCATCGAAACGGTCAACCGGGCCCTGGCGACGGACCGGCTGATCTTGCTCGTCCTCCAGGACAACGACAAGGAGGACCCCGGCCCCGACGACGTCCGCCGGGTCGGCACGGTCGGCGTGGTCCGCCAGATGGCCAAGGCCTCCGGCGGGGGCATCAACATCATCATCGAGGGGATGGCCCGCGTCCGGGCCGACGTGGTCACACGGACCGGGACCTCCATGCGGGCGCAGGTCACCCCGATGCCCGAGGCGTTCGAGCGGACCCTCGAAGTCGACGCCCACGTCCGCCGGATTCAGGAGCTCATCGAGAAGGCCCTGTCGCTGGCCGCCGGCCTGTCCGAGGAGCTGCGCGGCGTCGTGATGAACATCGAGGACCCGCTGCGCCTGGCCTACGTGCTGGCGACGCTGCTCGACATCCGCGCCGCCGACAAGCAGGCGATCCTCGAGGAGAACGACATCGTCAGGAAGCTCCAGGCGGTGGCCAACGCGCTGACGCGCGAGGTGTCGCTGCTCGAGCTGAAGGGCAAGATCGAGTCGCAGGCGCAGCAGGAAATGTCGGACGCGCAGCGCCAGTACTACCTCCGCCAGCAGATGAAGGCCATTCAGGAGGAGCTCGGCGAGGGCGAGGGCCAGGAGATCGGGGAACTGCGCGGGCGCGTCACGGCCGCGAAGCTGCCGGAGAACGTCCACACGGTCGCGATGCGCGAAGTGGACCGGCTGGGGCGCATGTCGGGCTCGTCGCCCGAGTACCAGATGCTGCGCACCTACATCGACTGGGTGCTCGACCTCCCCTGGTCCACCACGACGGCCGATCGGATCGACCCGGTGGAAGCGAGGGCGGTGCTCGACGAGGACCACTACGACCTCGACAAGGTCAAGGAACGCATCGTCGAGTACCTGGCCGTCCGGAAGCTGAAGGGTGACATGAAGGGGCCCATCCTCTGCTTCGTCGGCCCGCCGGGCGTGGGCAAGACGTCGCTGGGCCAGTCGATCGCCCGAGCCATGTCCCGGAAGTTCGTCCGCATCTCCCTCGGCGGGGTGCGGGACGAGGCGGAGATCCGCGGGCACCGCCGCACCTACATCGGCGCGATCCCGGGCCGGATCGTCCAGGCCCTCAAGCAGGCCGGTTCGATGAACCCGGTGTTCATGCTGGACGAGATCGACAAGATCGCCGCTGGCTACCAGGGCGACCCGGCCGCCGCCCTGCTCGAAGTGCTCGACCCGGCGCAGAACCACGCCTTTCGAGACCACTATCTGGAAGTGCCGGTGGACCTCTCCCACGTCCTCTTCATCGCCACCTCGAACCAGCTGGGGACGATCCACCCGGCCCTGCTCGACCGCATGGAGGTGATCCATCTGGCCGGGTACACCGAGGACGAGAAGGTTCATATCGCCAGGAAGTACTTGATTCCTAGGCAGATAGCCGATCACGGACTGCCCGCTGGCGCCCTCGACATCACCGACGCCGCAGTGCGGACGGTGGTCAGCGAGTACACCCGCGAGGCCGGGGTCCGCAACCTGGAGCGCCAGCTGGGGACCATCGCCCGGAAGGTGGCGGCGCGGATCGCCACGCAGCCGGCCGACGCCGGCCCGGTCACGGCCACCGCCGTCGACGCGGCGCAGGTGGACGACTACCTCGGCCCTGCGCGCTTCAAGAAGGAAACGGCCTTCCGGACCTCACGCCCCGGGGTGGCCACCGGCGTCGCGTGGACGGAGACCGGCGGCGACGTCCTGTTCATCGAGGCGACCTTGCTTCCGGGCGGGAACCAGAACATCATTCTGACGGGCCAGCTCGGGAACGTGATGCAGGAGTCGGCCAGGGCCGCGCTGAGCCACATCCGGTCGCGCGCGGCAGACTTGGGCATCGCGCCCGAGTTCCTGGCCAAGCACGATCTGCACGTGCACGTGCCGGCGGGGGCGATCCCCAAGGATGGCCCCTCGGCGGGCGTCACGATGGCCACGGCCATCCTGTCGGCCGCGAAGAACCAGCCGATCCGGCAGGACGTGGCCATGACGGGCGAGATCACGCTCAGCGGGCTCGTGCTTCCGGTGGGCGGCATACGGGAGAAGGCCCTGGCGGCGCGGCGGTTCGGGATCCGGACGTTCGTCCTGCCGGCCCTGAACGAGCCCGATCTGGCGGAACTGCCTGAAGACCTCCGGCGCGACATGACCTTCGTGCCGGTGGAAACCCTCGACCAGGTGATCAAGGTCGCGTTCGACGAGAAGGTCCACTGATTGGCAGCAGCAATCGTCTTCTACGTGTCAGGGCACGGGTTCGGGCACGCCTCGCGCTCGATCGAAGTCATCAACGCCATCCTGGCCCGGCGACCCGAGGTCCGCATCGGCGTCCGGACGTCGGCCCCCCGCTGGCTGTTCGACCTGACGGTCAAGGGCAAGGTGGCGTTCAGCACGCTCGAGTGCGACACCGGCGTGGTGCAGCTCGACGCGCTCAGCCTCGACGAGGCGGATTCCATCCGCCGGGCCGCCTCGTTCCACAGCGACCTGGTCACGCGCGCGGCCAGTGAGACCCGCGTGCTGCGGGAACTCGGCGCCGGCCTGATCGTCGCCGACATCCCCCCGCTGGCCTTCGCCGTCGGCGCCTCGGCGGGCATTCCGACCGTCGGCCTCGGCAACTTCACGTGGGACTGGATCTACGCCGACTACCCGCGGGTGCGGCTGGCGCCGTCGCTGCTGCCGGCGATCCGCGGCGCCTACGCCAAGGCCTCGATGGCGCTGCGGCTGCCGATGTCGGCCGGGTTCGAGGCGTTCTCGAACGTCAAGGACATCCCGTTCATCGCGCGACACGCGTCGAAGACCCGCGACGAGGTCTGCAAGACGTTGAAGCTGCCGACCGACAAGCCGCTGGTGCTGGTGTCGTTCGGTGGCGTGGGCCTGCCCGGCCTCGACACCACCGCGCTGTCGAAGTTCAAGAAGTACAACGTCGTCGTGACGACGAGCGCGCCGATGAGCCGCGCCCGGAAGGACGCGCCCGCGGTGGAGCGGAAGGGGTCGCTCGTCACGATCAACGAAGAGGCGATGTACGACGCCGGCATCCGCTACGAGGACCTGGTCGGCGCCTCGGAGGCGGTGGTCACCAAGCCCGGTTACGGGATCATCGCCGAGTGCATCGCCAACGACGCGGCGCTGCTCTACACCTCCCGTGGGCACTTCCCCGAGTACGACGTCCTGGTCCAGGAGATCCCGAAGTACCTCCGGCACGCGTTCATCAACCACGACGACCTCTTCGACGGGAAGTGGGAGTCGCACATCGACAAGCTGCTCGCGCAGCCGAAGCCGAAGAAGAAGCCGGAGACGAACGGGGCCGACGTCGCGGCCGAGATCATCCTGAAGGCGCTCGACAAGCCGCCGAAGAAGCCGCGGGGCCGGCCGAAGGCCAAGGCCTGAAGCGCCGGCGTCAGCCCGGCGGATCCTCCCGCGCCAGGACTTCGTGCGTCACGTGGCCCGCCGTCTCGCAGGCCGGGTGGCGTTCGTCGAGGATCGTCACGATCGCCTTGTTCCACGTTTCGTAGACACCCGCCACGCACCCACATGGCAGGACCCGGCCGCGCACGAGCGTGCGCACGCCGGGCGTCCATCCGAGCATCGTCGGGACCCGGCGGTCGTTGGCCGACGTCAGCACCGCCGTTGTCAAGGATGTTAAAGACGTTAAGAACGTTAAGAGGACTGGAGTCATCGCCTTACCGGGAGCAACGCTCGCGCCAAGCCTGACCGACACGAGGACGGCCCAAAACGGCACTGGCCGCCCGAAGGCGGCCAGTGGCAATGCGGCGAACCGGATTGCGGGTCAGTCCTTGATACAGGTCACCAGCGACCAGACGGGCAGCGTGACCTTCTCGATCGAGACCGGCTTCAGCTCGGCCTGCGCCAGGAACGTCGGCAGGTCGAGGTCGGCCTTGAAGCCGATGTAGAGCGTGAGCGGCGAGATGGCGCGCTCGACGGCCCTGATCATCGGGTTCGTGCTGAGGAAGTGGTTCAGGATGATGATCTTGCCACCCGGCCGGCAGACACGGCGCATCTCCCGGACGACCGGAATCGGGTCCGGCACGACGCTGACGACGTACGGCGCGTAGACGACGTCGAACGAGTTGTCGGCGAACTTGAGGCTCGCCGCGTCCATTTCAGCGAGCCGGATGTTCTTGAGGCCATTCTTCGCGACGCGCTCATGGGCCTTCTCGAGCATCGGGGCCGAGAAGTCGATGCCCGTCACCTGGCAGTGCTCCGGATAGAGCGACAGGTTGATGCCCGTGCCAACGCCCACCTCGAGCAGGCGGTCGCCCGGCTTGATCCCCATGCGGTCCTTGGCGAACAGCCGGCCGGGGTGCAGCAGGGGGCCGAACGTCAGGTCGTAGACGCTCGAGAGATTCTCGTAGACCCGCTCGACGAAGTCGCTCTCGACGGGCGTGCGCGACAGCACACCCGTGGCGACGTCGGTGCCGAACTCAGTCTCTTCCCGGTCGAACAGCGGCATGCAGACGCTCCTCAGGACCTCGCCCAGACACAGGTGCCGTCGGGCACTATACCCCTGCGGCTCCCTGGAAACAACGAGTGAATTCACCCTAGCGGCTGGGGGGGGCCGGAAGGCGCCTGGCCGCCCGGCGACGCCGAGACGAGCAGGTCGCTCTTGTCCCAGATGAAGTCGTCCTTGCTGTAGACGGCGAGTTCGTAGTCCTTCCCCATGAAGATGGCGGAGACAGGGCACGCTTCCTCGCACATCCCGCAGAAGATGCAGCGGGTCTTGTGGATCTGGTAGACCTTCGCATAACGCGGGCCGGCCTGGACCGTCCCGTCGTTCTCGGCCGCCTCGAGGTAAATCGCGTCGGCCGGGCAGGCGACCGAGCACAGGCCGCAGGCCACGCACTTCTCGAGGCCGTTCTCGTCGCGCATCAGCACCTGCTTCCCGCGGAACTTGGGAAACACGGGCACCTTCTCGTACGGGTAGTTCACCGTCACCGGCTTCTTGAACATGTGACGCCAGGTGGTCGCGAACCCCTTGATAAGCGGACCGATCATGTCTTGATTCTATAACAGGCCCTTTGCCCGGCACAGCCCTGCCCTGCACGCCGCCCGCCTGCCCGGCGGGTCCGCCCGGGCCTTACAATGGAGCCCGTGCTCCAGGAACCCCGTTTTCTGTCGGCGGAGCAGTTCCTCCTGACGACGCTCATCGTGAAGCTGGCCGTGATGGCGGTGCTGGCGACGATGGTGGCCCGCTACCGACGCTTCCGGCACATCCTGATCTTCGAGCGGCGGGGCTGGGTGGACCGCCTGGTCTTCACCCTGGCCATCGGCGTGCCCCTGATGGCGGGCGTCGTCTTCAGGGTCCTCCTGAACTACAACGCCGCCGACCTGACGCTCGAGGGCGCGTTCCTGGCGGGCCTGCTGGCCGGCCCGTATACCGGGGCGCTCGTCGGCGTCCTCGTCGGCACGCCGGCCCTCATCGCGGGCGAATTCATCGCGATGCCGTTCGCCGTGGGATGCGGCTTCGCCGGTGGCGGACTGCGCGAGGCCTGCCCGAAGGAAGTCATCTGGCAGTTCACGCCGTTCGTCTTCGTCGATCTGCCCAAGCACCTGTGGCAGATGATGCGTCGGCTGGAGACGATCTGGCCGATCCTGCTGCTGCTGGCCCCGATCGCGCTCGAGCTGCTCCGCCAGGCGCTCGGCGCGCGGTTCGGCGCCCATCGGCTGTTCTACCTGGGGTCTCCCTCGCACTGGATGACCGCGCTGGTGGTCCTGGCCACCGTGCTCGCCGTGGCGACCCCGATCAAGATCTGGAACAGCGCGCGCATCGAGCACCGGCTGCAGGAACAGGAGACGCTGCTGCTGGCGGCCAAGATCGAGTCGCTCAAGAGTCAGATCAACCCGCACTTCCTGTTCAACACGCTGACGTCGATCTCGTCGCTCATCCGGTCCGAGCCCGATACCGCGCGCATGCTGATCCTGAAGCTGTCGGGCCTGCTGCGGCGCCTGATGCGCAGCCACCAGCACTTCGTGACCCTGCGGGAGGAGCTCGAGTCGATCGACGAGTACCTGGACATCGAGGTCGTCCGGTTCGGGCCGGCCCTGCAGGTCGAGAAGCACATCGAGGACGCCACGCTCGAGGTCGTGGTGCCGAGCATGATCCTGCAGCCCCTCGTCGAGAACGCCATCAAGCACGGGCTCGCCCGCAAGGTGGGCCCCGGCAGCCTCCGGCTGCGCAGCTACCTGCAGAACGGGCGCGCCGTCATCGAGGTGGAGGACGACGGCATGGGCTTCATGCTCGATCGGCTGGATCAGCCGATGTCGAGCGGCATCGGCCTGGCGAACGTGCGGGAACGCCTGCGCGTCATCTACGGTGCCGGCTACCAGCTGGCCCTGATGAGCGAGCCCGGCAAGGGCACCGTGGCCCGGATCGAGGTCCCACAGCTCCACGTGCAAGCCAGGCTGACCGCGTGATGCCCGAGCGCGTGACGTCCCACACGCTCCGGGTCCTCGTCGTCGACGACGAGCAGCTGGCCCGGGACGAACTCTGCTACCAGCTGACGCAGCTGGGAGACGTCGACATCGTCGGCCAGGCCGCCAACGGCCTCGAGGCAATGACGGCCATCGAGACCCACAGGCCCGACCTGGTGTTCCTCGACATCCAGATGCCGGGCCTGACCGGTTTCGAGGTGGCGCGCCGGGTGCTCGAGCGGGGGGAACCGCTGCCGGCGCTGGTGTTCGTCACCGCCTACGACCAGCATGCCGTCCAGGCGTTCGAGGTCAACGCCGTCGACTACCTGCTGAAGCCCGTCGACACCGCCCGGCTCGAAGAGGCGGTCGGCCGCGCCCGCCGGCGGGTCGCGCCCGGTCGCGGGGCCGGCCCCGGAGACCCGGTGAACGAACAGCTCGAGCGGCTCGTCAAGATGGTCGCCGGCCGCGGGGGCAGACGTGAGCAGGTCGCTGTCAAGGTGGGCGAGCGCTTCCTGCTCGTCCAGAGCGACGACATCATCTTCGCCTCGCTGGCGGACGAGTCGATTAACATAGTGACAGGGCAGGTAGCGGGGACGTCCAGCTTCCGGACCCTGGACGACCTGCAGGAGCGGTTGGACCCGGACGTGTTCTGGCGGGTACACCGCTCCCATCTGGTCAACATCAACAAGATCAAGGAGATCGTGCCTTGGTTCAGCAGGAACTACATCCTCCGGATGAAGGACGCGAAGGGAACGGAGATCCCGGTCAGCCGCTCCCAGACCAAGCGCCTTCGGGAGTACCTGAAGCTCTGAACTCGCCGGCGGAGATGTCCACCAGCGCCGGGGTGGCGGACCTCGTCCCCGAGACGGCCGCGGCGCCGGCGCTCGCGCCGCCCCCGGCCGCCGCCGAGCCCCACGCGATCGGCCTCGATGGTCCGACGATGATCGTCGTCAAGCGCCTGAACGTCTGGAAGGACGAGCTCGTCGCCTGGTTCAAGACGCTCGCGTCGGCCGCCGTGTACGCGACGCTCATCGTGACCTTCGGCTTCCAGGTGGCGCGCGTCGAGGGCCTCAGCATGGCCCCGACCCTCGGCGACCAGGACCGGCTGATCGTCAATAAGCTGATCTACCGGTTCAGCGCGCCGCGCCGTGGCGACATCGTCATGCTCTACTACCCGATCAACCCGGACAAGTCGTTCGTCAAGCGGGTGATCGCGGAGGAGGGCGACCAGGTACGCATCGTCGACGGCCGCGTCTACGTGAACGACGTCCCGCTGCGCGACGACTTCGTGCCGGCCGAGTACCGCAGCCACGACGACTACGGCCCGACCATCATTCCGGACGGGTACTACTTCGTCATGGGCGATCACCGGAACAACAGCTCCGACAGCCGCCATTGGGGCATGGTGCCGAAGAAATACATCATCGGACGCGTGCAGCTGCGGTGGTGGCCCCTGCCCGAGGCCCGCGTCTTCTGATCTAGGCGGCCAGGACACGCGTGTCGGACCGCTACACGGAGGTTTCGCGGGTCCTCTATCGCGTCCTCTTCCTGAATCTGGCCGTCGCGCTGGCGAAGATCCTCCTGGGATACGCCAGCGGGACGGTCTCGATCCTCTCCGACGGCTTCCACTCACTGACCGACTCGGCGTCGAACGTGGTGGCCCTCGTCGGCATCTCCATCGCCCGCCAGCCGCCAGACGAGAACCACCCCTACGGCCACCGCAAGTACGAGACGATGGCCTCGGTCGGCATCCTCGTCTTCCTGATCATCGTCCTCGTCGAGGTGCTGCGCGCCGCGATCGCGCGGCTCGTCCACGGCGGCTCGCCCCGCGTGTTCCCCGAGGGCATCGGCCTGATGACGATCACCCTGATCGTCAACATCGCCGTCGTGCGCTACGAGCGGCGAGCCGGCGAGCGCCTGAAGAGCGAGATCCTCAAGGCCGACGCCGAGCACACCCGCAGCGACGTGCTGACGTCGGTCGCGGTGCTCGGGGCGCTCGTCGGCGTCTGGCTCGGCTACCCGATCCTGGACGCCCTGGCGGCGCTGCTCGTCGCGGGCTTCATCGGCCGGGCCTGCTGGGCCATCGCCCACGAGGCATCACGGATCCTCGCGGATCAGATCGTGATTGCCGAGGCCGACGTGCGGGCGGTGCTGCGGACGGTGCCCGAAGTGCTCGGGTGCGAGAAGATCCGGACGCGCGGCTCCGACGACCACGCCTTCCTGGACCTGCACCTCTGGCTGGCGCCGGAGACGCCGCTCAAGGAGGCCCACGAGACGTCCCACGTGGCGAAGGATCTGCTGATGGCCCGCTTTCCGCAACTGGCCGACGTGGTGATCCACATCGAGCCCCCGCCGAGCGACGGCCGCTATCGGGGGTGAAGGCGGCGGCACGCCGCCCTCTCCCGACTCAGTGGCCGGCCATCGGCGCGCCGGACGCGCGCGGGATGTGGTTGCGGATGAGCGCCAGCGACAGGAACACCAGGGCCATCAGCACGGCCCATGACGTGAAGTAGCCCGCCGGCCCGCCGCGATCGAGCGCGAACCCGCCGACGTAGACGGCCAGCACGTTGCCGACGCGGCCGAACGCCACGGCGGTGCCGACGCCCGTGCTCCGGATCTGCGTTGGGTAGACGTGCGCCGCCAGCGCGTACATCGTCGTCTGCACCGCGTTCAGCAGCCCGCCGGTCACGAGGAACATCAGCATCAGCGCGAAGGCGTCGTTCGGGTCCAGCTTCATGCCGGCCATCACCATCGAGCAGACGACGGCCGCCACGGACATGCCGAGCATCGTGACCCGCGACCCGAGCGCCTGAATGACCAGGGCACCCGCAATCGCGCCGATCACGCCCCCGACGTTGACCCACTGAAGCCCGCCAGCCGCGGCCGCAGGGGTGAACCCGCCGCTGTCCCGCAGCATCGACGGGACGAGCTGAATGGCCACGTAGTTGACCATCAGGCAGAAGAAGAACGAGCCGAACAGGCCAATGGTGTCCCGCCGCAGCAGCGGGGCGAACAGGTCGCCGATCGTCGCCTTGGCCGCCCCCGTGCCGGCGGCATGCGCCTCGACGTAGGCGACGTCGTCGGGCAGGTCGTGCCCCATCCGCCGGAGCGTGCGGGTCAGCTCGGGCCAGCGGCTGCGATCGCTGGCCAGGTAGCGCGGCGACTCGGGCAGCACCTTTGCGAGCACCAGCGCCAGCACCACCGGCATCAGGCCGCCGACGATGAACAGGGCCCTCCAGCCGTAGGCCGGGCCCACCACGCCGGCCATGGTGCTGGCCACGAACCCGCCGAGCGGAATGCAAACGATGGTCAGCGTGACGGCGAACGGCCGCTGGCGCCTCGGCACGTACTCGGAGGCCAGGGCCGCCGCGTTCGGCATCGCCCCACCCAGGCCGACGCCCGCGATCAGCCGGAGCACGCCGAGCGCGGTCACCGAGTGCACGAAGGCGATGGCGACGGTCAGGACGGCGAACGCCACCACGCTGCCGAGCAGGGCCGTCCGGCGGCCGTAGCGGTCACCGAGCATGCCGCCCAGCAGGCCGCCGATCATCATGCCGAACGGACCGGTGGCCAGGGCGTTCCGGAACGCCGCATTCGGCACGCCCCACTCGGGAGCGATGAAGGGCACTGCGTTGGGGAGGAGCTGGTTGTCGACGCCGTCCAGGATGATGGTGAGCGCCGTGCCGAGAATGAGGAGCTTCTGGTAGCCGGTCCAGCGGCCTTCGTCGATGACCGCGCCGACGTCGACGGTTTTCATCAGGATCCTTTCGGGCCGACCGGCCGCCGGCGCCGCCCGTCTGGCAGCGGCCGCGGCTGGGACGGCGGGCGGAAGTATACCAGTCACCGCGTATGATCGAGGGAGTCGTGGATCTGCCCGTTTCCCTGCTCCTGCGCATCTTCGTCAGCGACCTGCTCCCGGTCTTCCTCATCGCCGGCGTCGGATTCCTGCTGGCCCGGCACACTGGCGTCCAGGTCCTGACCGTGTCGCGCGTGACGTTCCACGCGCTCGCCCCGGCCATGGTGTTCCACGTCCTCGTGACGTCGAGCCTGAACGGCGCGGACTTCGGGCGCATGGCCCTGTTCTACGTGCTGGTGGCGACCGCCGCGGCGGTCATGGCGCGGCTCGCGGCCATTCCCCTCCGGCTGGATCGGGAAGGCCTCAGCGCCTTCATGCTGGTCGTCGTCTGCTCGAACAGCGGCAACTACGGGCTGCCGGTCGCCCTGCTGGCGTTCGGTCCCGAGGCGCTCGCGTTCGCCAGCGTCTACTTCATCTCGAGCTCGATCTTCAGCTACACGGGGGGCGTGCTGCTGGCGGCGAGCGGCCGCCGCACGCTGCGGGAGGCGCTGGCCGGCCTGCTGCGCGTGCCCGCGGTCTGGGGCGCGGCGGCCGCCGCGGTCGCCCTTGGCATCGGCGCCCAGATGCCGCAGGCCGTGATGCGGCCGCTCGAGATGCTCAGCGACGCGGCGCTGCCGATGATGATCCTGGTGCTCGGCATGCAGCTCGAACGGGCGTCGTGGCCCGAGCGGCCGGCCGTGGTCGCCACGGCGGTCGGCCTGTCGATCGTCGCCACCCCGCTGGCGGCGCTGGGCCTGAGCCACGTCGTCGGCCTCCAGGGACCCGCCCTCCAGGCTGGCGTCCTGCAGTCGTCGATGCCGACGGCGGTGATCACCACCATCCTCGCCCTCGAATTCGAGGTCGCCCCCGCGTTCGTGACGAGCGTGGTGGCCGCCTCCACGCTGATCAGCCCGTTCACGGTGACGTGGCTGATCGCCTATCTGCAGCGGCACGCCTGAGCGCGGCGGCGGCCAGGGCCGGCGCTACGGCCGCGGCAGCGTCACGTGCGCGACGAGCGCCGCCAGGCCGCAGCCGGCGATCACGGCGGCGAGCGGCACGGCCGTCCCGTTGTTGAAGCCGCTGACCAGCGCGCCGGCGCCGGCCCCCAGCACGAAGTGGATCGTCCCCAACAGGGCCGACGCGCTGCCGGCGATCGCACCGTGCGGCGCCATCGCCAGCGCGGTCGTGTTCGGCATCGTGAACCCGTGGCAGGCCAGGAAGAAGAACAGCGGGATCAGGATGCCGGCGAAGCCGCCGACACCCGAGATCGCGCAGGCCAGCAGCGCCGCGCCGGCGAGCGTCGCGAACGGCAGCACGAACCGCAGGATGCGCCGGGTCGGCGTCCGGGCAGCGAGCCAGCGATTGACCTGCGACGTCGAGATCAGCCCGATGGCGTTCGTGCCGAAGTACAGGCCGTAGCGCTCGGGTGGCACGTGGAAGAGCTCGATGAAGACGAACGGCGAGCCCGACACGTAGGCCAGGAGCCCCGCGAAGATGAGCCCTCCGCCCAGGACGTGGCCCATGTACGAGCGATCGGCGAGCAGGTGCGCGTAGGTGCGGAGGATGACGCCCAGCGGCTGGCGACGACGGCGCTCGGGGGGCAGGCTCTCGGGCAGGAAGAACGCGACGACGGCCAGCCAGACGACGCCGTAGCCGCTCAGCAGCACGAACACGGCCCGCCAGCCGAAATGCAGCAGCAGCTGCCCGCCGACCAGCGGCGCCAGGATCGGCGCCAGGCCCATCACGAGCGTCAGCATCGACAGCATCCGGACCGACCCGCGCTCGTCGAAGTAGTCGCGGACGACCGCCCGCGGCACGACGAGCGGCGCGCAGCCCCCGAGCGCCTGCAGGAACCGGAAGATGACGAGTTCGGGGACGCTCCCCGCCCGCGCGCAGCCGACCGACGCGGTGATGAAGATCGCCATCCCCACGTACAACGCCGGCTTGCGCCCGTGCCGGTCCGAGAAGGGGCCGTAGAACGCCTGGCCGAGGGAGATGCCGGCGAAGTACATCGCCAGGCTGACCTGCACCGCCGAGGGCGTCGACCGCAGTTCGTGGACGATCGCCGGCAGCGCCGGCAGGTACATGTCGATCGCCAGCGGTCCCATGGCGGTCAGCGCGCCGAGAATCACCGCCAGCGAGTACTGGCCGCGATGCGCCGACGGGCCCCCGGGCGTCGTCATCGGCGCTCAGCGGCGGCGGTAGTGGCCGCTGCGGCCGCCCTTCTTCTCCATCAGGCGGATCCGCCCGATCACCATCGCCTTGTCGACCGCCTTGACCATGTCGTAGACGGTCAACGCCGCGACCGACACGGCCGTCAGCGCTTCCATCTCGACCCCGGTCTGCCCCGCCGTCCGTACTCGGGCCTCGATGCGGTAGCCGCGGCGGATGGGCACGAGTTCGACGCCGACGTGGGTCAGCGCCAGCGGATGGCACAGCGGGATGAGCGCAGCGGTCTGCTTGGCGGCCATGATGCCGGCCAGCCGAGCCGTCTGCAGCGGATCCCCCTTCGCCACCCGTCCGGACCGGATCAGGCGGAGCGCCTCCGGCGACATCAGGATCTCGCCGTGCGCGGTCGCCTCGCGGCTCGTGACCGGCTTGTCGCCGACGTCCACCATCCGGGCCTTTCCGGTCTCGTCGAGGTGGGACAGGCGGGCCGGTGCGGCCCGCCGGGGCCGGCGCGCGGCCCGAAACGTGGCGTCAGGCATGGGCCGCCTCCCCCTGGGCCAGGAAGAACGACAGGCTCTCGAGCGAGACCGTCAGGTCCACGCTCTTCAGTTTGACATCGCCGGGAACCGTCAGGGTGCCCGGCGAGAAGTTCAGGATGGCCTTCATGCCGGCGCCGACCACCAGATCGACCACGGGCTGGGCCCGCTCGGCCGGCACCGCGATCACGGCGATGTCGAGCTTCTCCCGGCGGGCGATCCGCCGCAGGTCCTTGATGTCGTAGATGGGCACGCCGCCACGGGACTCGTGCCCGATCTTCTCGTCCGCGGCGTCGAACAGCGCGGCGATCTCGAACCCTTCCTGCCGGAAGCCCGGGTAGTCCGCCAGCGCCAGGCCGAGGTTGCCGGCGCCCATGATGGCCACCTTCAGGTTGCGGTCCAACCCGAGAATCTGCCGCAGGTGGCGGCGCAGGTCCTTGACGTAGTAGCCGACGCCCCGCACCCCGAACTCCCCGAAATACGCCAGATCCTTCCGGATCTGGGCCGCGTTCAGGTGAAACTGCTCCGCCAGCGCCTGAGAGGAGATCGCCTGGACCCCCGCGGAGTCGAGCACGTTCAAGCACCGCAGGTAGACGGACAACCGATTCGTCGTGAGCTCGGAGACTTGTTCGGGTACCTGCCTCCGCTTGTTCGGCTGATTCACAAGGTCACAATGCTACCATCTTGCGCCATGTCGAAGCCGCCCTCCCCCCAGGCTGGCCCTGACGCCGGCGCCGCGTTCAAACCCTACGTCCCGGCGTCGGAATCCCCGGCCGAGTTCACGCTGCGGGCCATCGTCCTCGGCGTCCTGTTCGGGCTCCTGTTCGGGGCCTCGACCGTGTACCTGGGCCTTCGAGCGGGACTGACCGTCAGTGCGTCGATCCCCATCGCGGTGCTGTCGATCTCGGCCCTCAAGAAGCTCGGCGGGTCGACCATCCTCGAGAACAACGTCGTCCAGACGATCGGGTCGGCCGGCGAGTCGCTGGCCGGCGGCGTGGTGTTCACCATTCCCGCCCTGATCTTCCTGACGCCGTACGGGCCAGGCTACTTCAACTACCTGCAGATCACGCTGCTGACCTTCGCCGGCGGCATCCTGGGCGTGCTGATGATGGTGCCGCTGCGCCGCGCCCTGATCGTCAAGGAACACGGCGTGCTGCCGTACCCGGAGGGCACGGCGTGCGCCGAGGTGCTGGTCGCCGGGGAGCGCGGCGGCAAGCTGGCCAGCCTCGTCTTCGGCGGCCTGGGCATCGGGGCCCTCTGGAAGTCGCTCTCGTGGATCTTCAACCTCTTCCTGACCGAGGTCGGCTACTCGTCGCCCCGCACCAGCCAGTTCCCCAACGCCACGCTCAACGTGGACGTCTCTCCGGAGTACCTGGGGGTCGGCTACGTCATCGGGCCGCGGATCGCCGGCGTGATGTTCGCCGGCGGCGTGCTCTCGTGGCTGGTGCTGCTCCCGCTGCTGTCGATTCTCGGCGCGCAGATCACGGAGCCGTTCCCGCCGATCCACCCGAACTTCGCGAACAACCCGGCCACCGGCCGGGCGTTCCTGATCTCCGAGATGTCCCCCGGTCAGTTGTGGAGCGCCTACATCCGCTACATCGGCGCGGGCGCCGTGCTGGCCTCGGGCCTCATCACGCTGGCTCGGACCATCCCGACGATCGTGTCGTCGGCCCGGGGCAGCCTGAAGGACCTTTCGGCCGCCAAGGGACAGGCCGCACAAGCCCGGACCGAGCGGGACATCCCGATGGCGGTGGTGCTCGGTGGGTCACTGCTGCTCGGCATCTTCCTGGCGGTCACGCCGTCGCTGCCGACGCAGGGCAACGTGCTCGCCGCCGTCCTGGTGCTGGTGTTCGGCTTCTTCTTCGCGACGGTCTCCTCGCGCATCACCGGTCTCATCGGGACGTCGTCGAACCCGATCTCCGGCATGACGATCGCCACGCTGATCCTGACCTGTCTGCTCTTCGTCGGCCTGGGATGGACGGGCGACATGTACTCGCCGATCGCGCTGTGCGTCGGCGCGATCGTCTGCATCGCGGCCGCCAACGCCGGGGCGACGTCGCAGGACCTCAAGACGGGCTACATCGTCGGGGCCACGCCGATCTACCAGCAGATCGGGCTCGTCATCGGCGTGCTGACCTCGGCGGTCGTGATCGGCGTCACCACCATCTACATGCACGACGTGTTCGGCATCGGCTCGGCTGCCGTCCCGGCGCCGCAGGCCACGCTGATGTCGACGATCATCCGCGGCCTGCTGAACCAGAACCTGCCGTGGGGGCTGGTGCTCGTCGGCATGTTCGTCTCGATCACGCTCGAGTTGTGCGGCATCCACTCGCTGTCGTTCGCGGTGGGCTCCTACCTGCCCATCGCCACCACGGCCCCGATCTTCGTGGGCGGCCTCGTGCGGGCGTTCGTCGAGCGCCGGATGGGCGTGCGCGAGGAGTCCGACGTGAGCGCCGGCACGCTCTTCAGCTCCGGGCTGATCGCGGGCGGTTCGATTGCCGGCATCGTGTTCGCGGTGCTGGTCGGCACCGGCAACATCGACTCGTTCCAGGCGCTGGGCCGGTTCTTCCCGTATTTCCACGAGGAGTCCCCGGTCGGCACGGCCGCGACGTGCGTGCTGTTCCTGGCGCTCGGGGCGATCGTCGCCCGGATGGCCGCCCGCCCGGTAGAATGATCACGTGAGACGGGTCTCGGTCGCCGCGCTTCTGGTCGCGTGCGTCACGTCCACCCTCTTCCCCGGGGGCGTGGCGGCGCAGCCTGCCCAGCGCCGGCTCACGACGATCGACGCCCTGCGCCAGTTTCCGGGGTACTTCCACCTCCAGAACGTCCTGCTCCGCGGTGAGTTCACCGAGTCCTCCGGGCGCATCAGCCTTCGCAGCGACGTCAGCGAGATGCGCGTGAAGTTGTCGGACGACGTGTCGGCGTCGACCGGCCCGGTGGAGATCCGCGGGCAGCTGGTGGACATCGGGCGCCTCGAGCCGGGCGACCCGCGGGCGACGGCGATGATGGAGGGGCGTGAACCGTCGGAGCGCTGGCCCCGCCCTGGCGAGGAGCTGTTCCTCAGCGTGACCGGCGTCCGCCAGGTCGACGCGGGCACCGAGACGAGCGTGCGCGCGCTCTCGCTCGAGCCCTGGAAGTTCGTCGGGCGGACCCTCACGCTGAGCGGCAACTTCCGCGGACGGAACCTCTTCGGCGATCTGCCGGACGCGCCGGCCCAGAGCCGCTACGACTTCGTGCTCCGCGGCGCCGAGGGCGCGGTCTGGGTCACCGGGCTGCGCCCCAGGGGGCGTGGCTTCGACCTGGACGTGGACCGCCGAATCGACACGAATCGGTGGCTCTCGGTGACCGGCAGGGTCGCCTACGACCGTGGGCTCGTGCGAATCGAAGCGACGACCCTCGAGGCCGCGACTGCGCCCTCGGCCCGCCCCGTCGAGGCCGAGACCGAAGCCCCCAAGGCCCCGCCCGAACCGGTCGACATCGTCTTCAACTCGCCGTCCGACGGCGAGACGGACGTGCCGCCGGCCGTCGTCGTGCGGGTGCAGTTCTCGCGCGGCCTGCTGGAGGCGTCGCTCACCAGCCGGGTGCGGGCTGCCTATGCGGGGGCGCCGCCCGATGCAACCCTGCCCCTGCGGACGACCTACGACGCCGCCACCCGGTCGATCGAGATCCGGTTCCAGCAGCCGCTGGAGCCGCTGCGAACGGTGCGGGTCGAGCTGCTCGACGGCGTCACCGGGTTCGACGGCGGCCCGGTCCGTCCGTGGAGCCTGACGTTCTCGGTCGGCAACTGACCGTCACGGGACGGCCGGCCTCCGCCTGCCGAACCAGGCCCGCACGAGCCGGAGGATGGTGGCCAGGAACACCGCCATCAGCACCACGGCGATCGCGACGACGGTCAGCGCGATCGCCGGATGCCGAAGTGCCAGGTAGCCGAGCGCCACGACGAGGCCGTCCTCGGCCAGGCTGAGCGCGACGTTCGAGAACGGCTCCGGGCTGGCGTTGGCGGCGGCCCTGGCGCTCGTCTTGGTCAGGTGGCTGCCCGCCGCGAGCGTGCCGCCCAGCAGCGCCCCCAGTACCGTGATCGCGGGCGGCGCGTCCCCCAGCGTCGCCGCGGCGATGAGCGCCCCGCCGATCGGCCGGATGGCCGTGTGGATCACGTCCCACACCGAGTCCAGGTAGGGGACCTTGTCGGCGGCGAACTCGATCAGGTAGAGCAGCGCGGCCACGGCGATCACGACGTCGCTGTCGAACGCCTCGAACTGGGGCGGCAGGTTCGCCCACCCGAAGCGCGCCGCCAGGCCGAGGATGGCGACGGTCGCGTAGACGTTGAGGCCGGCGGCCAGCGAGAACCCCGCCGTCCGGCCCAGCGTCGTGATCAGGTCCACAGCGAGCCTTCGTCGAGCAGACGCTGCACTTCTGCCCGGACGCGACCGATGATCTCGTCGCGCTGCGCCGGCGTGACCCCGGCCGTCGAGATCGGCGCCCCGACGCGGATGCTGATCCTGACGGGCCTGACGATCGCGCTGCCCTTGTGCATGGCGGCGCGTCCTCCGCTGATGGCCACGGGCACGATCGGCACCTGCGCCTGTGTCGCCATGATCAGGCCGCCCTTCTTGAACGGCAGCAGCGCCCCCGTCCGGCTCCGGGTGCCCTCCGGAAAGATGAGGAACGAATTGCCGGCCCGCAGCGAGGCGGCCCCGCGATCGATGCCGGCGAACGCCTTCTGCCGATCGCCGCGGTCGATCGGCACGAACCCGCCGACGTCGAATACCGTGCCCATCACCGGGAACTTGTGCAGCTCGGCCTTGTAGAGGATGTGGAGCTGCGGATGGAGCGCCCGGAACAGCACGGGTGGATCGACGTGACTCTCGTGATTCGAGCAGAAGACCACGGCCGAGTCTGGCAGGTGCTCGAGCCCGGTGACGCGGTAGCGGATGCCGGCCAGGCCCAGGGCCAGGCCCACGCCGCCGTGACCCAGCAAATACATCCCCCGCTTCCACCTGAAGACGGCGCCGAAGACGAGCGCCAGCGGACCCGCGACGGCAATGTAGGCGAGGATGGCGATGTAGGTGGCGATGGACCGGACGGCGGCGAGGGACGTGGCGAACACGCGAGGACAGGGTACACAAAAACGCCCGGGCCTGAAGCGCCCGGGCGTGACACCGTGTACGAGGAGGGACCCGGCTACGACGCGCGGGCCGCTCGCCGCGGCAGCGAGACGACCGAGGCTGCCGCCGCCACCTTCCGGGGCTTGGCCGCCTTGGCCCTGGCCGCCGTGCGGGTCATCGTCCGGACCTTGGTCACGAAGCACTTCTCAAGGGCGCGATCGACCTGGTCTTCCACTTCGAGCGCCTTGAGGCGCATCACCTCGGACACCTCGGAGATGATGAGCGCCTTTGCCCGATCGAGCATCCGCTTCTCGCGGAACGACAGGCTCTTCGACTTGCTGAGGAACGTGAGGCTCTTGAGCACGTCGGCCATGTCGTAGATCGACCCCGTGCGCATCTTGTCGGAATTGTCCTTGAACCGCCCCTTCCAGTTCTGATGGTTGTCGATCTTACCGTCGCCCAGCAGCCCGAACAGCCGTTCCACTTCCTCGTCCGTGATCGCCTTGCGCAGACCGACGCCGTCGACGTTGGCCACCGGCACGAGCACGGTGGTGTCATTCGAGACGATGCGCAGGTGGAAAAACCCGCAGGTGGTTCCGAGGATGGTCTTCTCTTCGATACGTTCTACGATGCCGAGCCCATGGTTCGGGTAGATGACCTTGTCGCCAACCTGGAATGTCACATCGCCCTCGTTACAAGGTAGCTAGATTGGGAGGACCCACTCTGTTGACAGGGAATAGCACCTGGAAGTATACCGCAGCCAGAGTCGGTCAGGCAACGAAAAACTCGCGAAAATGGCCATTTTTCGCAGTTCTTTGTCTGCCGGGCCGATCCGTGGGAGCGGCCCCCGGCCTCGGCATCCGCTGCCGCGGCAGGTCTAAACCGAAGGCCGGATTGGATTTGCCGTGCCGCCCTCGGCCGGTTGGCCTATTCCGACCTGGCGACGGCCAGTTCGACGATCTCCTGGACCAACTGGGGGTAGGTCCGCCCGGACTTCCGGGCCGCCATCGCGAACTCGGCCTTAGAACTCAGCCAGGGATTGGGATTGACCTCGATGACGTGGACGCGGCCGTCCGGCTGCAGGCGCATGTCGACCCGGCCGTAATCCCGAAGCTCGAGCGCCTGATAGGCCGCGACGGCGGTCTGCTGGAGGGTCAGGACCGTCTCTTCCGGTAAGTCCGTCGCGATGGCGGACTTGGTGTCCCGGTAGGCCTTGGTCCCCTTGCCCCACTTCACCTCGGCCGACGCGATCCGCGGCGTCCCGTCCGGCAGCTTCGACAGGTCCAGTTCCACGACCGGCAGGGCCTCGGGCTTGTCGTTGCCGAGCACGCCGACGTACATCTCGCGGCCCTCGATGTATTCCTCGATGAGCACCGGCGAGTCGAAGTTGGCGTGCAGCCAGTCCATGCGCTCCATCAGCTCGCGGATCGACCCGACCACCGCGCTGAATTCGATGCCGATCGAGCCGTCCTCACGGGCCGGCTTCACGATCACGGGAAACTGCAGGTCGTGCGAGAAGTCGAGCCGGCCGCGAAACGACCTGGCGAACACCGGCGTGTGGATCCCGTGGAACGAGAAGATCTTCTTCGCGATGGCCTTGTCCTGCGCCAGCATCAACCCGTGCGGTCCGGACCCGGTGTACTTCTTGCCGACCAGATCCAGGAAGGCCGCGATCTTGAAGTCGGCCGTGTCGTCGTCACCGAACGACTCGGTCAGGTTGAACACGAGGTCGCAGTCGAGCCGCGCCAGCGCGATCAGGCTCCTGGGCGTGCCGTCGAGCTCGTGCATCACCGGCTCGTGGCCCAGCTTGACCAGCGCCTCGGCAACCTCCTCTTCGACCTCTTTCTTGTCGAGGGTGCGGACCACAGGCGCCTTGTCGCCGGCTGGGGCCGCCTCCTCGCCCTCGTCGACGAGCACACGGTCGAACAGGACGACGATCTTGAGTTTGCTCATCGCGACTCGAACTGCCCCCGGGTCAGGAAGTTCATCGCCAGCGTCGTGGCCAGCGCGGTCACCTCGACGAGGTAGCGTGCCTCCTCGCCGATCTCACCCCACAGCTTCATCCGCTCGCACGTCCGCACGATCGACTCGATCAACCCCCGCACGACCGGACGTCGTACGCCGGTCCAGTAGGTGATCTTCTCCACCAGCTCGGCCGTGTGCCTGCCCACGATATCGGCGGCAGGTTTGGATTCCTTTCGCCGGCGCGCCAGGAAGATCTGGCTCAGGTAGGTGTCGAGCTCGAGGTCGATCCGGGCCTGCCGCTCGAGCGACGCCTGCTGGTAGAACTGCTCCACCGTGACGCCGATGTCGTCCGGCGTGATGTCGACCTCCCCAGTCTTGACGATCGGCTCGACCGTCGCGAGCGACTTCGCGATGCGCTCGACGTACCGCAGCTTCTGCATCGCCGGCCAGCCCTTGTACTGACGGCGCCAGGGGCTCCGGGGCGTCAGCCACACCGCGAACGTCTCCGCGAAGTCCTCGTCGGGGTGTTTCTGCGCATACCACCCCTCGATGTGGCGGACGAACTGCTTGCTGAACGGCACGGGACGATACTCGTCCCGATACGGCCGGAAGAAGGGGCCGAACAGCTGCCGCCACTCGGGCGTGGTGTACAGACGGTAGGCGTAGTTGAACACGTGCCCCGCCTCGTGGCGCATGTACATCATGATCTGCCGCTCGCTCTCGAGCGCGTCGACGGCGTTCTCGAGCCGGCGAAGGTTCGGGTCGGCCAGATAGAACGGGATGCCGAGGACCGGCTGCTGATCGGGGCAGCCCCATTCGTCGGTCAGGTAGCAGACCGGTCGGAACGTCTTGAGGCCACGGCGATCGAGCTCGCGATAGAGCTCGTCGACGTACTTCTGCACCGGGGAGCCCTCGACCCGAAGACCGAGCTCGCTGACCTTCTTGCCCAACACCCCGCGGATCTCGGGGTCGAGCGCCTCGAACCTGACCACGGCATGATTATGGCCCCACCGGGCGCCTCAGCGGAGCCGGCGCGCGTATCATGGGGGCGATGGCTGCGGACTACGAGAAACTGGGCCTGTTCTACCTTGGACGGACGTTCGACCTGGCGGCCGGCTCGCGCCGGCCGGACCTGCTCCTCTACGACTCGAAAGACCTGGTCACTCACGCCGTCTGCGTGGGCATGACTGGCAGCGGGAAGACCGGCCTCGGCATCGGGCTCATCGAGGAAGCCGCCATCGACGGCATTCCGGTGCTGGCCATCGACCCGAAGGGCGACCTCTCCAACCTCCTCCTGACGTTCCCGAACCTGTCGCCCGCCGACTTCGCCCCCTGGGTGGACCCGACCGAGGCCGCCGCCCGCAACCTGACTCCGGACGCCCTGGCCGCCCAGCAGGCGGAACGCTGGGCCGCGGGGCTCGCCGAATGGGGCGAGGACCGGGACCGGATCACACGGCTCAAGACCGCCGCCGGCGTTCGCGTCTACACGCCGGGCAGCCGCGCGGGCACGCCCCTGGCGCTGCTGAACTCACTCGACGCCGCGGGCGACGAGGACGACGAGGACGCCCGCGCGCGCGTGACCAGCACGGCAGCGAGCCTCCTGGCGCTGGCCGGCTACACCGAGGTCGCGCCGCACAGCCGCGAGCAGGCCTTCCTGGCGGCGATTCTGTCGACGCCGCCCGCCGCCGGCGAGCGGGCCGATTTGCCGTGGCTCGTGCGGCAGATCCAGCGGCCGTCCTTCGACCGCGTCGGCGTGCTGGATCTCGAGACGTTCTTCCCGGCCCGGGACCGCCAGGAGCTCGCGCTGCGATTCAACAGCGTGCTGGCGTCGCCCGGCTTCGACGTATGGCTCAACGGGGCCCCCCTCGACGTGGCGTCGATGCTCTACGACGAGCGGGGCAAGCCGCGGATCGCGATCGTCTCGATCGCGCACCTCGGCGACGCCGAGCGCATGCTCGTCGTCTCGCTGGTGCTGAACGCGCTGCTCGACTGGACCCGGAGGCAGACCGGCACGAGCTCGCTGCGCGCCATGCTCTACATGGACGAGGTGTTCGGCTACCTGCCGCCGGTGGCGAATCCGCCGTCGAAGCTGCCCCTGCTGACGCTGCTCAAGCAGGCCCGCGCGTTCGGCGTCGGCATCGTGCTGGCCACCCAGAATCCCGTGGACCTCGACTACAAGGCGCTGTCCAACACGGGCACGTGGTTCCTCGGCAAGCTCCAGACCGAGCGCGACAAGGCCCGCGTGCTCGACGGCCTCGAGGGCGTCACCGGCGGCCTCGACCGGCAGGAACTGGATCGGACGCTATCGGCACTGCGCAGCCGCGTGTTCCTGATGCACAACGTCCACGAGCCGGGGCCCGTGTTATTCGAGACGCGCTGGACCCTCTCCTACCTGCGCGGCCCGATGAGCTGGGACGAGCTCAGGCGCGCGGCCGCAGAGGCGCGGGCCGCCTCGCCCGAGGCAACCGCCCAGGCGACGGGCCTCGCAGGCGCGACGGCGCCGACGGCGCCAGCGGCGAGCCGCGCACCCACGCCTGGCGCCGTACCGGCGTCCACGGCCCCCGCGCCGCCGGCCACGTCCTCGACGCCGGCAGCCACCACGGACGCACGGGCCACGAAGCCCATCGTGCCCGCGACCGTGCACGAGTTCTTCCTGCCGGCCGAGCCGGGCACGCCGCGAGCGTGCGTGCCCGTACTCTACGGGTCGGCCCGCATTCACTTCACCGACACCAAGCGCCGTGTCGACGAGACGCAGGACCTGCACGTCGCCGTGCCGTTTGCCGAGGGCGCCGTGCCAATCGACTGGGATCGGGCGGAGCCGGTCGAGACCGCGCCCGACGCGCTCGGCTCAGAGCCGCCCCCGGGCGTGCGCGACGTGCCCTACCGGCCGCTGCACTCGGCCGCGCTCAACCCCAAGCAGTACGCCGCGTGGACGAGGGACTTCGAGCAGTGGGTGATGCGGGCCGAGCGACTGACGCTCTACTCGGCGCCCGCCCTCAAACTGGTGTCCACGCCCGGGGAGTCGGAGCGGGACTTCCGCATCCGGATGCAGCACGCGGCCAGGGAGTCGAAGGACGCGGCGGTCGAGAAGCTCAGGGCCACCTACGCCCCGAAGCTGGCGCGCCTGACGCAGCGCCTGCAGACGGCGCACGAGGGAGTGGCCCGCGAGGAAGCCCAGGCCGAGCAGCAGAAGACGCAGATGGCGGTGTCGATCGGCGCGACCGTCCTCGGCGCCCTGCTGGGGCGCAAGGCGGCGACGCTGTCGACGCTGGGGCGGGCCACGACGGCGGCCCGAGGCGTCGGGCGGTCGATGAAGGAGACACAGGACGTCGCCAAGGCGCAGGAGAAGCTCGCCGCTGCACAGGACGAGCTTCAGGCCCTCAAGGGCGAGTTCGACGCGGAAGTCGCCGCGCTGACGGCCACGGACCCCTCGCAGACCGAACTCGAGACGATCGAGATCGCGCCCAAGCGCGGCGCGATCGACGTGCGCCTCGTCGCGCTCGCCTGGCGGCCGGTCAGCTGAGGCGTCCCAGCGCCGATGCGACGGACGGAGGGTCGCCCGGCGCACGTAGGCCCGGACTTTGGGGGGCACCGGGCAGTGCCATTCGCGACAGCCCGGCGCTTGCTCCTCAGTCCGACAGACTGAACCGGATGGAGACGTTCATCGACACCTCCACTGGCGCGCCATTCAACAACGTCGGCGTGAACCGCCACTCCTTCACGGCATCGGTCGCCGCCTGCAGGAAGGCCGGATGCACGTCGGCGCTGACGACCCGCACCGACTCGACGGTGCCGTCACGGCCGATCAGCGCCTCGAGGGGCACAATCCCTTCCAGTCCGGCCTCCCGCAGGTCTTCGGGATAGACGGGCCGCACGTCCTTCACCTTCCTCGGCGCCTTGATGTTGCCGCCGACCCGGACGGGACCGCCGGCCGACGACGCCAGCGGCCGAGGCGTCGCCGGGCGGCGTGCCACGACGGTGATCGTCTCCTGGAGCGTGCCGACGTTCATCGTGATGGCCCGATTCCACGAGCGTCCCGGGGCCACGGTCACCTCGACACGCAGCGGCCGCAGGCCCGGCAGGGAGGTCGTCAGCGTGTAGTCACCCGCGTCGAGGGGCGAGAACTCGAAGGTGCCGTGGGCGTCGGTGGTGGCCGTCAACCGGGCCTGCCGGGCGTCTTCGAGCGTGACGTCCACGGCCGGCAGCACGGCGCCACTCGGGTCGTAGATGGTGCCGGCCACTGTCGACGGGCCGCCCTGGGCGTAGATCGTCAGGCCCGCGAGCGGCAGCGTGACCGCCAGCAGGGCCAGGGTGACCGCGAGCACGGCGCGACGGGAGGGCGGGCGTCGATCGAGGGTGGTGGTCAGCATGGCGGTGATCCTTCGTTCGAGGGTTGACGGGTGGGCCATGGGCACGGCGGCCGAGGCGGGCCGGGCGAGCCCCAGCCGGGCGATCGCGATGAGGTGTCCTGCGTAGTCATCCGCGGGGACGCCCGCCGCCAGGACGGCGTCGTCGCACGCGTGCTCGCCCTCGCGCCGCAGCCGGGCGCGAAGCGCGTGGAAGATCGGGTTGAACCAGTGCAGCGCGGCCAGCACGTCCCCAGCGGTCTGCGCCGGCCAGTCGCCCCGGGCCAGATGCGCGATCTCGTGGCACAACACGATGCGGATGCGCGGTTCCTCCCACGCGATCGCCTCGAGCGGCACGAGCACCACGGGCCGGCGGAGGCCGAAGGTGGACGGCGTCGACACGACGTCGGACGCGACGACGGCGACGGAGCGGCGGTAGCCGCACGCGCCGGCCACCTCGTTCACGAGCACCGGCCAGGGGCCCTGCGTCAGGCGGCGGCCCGTAGCCGTGATCCGGCGCAGGCGCCACCAGGCCCCGGCCAGCCGCCCGAACGCCACGGCAACGCCGAGCGCCCAGACGGTCCACGCGAGCGTGGCGCCGTCGACGAGCGCAGGGCGAGCGGCACCACCATCGGCGGTGCCCCGCACATCCCGGGCCGCGCCGGGCCCGACGCCTGGCGTGAGCCCGGCCGGATCCGCGCCTGGAACCGCGCGCAGTTCGGCGCCCTGGCGCAACTGGCCGCGCACGGCGGCGGGCTCCGCGTCGACGAGTGCCCACGACGGCATCACCCACGCCGCCGGCATGGCAACCACGGCACAGACCAGCCCGGCCACCAGCACGCGGTGGCGCAGCGCCGCCGATGCCCGCGCGAGCGCGGCGGCCGCGCCGACGGCGAGCAGGGGTCCTGCCGACGCCCGCAGCGCGAGCAGCAGCACGGCGGTCACGGCTGCCCCTTGCGCGCGGCCTGCACCAGCGCCGCGATTCGGTCGAGTTGCTCGTCGGTCAGCCGCGCCGCGTCGCGCCCGAGCAACGCGGTGACGGCGTCGGCGGGCGACCCGTCGAAGAACGTGTCGAC
>CAWULT010000022.1:0-51902 GCA_963923455.1 uncultured bacterium
GCGCCATCGGGCATGCGAGCCACGCCCTCGGCGCCGGCCGCTCGAGGGTCGGCGAGCCGGTCGATCACGCCGTCGGCATCCGCGTCCTGGCGGTCCGGGGGACGCCCGTCGCCGCCGGTGACGCACTGCTCGAGATCCACCATCGCGGCGGCCGCGGCCTCGGCGCCGCGATGGAACTGTGCGCCGGGGCCATCACGATAGCCGAGGCGGGTTCGCCGACGGTCGAGACACGGGAACGAGTGCTGGACGAGGTCCGATGACGACACACGAGGCACGAGCGGCGTTGCCGCAGCGGTGGACACGACACGACGGGCTGGTGCTCGGCGCCCTCGCGGCGCTCGCGGCGGTCTCGATCGGGCTCGGCTTCCTCGGCGCGACGCGGGTGCAGCCGCTCGGCGGGCTGGCCGTGATCCTGGCGATCGCCTACTGCCTGTCGTCGGCCCGGCGCGCGATCGACTACCGGACCGTGGGGTGGGGCCTCGCGCTCCAGTTCGTGTTCGCCCTGATCGTGCTGAAGACCGATGCCGGCCGGGCCGTCTTCCAGGGCGCCGGCTCGGTCATCACGAAAGTGCTCGACTACACCTACGCCGGCTCCGGCTTCGTGTTCGGGCCGCTCGGCAACCCCGCCGTCTGGCCGAGGGTGATGACGGGCGCGCTCGGGCAGGAAGGCAGCCAGTACGCCAGCGTGTTCGCCTTCCAGGTGCTGCCGACGATCATCTTCATCGCGGCGCTGTTCGCGATGCTCTACTACTTCGGGATCATGCAGCTCGTCGTGCGCCTGTTCGCCGTGATCATGCGGCGGTTCATGCGCGCGAGCGGCGCCGAGTCGCTGAACGTCGCGGCCAGCATCTTCATGGGACAGACCGAGGCCCCGCTCACCATCCGGCCGTTCCTGCCCCGCATGACCGAGTCCGAGCTGATGACGGTGATGACGTCCGGCATGGCGCACATCTCGGGCGGGGTGATGGCGGCCTACATCCTGTTCGGGGCCGAGGCGCAACACCTGCTGACGGCCGTGATCATGACCGCGCCGGGCACGCTGATGATGGCGAAGCTGTTCGTGCCCGAGACGGCCGAGCCGGAGACGATGGGCACCGTACGTCTCTCCGTGCCGCGCACCGACGTCAACGTGATCGACGCGATCGGCCGGGGCACGGGCGAGGGCCTGCACCTGGCGCTCAACGTCGGCGCGATGCTGATTTCGTTCCTGGCGCTCATCGCGCTCGTCAACGGCGTGCTCGGCCTCGCCGGGCTGACGATGCAGCAGATCGTCGGCTGGGTGTTCGCGCCGATCGCCTGGAGCCTCGGCGTGCCGTGGCGCGACGCGCCCACCGTGGGCAACCTCCTCGGTACGCGGATGGTGATCAACGAGTTCGTCGCCTACTCGCAACTCGGGCCGCTCAAGGGCACGCTCGACCCGAAGTCGTTCACGATCGCGACGTTCGCCCTGTGCGGGTTCGCCAACTTCAGCTCGATCGGCATGCAGATCGGCGGCATCGGCGCGCTGGCGCCCGAGCGGCGCCACGATCTGGCACGGCTCGGGCTGCGCGCGATGCTGGCGGGCACGCTGGCCAATTTCCTGACGGCGACCATTGCGGGGATGCTGCTGTGAGCGACGGCTCGATGTTCGAGCGCGTGGAGGCCGCCGCGGCGGCGGTGCGGGCGCGGTGCGGCGAGGTGCCGCGGACGGCGGTGGTGCTCGGCTCGGGGTTGGGCGACTTCGCCGACACGCTGCGGAACGCCGCGGTGTTCCCCTACGAGAGCCTGCCGCACTGGCCGCCGAGCCGGGTCGTCGGACACGCCGGCCGGCTGGCCGTCGGCGACGTCGGGGGTCGGCGCGTCGCGGCGCTCGCCGGTCGCGTCCACTTCTACGAGGGCCACGACCTGGCGACCGTGGTGTTCGCGACGCGGGTGATGGGCCGGCTGGGCGTGAAGCACCTGATCCTGACCAACGCCGCCGGGGGCATCAACACGGGCTTCGCGCGGGGGGCCCTGATGGCGATCGACGATCACATCAACCTGCTCGGCAGCAATCCGCTGGTCGGCCCCAACGACGATCGGTTCGGCCCCCGCTTCCCAGACATGAGCGAGGTGTACTCCGCGCGCCTGCGCGGCATCGCCGGGGAGGCCGCGCGGGCGAGGGGCGTGGCGCTCTCGCACGGCGTCTACGTGGGCGTGCACGGGCCGAGCTACGAGACGCCCGCCGAGATCCGGTTCTTCAGGGCGATCGGCGCCGACGCCGTGGGCATGTCCACCGTGCCGGAGGCCATTGCGGCCCGGCACATGGGGATCGAGGTGCTCGGCATCTCGTGCATCACCAACATGGCGGCCGGCGTCCTGCCCCAGCCGCTCGTCCACGACGAGGTGATGGAGACCGCGCGGCAGGTGCGGGGCGCCTTCATCTCGCTCCTCGAGGGGATCATTGAGCGCCTCTGACGCTGCCGCCCTCGTCGCCGCGGCCCGCCGGGCACGGCGCAACGCCCTCGCGCCGTTCTCCGGCTTCAAGGTGGGTGCCGCGCTCGAGACGGCGGACGGGTCCATCGTCACCGGCTGCAACGTCGAGAACGCGAGTTACGGCCTGACGCTCTGCGCGGAGCGGGTGGCGATGTTCAAGGCCATCTCGGAGGGCCATCGCCGCTTCCGGCGGATCGCCGTGGTGGCCGACACGGCCTCGCCGACGACGCCGTGCGGGCCGTGCCGGCAGATCCTCTGGGAGTTCGGAGGGGACCTCGAGGTGGTGCTCGCGAACCTCCGGCGCGAGACCGGGCGCCACCGGCTGGCGGACCTGCTGCCGTTTCCGTTCGACCGGCGCGCCCTGCGCTGACGCCGGAGGCCGGAGGCTCGATCCTCTGGAACCGCACCCTCGCCGCCGCCTGGGGCGCCGTCGGCGTGCCGCGCCAGGCCGCGGCGGACGCCCTGTTATCATCAGAGCCGCATGCTCCCGACAATCGAATGGCAGAACGACGCGGTGGTCATGGTGGACCAGCGCAAGCTCCCGGCGTCCGAGGTCTACGTCACCTGCAGGACGGGCAAGGAGGTCGCCAAGGCGATCACGACGATGGTCATCCGCGGCGCCCCGGCAATCGGCGTGGCGGCGGCCATGGGCATCGCGCTCGGCATGCGCCGCAGCAAGGCCACGGGCACCAAGCAGTTCGCCACCGAGTTCCAGCGGCTGTGCGACGTGATGGCGGCGACGCGGCCGACGGCCGTCAACCTGTTCTGGGCGATCGAGCGCATGAAGAAGACGTTCGCCGATGCCGCGCAGGGCGGGGCCTCGGTCGCGGACCTGCAGCAGCGGCTCGAGGCCGAGGCGCGCCTGATCCACGACGAGGACGTGCAGAGCTGCCGCACGATGGGCGCGCACGGCGCGGCCCTCGTGCCCGACACCGCGAAGATCCTGACCCACTGCAACGCGGGCGCGCTCGCCACGGCGGGTTACGGCACGGCGCTCGGCGTGATCCGCGCCGCGGTGGAGGCGGGCAAGACGATCACCGTGCTGGCCGACGAGACGCGACCGTTCCTGCAGGGTGCGCGGCTGACGGCCTGGGAGCTGGTGCGGGACGGCATCGACACGACGGTCATCACCGACAACATGGCGGGCGCCATGATGCGACTGGGGCAGGTGGATCTGGTCGTCGTCGGTGCGGACCGCATCGCCGCCAACGGGGACGTGGCCAACAAGATCGGCACCTACTCCGTCGCGGTACTGGCGAAGGAGCACGGCATTCCGTTCTACGTGGCGGCGCCCATCTCGACGGTCGATCTGCGCACGGCGGACGGGTCCGGCATCCCCATCGAGGAGCGCGGGGCGCGCGAGGTCACGCACGTGGGGCCGTCGCGGCTCACGCCCGAAGGGGCCAAGGTGCGGAACCCGGCGTTCGATGTGACGCCATCGAAGTACGTGACCGCGATCATCACCGAGCGGGGCGTCGCGCGGCCGCCCTACGGGCCGTCCCTCGCGGCCCTGGTGGGCGGGGCCTGAGCGCGCGCATCCCGGACGGCCCTCGATGATCATCCTGGGCATCGAGACGTCGTGCGACGAGACGGCGGCGGCCCTGGTCGAGGAGACCGGGGATCCGGCCCGTCCGTGGCGCGTGCTGTCGAACGTCGTCGCGTCCCAGGTCGACGTACACCGGGAGTGGGGCGGCATCGTCCCCGAGCTCTCCGCGCGGCAGCACATCCGTGACATCTGCCCGGTCGTCGAGCAGGCCCTCGGGGGCCGGCGCTACGACGCGATCGCCGTCACGCAGGGCCCGGGCCTCGTCGGCTCGCTGCTCGTCGGCCTCTCGTTCGCGAAGTCGCTGGCGTGGTGGCACGACGTGCCGCTCGTGGGCGTGCACCATCTGGCCGGGCACATCGAGTCGCTGGTGCTGCAGAACGGCGAACTGCCGCTGCCGGCCGTCGTGCTGGTCGTGTCCGGCGGCCACACGAGCCTCTACCGCATCGAGGCCGCCGGCCGGTACGAACTGCTGGGCCGTACGCGTGACGATGCGGCCGGCGAGGCCTACGACAAGGTGGCGAAACTGCTCGGCCTCGGCTATCCCGGTGGCCCGGTCATCGATCGGCTCGCCGCCGAGGGCGACCCCCGGGCGATCCCGTTTCCGCGCACCCGCCTGACGCACGCGGACCGCAACGCACCGCACCTGGCCGGCCGGCGCGACTTCAGCTTCAGCGGGCTCAAGACCTCGGTGCTCCGGCACGTGACGCTGCGCCGGCAGGCGCTCCGGCTGGTCGAGGGAGCGCCGCTGCCCGATCGGGAGATCCGCGACATCTGCGCCAGCTTCCAGCGCGTGGTCGTCGAGACACTGCTCGGCCAGTTGTTCGCCGCCGCCCGCGCCTGTGGCGCCGCGTCGATTGGCGTCGCCGGCGGGGTGTCGGCCAACCGCAGCCTGCGTGCGCAGGCCGTCGCGGAGGGCCAGGCCCGGGGCGTGCCGGTCTTCATTCCGGCGCTGTCCCTCTCCACCGACAACGCGGCGATGATCGCCGCCGCCGGGCTGCGGCGCTTTCGGGCCGGCCGCGTCTCCGACTGGTCGGTCAACGCCGACGCCGCGCTGCCGCTCGAGTACGCCTGACGCCAGGAGGGGCCGTTGAAGACCTTCACCGAGTACCTGTGGTTCACGACGAAGGCCCGCCAGGAGTTCGTCCGCATCACCGACGAGGTGGCGGCCATCGTGCAGAAGAGCGGCGTGACCGACGGCATGGTGCTGGTGTCGGCCATGCACATCACGGCCGCCGTCTTCGTGAACGACTGGGAAGACGGGCTGATCCGTGACTTCCAGGACTGGCTGGAGAAGCTGGCCCCGTCCGGCCTCGACTACCGGCACCACCGGACCGGCGAGGACAACGCGGACGCGCACTTGAAGCGGACCCTGATGGGGCATCAGATCCTTCTCCCGATCACCGGTGGCCGGCTCGACCTCGGCCCCTGGGAGCAGGTGTTCTACGCCGAGTTCGACGGCCAGCGGCGCAAGCGCGTGGTGGTCAAGGTGATGGGGGCATGAGCCGCAGCTATCCCGAGCGGCCGTTCGTCGGCGTCGGGGCCGTGATCGTCGATGGTGGGCGGGTGGTGCTGATCCGGCGCGCGAAGCCGCCGCTCCAGGGGCACTGGAGCATCCCCGGCGGTGCCGTGGAAATCGGCGAGACGCTCGAGGCCTGCGTCGCCCGCGAGATGCGGGAGGAGACGGGTCTCGAGGTTGCGGTCGGCCCGGTGGTCGAGGTGCTCGAGCGTATCAGCCGCGACGGCGACGGCCGGGTCGAGTTCCACTACGTGCTCGTCGACTACCTGTGCTGGCCCGTTGGCGGGGCGCTGCGGGCCGGTTCGGACGTCGACGGCGCGATCTGGGCCGACCCGGGCGACCTGGCGCCCTACGGGCTGACCGACAAGGCCACCGAGGTGATTGGCAAGGCCGTGGAACTGTCGAGGGCCGTTCGTCCGTAAAGGGTCACTAGATGTCACCGGTGGTCGAACTCGAGCGGTTGACGGTCCGCTACGGCGCGAAGCCCGTGCTCCGGGACGTGACCGCCGTCCTGCCGGCCGGCGCGGTCGGCCTGCTCGGCCCGAACGGCGCCGGCAAGAGCACCCTCCTGAAGACGCTGCTCGGGTTCGTCACGCCGGCGTCCGGGCGGGTCCGGGTGCTCGGCCTCGACCCCGTGGCATCGCCGCTGATCGTCCGTGCACGCCTGGGATACATGCCCGAGAACGACGCCCACATCCCCGGCATGAACGCCGTGTCGTTCGTCGCCTACTGCGGCGAGCTGTGCGGCCTGCCGCGGCGCGACGCGATGCAGCGGGCGCACGAGGTGCTGCAGTACGTCGGCCTCGGCGAGGCGCGTTACCGCACGGTCGAGACGTACTCGACCGGCATGAAGCAGCGCATCAAGCTGGCGCAGGCCCTCGTCCACGATCCCGACCTGCTGTTCCTCGACGAGCCGACCAACGGCATGGACCCGCGCGGCCGGGACGAGATGCTCGACCTCATCGCGGACGTCGTGCGCAACAAAGGCCTCAGCGTGATCCTGTCGTCGCACGTCCTGCCGGACGTCGAGCGCACGTGCGACCACGTCGTGGTGCTCGACCAGGGGGCCGTCGCCGCGCAGGGGCCGATCGCGTCGCTCAAGCCCGGCGGGCGGCGGGTGTTCGAACTGCGGATCAAGGCCGCGTCGGCCGCGGCGGCCGAGGGCTTCTACGCCGCGCTCGATGCGGCCGGGGCCACCTGCCTCGACACCGGCGACGACGTCCGGCGTGTGCTCGCCCCGGACAGCGTCGACGCGGCCGGCCTTTTCGGGCTCGCCTCGGCCCATCGGGTACAGGTGCGGCACCTCCGGGCCAGCGTGCCGACGCTGGAGGACGCCTTCGCCGAAGCCGTCGGTGACCATGCGCCGGGGCCCGGCGCCAGCGGAACGGCCGGCTGATGCCCATCCACGACCAGGGCTATCGGCGCTATCGTGGGCGGCGGCTGGCCGCGGGCGGTGTCTGGTGGGTCATCGCGCGGGCGCAGATGGCCGCCAGCCTTCGGCAGCGGCGCTTCTGGTGGCTGCTGCTGGCGGCGTGGCTCCCGTTCCTGGTCCGTGCCGTCCAGATCTACCTGTCGGCGAACTTCCAGCAGGCGAGTTTCCTGGCCGCCACGGCCCAGACCTACCGCGACTTCCTGGGACAGCAGTCACTTTTCGTGTTCCTGGTCACCATCGCCCTCGCCGGTGCCATCGCCGACGACCGGCGCGCCAACGCGCTGGTGCTCTACCTGTCGAAGCCCCTGTCGCGCGTCGAGTACGTCACGGGCAAGCTGGTCGCGCTGCTCGTGTTCCTGCTCGGCGTCACGCTCGCCCCCGCGCTGCTGCTGGTGCTGCTGCAGGTGATCTTCTCCGGCACCATCGCGTTCGTGGCCGCGAATCTCTTCCTGCTGCCGGCGATCGTGCTGTTCTCGGTCATCGAGGCCCTGGTCGCCTCGCTCGCGATCCTCGCACTGTCGTCGTTGTCGAAGAACCGCCGGTTCGTGTCGATTCTCTACGCCGGCACCGTCTTCTTCTCGGGCGCGATGGTCCGGGCCCTGCGAGCGATGACCGGCAGCAGCACCTGGGCGGTGGTGTCGCCGGCCGACGTCCTGGGCGTCGTCGGCGACGCCGTCTTCCGCTCCCCCCGCCCGCCCGTCGTGCCCGTGCCGCTCGCCGCCGCGGCGGTCGTGGTGCTCGTCGGCGTCGCGCTCGCCGTTCTCGAGCGCCGCATCCGGGCCGTCGAGGTCGTGTCGTGAGCGTCATCACCACCACGCGCCTCTCGAAGTGGTACGGCCAGGTGTCGGGCCTGAACGACGTCACCGTCGCGGTCCCGCCCGGCATCACGGGCCTGCTCGGGCCGAACGGCGCCGGCAAGTCCACCTTCATGAAGCTCGTGACCGGGCAGTTGAAGCCGAGCACCGGCGCCGTGCAGGTGCTCGGCGAGGCGATCTGGGGCAATCCCGGCGTCTACCGCCGCATCGGCGTCTGTCCCGAGCAGGACGCCTTCTACGAGCGGATGACGGGCCTCGAGTGGGTCACCGCCCTCGTCGCACTGCACGGGTTCTCCGGCGGCGCCGCCGACGAGGCCGCCCGGCGCGCGCTCGACGCCGTCGGCCTGCTCGACGCGGCCGGCACCCGGATCGCGGCCTACAGCAAGGGCATGCGGCAGCGGGTGAAGCTGGCGCAGGCGATCGCGCACGACCCGGAGCTGCTGATCCTCGACGAGCCGCTGAGCGGCCTGGATCCGCTGATGCGGCGCCGGACCGTCCGGTTGATTCGCGACTGGGCCCGAGCCGGCCGCAGCGTGCTCGTGTCGAGCCACGTGCTGCACGAGGTCGAGTCGATGACCTCGAACATCCTGCTGATCAACCACGGCCGGATCGTCGCCGAGGGCGACGTGCACCACATCCGCGACCTCATCGACGAGCACCCGCACACCGTGTCGGTGTGGTGCGCCGAGCCGCGCCGCGTCGCCCGTGCGCTGCTGGCGGAGGACACGGTGCTCAGCCTGCGGTTCGGGGCCGGGTCGGTCGTCGTCGAGACGAGCGCCCCCGACGCCTTCTACGCGCGGCTGACGGACATGGCCGCGAGCAGCGAGGCCGGCCGCATCGACGAGGTCACCTCGCCGGACGACACGCTGCAGGCCGTGTTCGCCTATCTGGTGAAGCCATGACGGACGCGACGATCGAGCCGGCCCCCGCTCCCCGACCATCGCTGCCAGTCTGGTCGGGCGTCGGGCGCGTGTTCGAACTCGCCCTCGGCCAGATGCTGTGGTCGCGCCGGACGCTCTTCATGCTGCTGGTGGTGCTGGGGCCCGTGCTCCTCGCGCTCGTGGCCAGGGCGGCCCAGGCGGGCGGGATCGTCCCGCTCCGGATCAACGGGTCGCGCGTCGCGGGGCTCGATGCGTTCGGCCTCCTGATCTGGGTGGTCTTCCTCCGCTTCGCGGTGCCCGTGCTGGGCATCTTCTATGGGACCGGCCTCATCGCGGACGAGGTGGAGGACCGGACCCTGACGTACCTGTTCACGCGCCCGATCCGTCGCGGGGCCGTGCTGGTCGGCAAGTACCTCGCGTATCTGGTGTGCACCGGCGCCGTCGTCCTGCCCTCGGTCGTGCTGGTCTACTTCCTGCTGGTTCCGCTCGGCGAGGTGGCGGGGAGCGTCGTCTGGTTCGCGGCCGACCTGGCGTTGCTGGCGCTCGGCCTGGCCGTCTATGGCGCCGTGTTCGCCCTGGCCGGCGCCCTGTTCCGGCGCCCGCTGCTGGCGGGCCTCGTCTGGGTGTTCGGCTGGGAGCCGCTGGCGACCGCGCTGCCCGGATACGCCAGGCAGCTGACCGTGGCCTACCACCTGCAGTCGCTCGTGCCGCACGCCATGCCCGATTCCGGGGTGATGACGCTGCTGACCAGCGTCTTCGCCGACACGCCGTCGGCGCCGGTCAGCGCCGCCTGGCTGGTCGTGCTGCTCGGGCTGGCCCTCGTACTCGCGGTCCGGGCGGTCGAGACCCGGGAGTACGTGCTGGACCAGTAGCCCGGACGGGGTGGGAACGCCCGGCCGAGCCCGTCCGTATAATCAGCAGTCAGCGAGATGACCAGGCGAACCCGCGTCGTGCTCGGTATTGCAGGGGGCATCCTCGTCGTCGGCCTTGGGGCCGGGCTGGTCACGGCGTACTTCGGCGGCTTTCAGGGCCTGATCCTCATCGGGACCAACGGGCCCGATGAGCTGGCCTACGTCCCCGCCGACGCCCGCGTGGTGGCCTTCGTCAACGTCCGGGAGGTCATGGACTCCGACCTGCGGAAGGCCCTGAACGCGGTCCAGCGCCGCGGGCCGAGGGACGCGTCGGAGTGGGAGCGGGCCACGGGCCTGGATCTCGAGCGGGACATCGACCATGTCGTGGCCGCGAGCTCAGGTCAGCAGCGCCAGCCCCCGCTCGTGCTTGCCAGGGGGCGCTTCGACGCGGTTCGGCTCGAGGGCTTCGTCCGGGAGCGCCGGGGCCGGGTGGAGACCTATCGGGGCAAGCGGGTGCTCGTCGCGGAGGACGGCCGCATGGGCGTCGGCCTGCTGGAGCCAGACCTCGTCGCCGCCGGCGACCCGGCGTCGATTCGCGCCGCGCTCGACGTCGCGTCCGGTGGAGCGACCAGTGTCAGGAGCAACGGGGACCTGATGCGGCAGGTTCGCGAGGCCCACGCCGGCTCCGCGTGGGCCGTTGCCCGGTTCGACGCCCTGGCGTCGGACGGCCGCATGCCGCCTGCCGTGGCCCAACGCCTGCCGGCGATCACCTGGTTGAGCGCGACGGCACGGGTGAATGGGGGACTGGACGCGTCCATCAGGGCCGAAACGCGCGACGAGACCGCCGCCAGGGACCTGCGCGAGATCGTCCAGGGCTTCGTGGCGCTGGCGCGGATGCAGACGGGGGCTGCCAGCGGCGACCTGTCTGGAGCGCTCGACACCGTGCAGATTTCCGGCGCCGGCAAGACCGTCTCGGTCGCGATGAACGTGCCGCTTGCCCTGATTGGCCGGCTGGCGGCCATGCGGCCTCCGGGTCCCCGCAGACCCGCCGAACTGCCGGCACCGCCTGCCCCGCCGGCGCCGCCTGCACCGCCGAGCGCGCCCTGAGCCGCCGTCATTCCTGGATGGTATCCCCGGCTCCGTAAACGACCGATTCCGACCTGACGTAAAGCTTCGGTATCGATGTCGGAGCACATCTTCTTCTACGGCACGCTGATGGAGCCCTTCCACATGAGCGCTCGGCGTCTCGTGGAGGAGCACCTGTGCTTCGTCGGACGCGGCCGGATCCACGCGGCGCTGTTCGACCTCGGGTTCTATCCCGGCGCGGTGCCCAGCGAGGACGGCGTCGTCGTCGGGGAAGTCCAACAGATGCTCAAGCCGGCGGTGGTGCTGCGGGCGCTGGACGAGTTCGAAGGCTGCCGGCCGACCGAGCCCGACCTCGGCTTGTTCGTGCGCACGGCGGTCGAGGCCAGGCTCGACGACGGCTCGACCCGCACGGTGTGGGTCTACTTCTACAACGCGCCTCTCGGGCAGGCCAGCCAGATCGAGTCCGGCGACTACCTGCAGCACCTGCGCCCGCGGCTCCCGACCGTCGTCGAATCCGCGCCGGTCGGCGGACCGCATTCGCGCTAGCGTCCGCCAGGCGCCTCGCGCGGGGGCTGGCCTGGTTTCGTCAGGCGCCGGCCCGTCCGGTGCGCAACGACTCCAGGTAGGCCGTGATGGCGCTGATGACGTAGTCGGGCGGGGCCACGAACTCCAACCCGCTCAGGTAGGCCACCTCCTCCTGATCCACCTCGCTGATGTGCGAGTGGACCACGCGTCCCTTCACGACGACCGACTGCGGGCCGAGCGTGAGCCGAAGGTCGTGCAGCGAGTTGAGCAGGATCGGGAAGCGCGTCTCGATCGTCGCGCCACCGACGCCGAGTTCCTTGACGAGCAGGGGCTCGAACACCATGATTTCGCCCCTGAGCTCACCGAGGATGGGGAGCCGTTCGGCGCTGCGCTGATCCCACGAGGACATCGGCGCGCAGCACTATAGCACGCAAGCTCAGTTCATCCGGGGCGCCGGCCGCGCGGGCAGCAGCGGCACGTCGTCGGACACCTGCGCCACGTCGTCACGGGGCAGTTCGCCCTGGCCCTCGTCCGTGTAGGTCAGCACGGGGATGTCACGGGTCATGGGGTCGAGCTTCAGCATCGTCAGCAGCTGGAAGCCCTCGACCTGGTCGAGGTTGGTGCACAGGACGATCAGGTCCGGGAGCGTCCGCCGGATCGTGGCGTACGCGTAGGCGAACGACTCGATGAAGACGATCTCATAGCGGCCGGGCTCGAGCGCCGTCTCGAGCGTGCTCATCACGGCGGCATCGCCGTTGATGACGGCGACCTGTTGCGGGGGCAGAGCGGCGGCGCGTGCGGTGTCGATCATCGGGTATCGTCGGCCTTCGCCGTCCACAGTTCAGGATTCGTGCCACACACCACCGGGAACACCCCGCGCACGGGCGCGCCGCATCGCGGCACACCGCTGCATCCGCCCTCAACGCCAGGATCGTGATCCGCGATCGCTCGACCGCGGCAAGCGACTGTGATGGCAGCACTTGGCGAGCGCGGTCGCGGAACTGCGCCACGCTTCACGCCGTGGGCGGAGGGTCGGGGCTTTTCTGAGAGTAGTTCGCGGGCCCGGCGACTTCGGTCGGCCAAGAAGTGTCAATGGCCCGTGACGCGTTTGGTCACACGGAGGGCCGCGCCGTACGTGGAACGGGGGCGGCCCCCGTTCCGGATGGAACGGAGGCAGCCCCCGGATGGTGCGTCGGGCGGGTCTAGAAGATGAACTTCACGTTGACCCAGCCGCGGGTGCCGTCCTGGAACAGGTCGGCCATCCCGTAGCGGACGTCGTAGGCGTTCTGGCCGTCTGGTGTGCGGTTGATGAGCGCCCGGTAGTCGTAGCCCTTCGTCAGGTCGACGCCGTGCAGGTCGATCGCCGCCGACTGGCGAGGCGCGCCCGCGCCCAGGTTCAGGTAGTTGAAGATGTGCGTGGCCGTCTTCTGGTTGAAGAGGTTCAGCACGTTGGCCTCGAAGCGCAGGCGCTTCGAGCCCGTCATCTTCAGCTCGTGCGAGACGACCAGGTCGGTCCGGCTCAGCATCGGCGTGCGGCCCATGTCGCCGCGGCCGTTGACGAACACCGGGATCTGGTTGGTCGTGTTCACGTAGGTGCTGATCGGCGTGCCGCTGGCGGCATAGATGAAGGCGCCGATCTGCGTGCCGAACGGGAAGTCATAGGCGCCGTAGAGCTTCACCGCGTGCGGACGATCCGTCGCCAGACGGCCGACCACGTCGTTGTTGCCCTTCGAGTCCCAGATGATCTCGTCGATGTCCCACGCACGGTTGACGTTGCCACCCTGGCGGAAGACGTTGCCCGCCTGCTGCTGCGCCGTGGCCGAACTCACGCCGGTGGTCGGCGTCCGGATCTCGTCCGACGAGGCCAGGCCGGCGTAGTTGCCGTAGAGCCGGCTCAGCGTGTAGTTGGCGCTGAAGAAGTAGTTCTTCGAGAACCGGCGCGTCCACTCGAGCTGCAGCGCGTCGTACTGGCGCTTCGGCTTCGGCGTGGGCTGGCCCGACGGGGTCAGGCCCGTCGGGAACTGAATCGACGTCTGGCCCTTGCCCGGGTTGCCGATCAGGTACCCTTCGTCGCCGCTGGCGTCGAGGAAGCCGATGTCCTCGATCGTCTCGAGCAGGTCGTTCCGGAGGTAGTGGATGCTGAGCACGCTGTTGCGGTTCAGCTGGTACTCCGTGCCGACGTTGAAGCTCGACTGCCGCATCGGCTTGAGATCCGGGTCGATGCTGCCGGCAAACGACGGCACGCGGCGATCGCGGCAGCTGCCCGCCGTGGTCCACAGGTCGCGGCCCGGCATGTTGCCGAGGCTCAGGGTGTCGATGGCGAGCGTATCGAGCGTGCGGTAGTAGATGCACCACGTCTCGGCGCCGAACGAGCCGCGCGGCAGCTCGTACTTGGTCCAGTCGTAGTACATGCCCCAGCTGCCCGACAGCTTCATCTTGCCGTCGCCGAAGAGGTCGTAGGCGGCGCCCAGGCGCGGCGCCAGCTTGTCGGCCATGTTGAAGTGGATCGCCGTCTCCAGGTACTCGGGACGGAACGACGGCACCTTCTCGTCTTCGGTGCGCAGGCCCAGGTTCAGCGTCAGGCGGTTGCCAATCGTCCACTGGTCCTGGATGTAGAGCGAGTTGATGTCCGCGCCGGCCTTGTTCGTCGTGCGCCGGTCGTTGACCTCGTAGTAGCCGTAGGTGCCCACGCCGCGGTTGACGCCGCCGAACACGAACCCAGCCGGGCCCCAGTTGATCTGGACGTAGCCGCCGGGGTAGGCGAGGTCGATGTCGTTGACGACGTGCTGGAATCCGTAGCCCGCCTTCAGCGTGTGATAGCCAGCGCCGTTGAAGGAGTGGTTGTAGTCGATGTTGAAGTTCTGGCGCTTCGTCGTGTCGAAGTTGGTGATCTGTGCGCGCGGCGTGTTGACGAGGCCCGTGCCGCCCTGCAGCGACGCCGGGATGATGCTGTTCACGGCGGTCGTCGGGTTGAGGTACGTGTACGACGTCTTCGTCGAGACGCCCGTGTCCGTGAACCGGTCATGGAAGATGCCGCCGCGCATGCTCAGGAACGCGCTGTTGGACAGGCTCAGGTCGAAGGTGCCGCTGGTGTTGACCTGGTTCTGCTCCCAGCCGCGCGGGATGTTCGCCGCCAGGCCGGCCTGCGTCGCGGTCTGCGAGTTCGGCGTCGCGCCGTTGTAGGCGCTCAGCGTGCCCGTCACGGTCGTCGGCGTCCACAGGGCCGACCACGACGCGTTGAACTTGCGCTGCGCGTAGCTCAGCTTGCCGAACATCTGGTTGTTCCAGGTGTCGCGCGGGATGTCGCCGTTCGTGTTGCCGGCGAAGTTGTAGTTGTTGGTGCGCTGCTCGTTGCGGGGCGAGACTGAGCCGAAGAAGAAGAGCCGATCCTTGATGATGGGACCGCCGACGGACCCGCCGAACTCGTTCTGCTTCCGGTCCTGCTCCTTGTCCTGCACGAAGTACGCGGTGCGCTCCGTCAGGGGGTCGAGCACCAGGCGCTTCACCGGGCCGGCCGAGAGGGCGCTGCCCTCGAAGTAGTAGTGGCCCTCGCCGCGGAAGGTGTTGCCGCCGCTCTTGGTGACCGCGCTGATGACGCCGCCGAGGGCGCCGCCGAATTCGGCCGAGATGCCCGCCGTCTTGACCTGTACCTCCTGGAGGTACTCGAAGACGGTGTTCTGCCGCGACGAGCCGTTGACCAGCGAGTTGGTCACGATGCCGTCCACGGTGAACTGGTTCTCCGCGCCGCTCGCGCCGTTCACCTGGATGCCGCCCTCGACCTCGCCCTGGCTGACCGACGGCGAGGTGAAGGCGATCGACTGGAACGACCGCGTCTTCGGCATGCGGTCGAACTCTTCCGCACTCACGTTGTGCGCCACGAGGGTGCTGCGCTGGTCGACCAGGGGAGTGGCCTCGCCGACAACCTGGACGGTTTCGGACACCTCGCCGACGCGCAGGTCGGCGTCGAGCTCGAAGGTGCGGCCGAGGAGCACGAGCACGTCGGTCCGCTCGACCTTGGAGAAGCCCGTGAGCTCGAACCGGACCGTGTACCGGCCGGGCACGAGGTCCGGAACGGTGTACTGCCCGTTGGCGTCGGTGACGAAGGTCCGGACTTCACCCGTCTGGACGTTGGTCGCCACCACGGTGACTCCGGGGATGGCTGCCCCCTGCTGGTCCTTGACCCGGCCCGTCAGGCCGCCGAATCGTTCCTGCGCCGTCGCGAGGCCCGTCACGGCCAGCACGAGCGCCACAAGTAGGGCACTTATGCGTGCGTACATCAGTTGTTTCTCCTTATGTTGTCAAAATCGATCTGCTTGCCTTAGAGCCGTACAGAGGAAAACCCGTACCAGGTGGTCCCGTTCGTCAAGTGATTGATTTCACAGCTATCTCTGTGCCCAGACCCCAGTCGAAGGGACGAACCGATCCATGGAAAGCAAACCCGCAGACTAAAATCATGGATCTAAAATAATTCGTAATGCAAGTATTGCGGGTCGTTGGTCTCAGGTCTGGGCCGGTCCCGGCCCGGGGCACGTTCGCGGCGCCGGAGTCGCGTTCTGTACCCCCTGAATGGGGCAACGACGACGGGCCTGGCGAGTGATCGGCGCCCCAGGGACGAATGCAGCCCCAGCGCGTGCAGACGCTCCGGTTGGAGTAACCCGGACGGGTGCTGCGGAATTCTTCATGTTGCTCGACACGGCTGTACCTCCTGAGTCCGCGGTTTGACAGACGAGTCGCCCTCGATCACGCTAGACCGTCTTCGGCGGGGTGGGAGTCAGGCGACGATGGTCTCGAGAGCGCACGCACGACGGTTGGTACTGATGGCCCTCCTGCTCGCGAGCACCGCGGGCGCGACTGCACAGACGATCACTGGGACGGTGTCCGGGCACGTGGCGGACGCGCAGGGCCTGCCGCTGGCGCGGGTCGAGGTCGTCGCACGCTCGACGGCACTCCAGGGCGAGCGACTGGGCACCACGTCGGAGCATGGTGACTTCCGCCTGCCCGGGCTGCCGCCCGGCGCCTACGAGCTCCGGTTCTCGAGGACGGGCTTCGAGACCACCACCCGCCGCGTCACGGTCGGGCCAGGTCAGCCGGTGGCGGTCGACGTGGCGCTCGGCGTGGCCGGCATCGCGGTCGCGGTCGACGTGACGGCGCCGGCCGTCGACGTGTTCGCCCGCACGGCGCTGATGGCCACGACCTTCTCGCAGGACCTGGCGTCCACGCTGCCGACGGCGCGGGACCTGAGCGCCACGCTGCTGCTGGCGCCGGCCGTGCACGCGACCGGTCCCGGCGGGGCGTTCTCGATCGCCGGTGCGCCGTCCTTCGAGAGCCTGTTCCTCATCAACGGCGTCACCGTGAACGAGAACATCCGCGGGCAGGCGCAGAACCTGTTCATCGAAGATGCCATCGAGCAGACGACGGTGGCCGCCGGCGGCGTGTCGGCGGAATTCGGCCGGTTCTCGGGCGGTGTGGTCAACATGGTCACGCGCTCGGGGGGGGCAACCGGTTCGGCGGCTCGCTGAGGGAGACGCTGAACAACGACGACTGGCGCGCGCTGACGCCGTTCGAGCGGGATCTGATTGCCGCCGGCGGGCGCGACGCACGCGTGCACAACGTCGTGCCGGCCTACGAGTACACGATCGGCGGGCCGATCGTCAGGGATCGCCTGTGGTTCTTCCACGCCGGCCGACTGCAGACGCTCGAGACCGGCAACACCCTGGCCATCTCGAACATCCCCTACGTTTCCACCGATCGCAGCCGCCGGTACGAGGTCAAGGGCACCTACGCGCCCGCGTCGGGGCACCGGGTGCAGTCCAGCCTGACGAAGATCGTGCGGGAGCAGCGCAACCAGACGAACAGCGCGCTTGCGATGGACCTGCGGAGCCTGACGAACGCCAGGCGGCCCGAGTCCCTCGTCACGCTCGACTACACGGGGGTGCTGTCCCCGGCATTCTCGCTCGAAGGCCGATTCTCCCGCCGCGACCTGACGCAGATCGGCGTCGGCGGCGCCTCGCGCGACCTGATCGAGGGGACCGTGCTGCTCGACTTCAGCCGCAACCTCGCCCGGTACTGGTCGGACTCGCTCTGCGGGGTGTGCGAGCCCGAGCAGCGGGACAACCGCAACCTGTTCGTGAAGGGCTCCTACTTCGTCTCCACGTCCCGTTTCGGTGCGCACGCGCTGGTCGGCGGCTACGATTTCTTCGACGATCAGCGCTTCGCGAACAATCACCAGTCGGGCAGCGACTACCGGATCCTCGGCACGAGCGCGATCGCCGTGGGCACCGGCACGAACGTGGAGTTCGTGCCCCGGTTCATGGGCGACGGCGCCAGCACGTTGATCCAGTGGAGCCCCGTCGTCGAGGGCAGCCAGGGGACGAACTTCCGGACGCACGCGCTCTTCCTGAACGATCAGTGGCGGGTGTCGGGCCGCCTCAGCGCGTCGCTCGGCGGCCGGTGGGACCGTAACCAGGGCGCCGACCAGTCGGGTCGCCTCGTGGCGAAGGACGGCGCCGTGAGCCCCCGGCTCGGCGTCGTCTACGACCCGCTCGGCGACGGGCGCTGGTCGGTGACCGGCAGCGTGGGCCGCTACGTGGCGGCCATCTCCAACCCGATCGCCGACGGTGCGTCACCGGCCGGCCGGCCGCAGATCTACCTCTTCGCCTACACCGGTCCGAACGTCAACGCGCCGGGCACGACGACGTTGACGCCGACGCCTGAGGCCATCCGCACGGTGTTCGACTGGTTCTTCGCCAACGGGGGCACGTCTCGCACGTTCGCCGGGGCCCCGACGCTGCCCGGCGTGACCCCCCAGATCCGGGAGCCGCTGGGTTCGCCCGACGCGTGGGAGTATGCCGGCGGCGTCACACGGCAGTTCGGCGCGCGGGCCATGATCCGGGCGGACGTGACGTACCGCCGCTACGGGAACTTCTACGGCGAGCGGACGGACACGTCGACCGGCACCGTCCGGGACGCCCTCGGCCGCGCCTACGACCTGACGCTCATCGAGAACGTCGACCTGGCCGAGCGCCGATACGCGGGCCTGGCGGTGCAGGGCACCTACCGGGTGGGCACGACGGTCGACGTCGGCGGGCAGTACACGCTGTCGCGCGCGTGGGGCACCTTCGACGGCGAGAGCCTCAACAGCGGACCGACTCGCTTCGGCGGGCTGTCGTACCCCGAATACAAGCAGGCGTCCTGGAGCTATCCCGCGGGCGACCTGGCGCTCGACCAGCGTCACCGGTCGCGGCTCTGGATCAGCTACCGCCCCGCGCTCGCGCCCGGCCTGACGATCAGCGCGCTCCAGGCGATCGAGAGCGGCGCGCCGTACGGCGCCTTCGGCGGCGTGAACCCGGTGCCGTACGTGGCCAATCCCGGGTACCTGACGCCGCCCACCGCGCAGCAGACGCTGTACTACTTCACCGCGCGCGATGCATTCCGCACGGAAGGGCTGCGTCGGACCGACGTGTCGGCGTACCAGGCGTGGGCGTTGCCGGGCGCACGCCGGGCCCAGGTCTTCGGGCAGCTCCAGGTGATCAACCTGTTCAACCAGTCGCAGCTGTGCGGGTGCGGCGGAACCGTGTTCGAGAACGGCGGGGCCGTCAGCCTGTCGCGGATCGACCAGACGGTGCTGACCGCGGCGACGGCGCCGACGCGCTTCCAGGCGTTCAACCCCTTCACCGCCACTCCCGCGCAGGGCGCCAACTGGGCCCTCGGCCCGAACTTCGGCAAGGCGCTCAATCGGCTGGCCTACACGTCGCCGCGGCAACTGCGCCTCACCTTCGGCGTGCGCTTCTGACGCGGTCGCTGGCCCGTTCTTCCCCCTTCGCAGTCGCCGGCGCACGGCATGCCGCGTGCCCGACGCTGATCGCCTATGGCAGCGCGTAGGCGACCAGGGTGTCGATCGCCACGAAGGCGACGTACTGCTTGCCGTTCTTTCCGCGATAGGTCATCGGGTTCGCGTTGACGGTGTTGTCGAGCGTGGTGGCCCAGACCTCCTTGCCCGTCCGGGCATCGAACGCGCGGAACCGGCGGTCGTTGGTCGCGCCGACGAACACCAGGCCGCCGGCCGTTGCCGTCGGACCCGCGCTGCCGCTGCCCCCCACCTGTTGCTTCCCCGCGGGCAAGGCCTCGTTCACCCCGAGCGTCGTGCGCCAGGCGATCTCTCCGGTGTTGGCGTTGACGGCGATGAGCTCGCTCCACGGTGGACGATGGCACGGCAGGTTCGCCACCGTCCGGCCCGTCGCGTCCTTGTAGGGCGCGCTGAACGTGAAGTACGGGCCCGCGCCGTTCACGCTGCCGCGGTCGTACGGCGTCGTCGTGCCGGCCACGCCGTTGCCGTAGTTCTGGCCTGGCCGCCGCCGCTCGATCCAGCCGACCAGTGACGTGTCGTGCGCGTTGACGAACACGTAGCCCGTCGTCGGGTCGGCGGCCGCGCCGCCCCAGTTGATGCCCCCGGTGCCGCCGGGGAACTGGATCGTGCTCTTCGGCGGCGCACCCTCCTCGTGGTAGCCGAACGGGGTGAACGGCCCCGCGTTGGCGAATCCGCCGCTCTTGTCCCACAGGGCCTGGCACTCGGCCACGTGCTGCGCCGACGTGTCCTCCGGCCGCACCATGTCGCGCTCCTTGTCGAACGACGTGCGGACCAGCGGCTGCGCCGGCCTGACCGGGAAGGGCTGTGTCGGCGAATACCATTCGCCGGGCACCGAGCCTTTCGGGACGGGCCGTTCCTCGACGCCGAAGATCGGCTTTCCGGTCACGCGGTTCAGGATGAACATGTAGCCGGTCTTGCCGACCGAGGCGAGCGCCGGGATGGTGCGGCCGTTCTGCCGGATGTCGACGAGCACCGGCGGATTCGGCATGTCGGCGTCCCAGAGGTCGTGATGCACCACCTGGAAGTGCCAGCGGTACTTCCCGGTTTCGGCGTCCACGGCGACGATCGAGTTGCCGAACAGGCCGTTGCCGGGACGGTCGCCGCCCCAGTAGTTGCCCGCCGGGCCCGCCACCGGCATGTAGAGGATGCCGCGTTCCGCGTCGAGCGTCATGTACCACGCCCAGACGTTGGCGCCCGACCGCCCGCGCCAGCCGTTGTCGAGCCACGTGTCGTGCCCGAACTCGCCGGGCAGCGGCACCGTGTGAAACGTCCACAGCTGCTTACCCGTGCGGATGTCGAACGCGCGTGTATCACCCGGTTGTCCCACGGCGATTTCGCCGGTCGTCGCGCCGAGAATCGCGACGTTCTTGTAGATCGTCGGCACGCCATTCCACGGCACGGCGATTTCGACGACGCCGTTCGTGCCGAAGCCGGCCGCGGCCTTGCCGGTGCTCGCGTCGATGGCGACGAGCCGGGGGCCAGCCGTCAGCAGGATCCGCGGACCGAGCGTGCCGTCGCCGGGCCAGTAGGCGACGCCGCGGGCCGTCGTCGCGGTGTACTGCGGCAGCACGTGGCGCCAGATCTCCTTGCCCGTGTCGGCCTCGAGCGCCAGCACCTGGTTGCCGCGCGCGTTGAGGTACATGACGCCGTTGACGACGATGGGCGTGACCTGCGGGTTGCTGCCCGAGGCCTCGACCGCCTCGGCTGGTACGGGCACCGCCCCTCGCGCGCCCTGTTCGGCGCCGGTCGCCGGGCCGCCGCCGCGCCGGCCGGCGGGCTGCACCAGGCGGACCGACCAGGCCTGTTTCAGGGAGGCGACGTTGCCGGGCGTGATCTCGGTGAGCGGCGAGAAGCGCGTGCCGGCGAGGTTCAGGCTGTACATCGGCCAATCGCCGCTGGCGGGTACCGCCTGACGGGCCCCCTGCGCCGCGAGGCCCGCGACGACGGCCACGGCGAGGGCGCCCGCGATCGTGAACTGCTTCATGGTTGGCTCCACGACGGAAGTGAGGGCAGCAGTATAGGTAAGAAGGCCCGCGTGGCATAGAATGCCGCGGTTTCCCGATGGCCGCCCCGTCCCCGTCCGTGCCCAACCGCTGGCTGATCCCCGTCGGGGCCGTGCTCGTGCACGTCTGCATCGGGTCGGTGTACGCCTGGAGCACCTTCAACCGGCCCATCCAGTCGCTGTTTCCCGACGCGCCCTGGTGGTTCAGCCCGCCCTACACGACGTTCACGACGGCGCTGGCGCTGCTCGGCCTGAGCGCCGCGTTCGGTGGTCCGTGGGTCGAGCGGCGTGGTCCGCGGGTGGCGGCCACGGCGGCCGCGCTGTTCTTCGGCGTCGGCCTCGCGGTCGGGGGCCTCGGCCTGGCGCTGCGCCAGTCGGTGCTCGTGTTCCTGGGCATGGGGATCGTGAGCGGGATCGGCTGTGGCCTGGGCTACATCTCTCCGGTGAGCACGCTGGTGAAGTGGTTCCCGGACCGCCGCGGCATGGCTACCGGCATGGCCATCATGGGCTTCGGCGGGGGCGCCTTCCTCGCCAGCTACCTGAACGTGTTGCTGATGGACCGTGTGGGCGTGGCGCACACCGTGATGCTGCTCGGCGGCATCTACCTCTTGGTGATGCTGCTCGGCTCCCGGCTGATGCAGTCGCCGCCGCCGGGGTGGAAGCCCGCGGGCTGGGAGCCCGCCGCGCACACGAACCCGATGATCGCCACGCGCAGCGTCACGCGCAACGAGGCGGTGCGCACGCCGCAGTTCTTCCTGCTGTGGGGGATTCTCTTCATCAACGTCACGGCGGGCATCGGCATCCTGGCGCAGGCATCGCCGATGATGCAGGACATGTTCTCGCGCACGCCGCTCGAGGCGGCGGCCGTCGTCTCGATCATCAGCCTGTTCAACGCCGGCGGACGCTTCCTGTGGGCGTCGGCGTCCGACTACATCGGTCGTCGCAACACGTATACGACGTTCTTCGTCGCCCAGTTCGTCCTGTTCCTGCTGATTCCCGGTCTCGCCGGCCAGGGCGCGTGGGCGCTCTTCCAGGTGAGCCTGTTCGTCGTGTTCACGATGTACGGCGGCGGGTTCGCGACGATTCCGGCGTTCCTCGCCGATCTCTTCGGCCCGCAGAACGTGGGCGCCATTCACGGCGCGGTCCTGACCGCCTGGAGCGCGGCCGCGGTCGTCGGCCCCGTGATCATCACCGAGCTGTCGAACCGCGCGAAGGCCGCGCTGCCGCCCGGCGGCGACCGCGTGCACATCTACGACACCCCGCTCCAGGTGCTGGCGGCGCTGCTCGCCGTGGGTTTCGTCCTGACGCTGCTCGTGCGGCCGCTGCGGCGCGCGGAACCGTAGCGCAACCCGCCTTCATCCCGCTTCGCAGCCAGCAGGGCCGCATCCGCGCACGCCGGGTGCGAGCCGCGGCTTCGCGCGAGGCACGCGCCCCGAGGCTGTGCGCTAGCGTGCCCGTTCGGCGCCCAGCCAGTCGGCCAGCGCGCCGAGCGACGGAATACGCTCGACGTCGTAGCCCTCGTAGAGATTCCACGGGTCGAGCAGCAGCGCGCGCAGGCCGCTGCGCCGCGCGCCGACGACGTCGACGTGGTACAGGTCCCCGACGTGCAGAGTCGTCGCGGGGTGTCCTCCCGACCGTTCGAGCACCCTCGCGAAGAAGCGGGGATCGGGCTTTTCGACGCCCTCGACCCCGGAGTCGCAGATGGTGTGGAAGAACGGGGTCAGCCCCACGCGCGCGAACATGCGCAGCAGCACGCCGTTGGCGTTGGAGGCCACGGCCATCCGGAGCCCCAGGTCCGACAGGCGCCGCAGGGCCGGCAGCACGTCGTCCGGCACGTGGTCCCAGAGATTGTGCGCCGCGTGGTACGCGTAGAGTTCGTCGAGGGCCCGCTCGCGGGCGTCGCCGCGCGGCACCCCGGTCAGGTCCAGGAGTTCGTGGACGTAGGCGCCGCCGCGCTCGGCGTCGGTCGCCGCGGCCATTTCGGCCCGATCGATGACGAGCTTCGCCCGTCCGTCGGCGCGGCGGAGGGCGTCCGGGGCGGCCGTCAGGCCCTGCCGGGCCAGAGCCTCGCTGATGCGGAACCAGTTGGGGAAGACCAGGACGCCGCCGGCGTCCAGGAACAGTGTTTCGACGGGGGCTGGGTGTGCCACGGAGGATGCCCCCGATCGTACCCCGATTGTGTGAGGCTTTTGATACACTCGTCAGGCTCCTGGCGTGCTTCGTGGGCGGTGTTCGCGAGACTCGCACGACCAGATCCGGATTGGCAGTACGTCACTCTTCAAGATTGGAGTTCTTCGACATGGCAGCGGACTTCTTTCTCGGCGAGTCGCTGGTTGGCGATGGCAACGAAGTTGCCCACATCGATCTGATCATCGGCTCCAAGTCTGGGGCTGCGGGCGCCGCGTTCGTCAACGCGCTCGCGAACAACAAGGACGGCTTCACGACCCTGCTGGCGGTCGTCACGCCGAACCTGCCGGCGAAGCCGGACACGCTCCTCTTCAACAAGGTCACGATCAAGGGCGCCAAGCAGGCCGTCCAGATGTTCGGGCCCGCGCAGGCCGCCGTGGCCCGTGCGGTGGTCGACTCGGTCGAGAGCGGCGTGATCCCGCGCGACAAGGCCGACGACCTGTGCATCCTGGTGGGCGTGTTCATCCACTGGGAGGCATCGGACGACCAGAAGATCTACGACTACAACTACCAGGCGACCAAGGAATCGATCGCCCGTGCCCTCGGCAAGCAGCCGTCGGTGGCGGACGTGATCGCCGGCGCGAAGACGGCGAAGCACCCGTTCAGCCCGAAGTAGGCCGGTCCCTCGGCCGATGAACGGGCGGGGCGCCATCGCCCCGCCCGTTCCTTTTTCTCCTGCTGGTTTCGATCGTGCGCAAACTCCTGCTGCAACTCGACAGTTCGCCGCATCCGAGCGTGTTCGACCGCGTGGTGGCCCACGACGGCGGCGCCGACGAGGTGATGAGCTACGGTGGCGTCACCGAGGCCGCCGTACGCGATCTCGTCCACGGCTGCATCTTCACGCGGGGGCCCAAGGACCTGCACCACACCGCCATCTTCATCGGCGGCACGGACATGGCCACCGGTGAGCGCCTGCTGGCCGCGGTGCGCAAGACGTTCTTCGGGCCGATGCGCGTGTCGGTGATGCTCGACTCGAACGGGTCGAACACCACCGCCGTCGCGGCGGTGGCCAAGCTTCTCCAGGCGGCCGGCGACGTGGCGGGCCGCAGGGCCGTGGTCACGGCCGGCACGGGCCCCGTCGGCCTCCGGGCGGCGGGCCTGCTGGCGCAGGCCGGTGCCGAGGTCACGCTGACCTCGCGGCGGCCCGTCGACCCGGGCGTCCTCGCGGGTCTGCGCGACCGCTTCGGCGGCACGATTCACGGCGTGACCGTCGCCGACGCCGACGGCGTGGCGGCCGTCCTCGATGGGGCGGCACTGCTCCTCAACACGGGGCCTGCCGGCGTGTGCCTCGTGCCGCAGGCGGCGTGGGCGGGCCGCCCGGGCTTGCGCGCGCTCGCCGACCTCAATGCCGTGCCCCCGATGGGCATCGAGGGCGTCGACGTGATGGACAACGGCGTCGACCGGCAGGGGGCGACCGCGTTCGGCGCGCTGGGCGTGGGCTCCTTCAAGATGAAGATCCACAAGGCCTGCATCGCGCGGCTGTTCGAACGCAACGACGCCGTGCTCGACGTCGAGACGATTGCAGGGATCGCCCGCGACCTCGCGGCCTCGCGAGGCTGATTCCGTGCCCGAGGCGCCCGCCGCGGGCCGCCGGCGAGTGCTCGTCGCGGGGGTCTCGGCGCGCGCCGTGGTCGAGAGCGCCGTGCGCGCCGGCTTCGAGGCGACCGGCCTCGACGCCTTCGGCGACGCGGTACCCGGGGCGACGGCCGCGGCCATGCTCTCGCTGCCGCGCGACTTCGGACGCCCCTTCACGCCGCATGCCGCCGCGCGCGTGGCGCGGCAACTCGCGGCCGACGCCGTGGTCTACCTCTCCAGCTTCGAGAACCATCCCAGGTCCGTGGCGCTGCTGGCGCGAGGCCGGCCGCTCTGGGGCAATCCGCCCGACGTGCTGCGGCGCGTCCGCGACCCGCGCGCGGTCGCGCGCGTCTGGCGCGAGCACGGCGTCGCGGCGCCTGCGGTGTGTCTCGACGCCCCGGGCGACGCGTGCGGCGACGACGGCTGGCTGCTCAAGCCCGTGTCGTCCGGCGGCGGACGGCGGGTGCGACCCTGGCGGCCGGCGCGCCGGTCGGGCACGCGCCCCGTGCCTCGCGGCTGCTACCTGCAGGCGCGCCTGCCTGGCACCCCGGCGTCGGTGGTCTTCGTGGCCGCCGGCGGCCGAGCCGTGGTGCTCGGCGTGTCGCGGCAGATCGTCGGGGACGCGAGGTTCGGCGCGTCCGGCTTCCGCTATTGCGGCAACATCCTCGCCCGGCCGGACGACCCCCAGTTCGCCGACGGTCCGCGGCTGGTCGCCCGCGCGGTTGGCCTGGCCTCGACCGCGGCCGAGGCGTTCGGGCTGGTGGGCATCAACGGCGTCGACCTGGTGGCCGTCAACGGGGTGCCGCATCCCATCGAGGTCAATCCACGCTGGCCGGCGTCGGTGGAACTGGCGGAGCGCGTGGCCGGGGCACCGCTGTTCGGCCTCCACGCAGCCGCGTGCGCCGACGGCGTGCTGCCCGCGATCGTGTCCCTGCCGAGCCTGCCGCAAGCCCCCGCCGCCGTGGGCAAGGCCATCGTGTTCGCACGGCACGACGCCACGCTCGGCGATACCCGTGGCTGGGCCGAAGACCCCGACCTGCGTGACGTGCCACGCTCCGGAGAGGTGGTGCGGGCCGGCGGCGCCGTCTGCACCGTGTTCGCGTCGGGCGAGGACGCCGCGGCGTGCGAGGCCGCGCTCGCGGCACGCGCCGCGGGGATCTACGGGCAGCTCGCGAGATGGGAACGGGAGGCCGCATGATGACGGAGCTACAGGCGCGCGACGCGTCCGATCTGTTGTGGGACTACTGGCAGCAGGGCTGGCGCCTGGTCGAACTGCCGGAGACGGTGCGCCCCACCACGCGGGCAGAGGGCTACGCCGTGCAGGCGCAGCTCGAGCGGCGCACCGGGCACCCACTGTTCGGCTGGAAGATCGCGGCGACCAGCGTGGCGGGGCAGCGCCACATCAACGTGGACGGGCCGCTGGCCGGGCGCCTCCTGCGCGAGCGGTGCTACGAGAGCGGATCGACCGTGCCGTTCGGCCAGAATCACATGCGCGTCGCCGAAGGAGAGTTCGCGTTCCGGATGGCCGTCGACCTGCCGCCACGGGACGAGCCGTACGCGGTGGACGAGGTGCTGGCCGCCGTCGGCACGCTGCACCCGGCCATCGAGGTGCCCGATTCCCGCTACGAGGACTTCACGATCGTCGGCGCGCCGCAGCTGATCGCCGACGACGCCTGCGCCCACTACTTCGTCCTGGGGCCCGCGTCCCCGCACGACTGGCGTACCGTCGACCTCGCCGCGCACGCGGTGAGCGGCACGGTCGCCGGCAAGCTCGATCACGATGGCGTCGGCGCCAACGTGCTCGGTGATCCGCGCATCGCGCTGGCGTGGCTGGTCAACGAGCTGTCGCGCCTGTCGATCACGCTGCGCGCCGGCCAGGTGGTCACGACCGGGACGTGCCTGGTGCCGCTGCCCATCGAACCGGGCGACCGCGTGCGGGTGGACTTCGGCCGGCTGGGCGCCGTCGAGGTGCGGATGGCGAACGACATCGCCCTGTGAGACGGGCGCGCGGTTGATAATGGCGGACGTGCCGCGAGCGGTTCACGACGACGAACGGGTGCACGAGGCCGTCACCTGTCTCGGGTGCGGGTGCGCCTGCGACGACCTGACGGTGGTGACCCGCGGCGGACGCCTCGTCGAGGCCCGCGGCGCGTGCGCGCTCGGCGAGGCGTGGTTCGCGGACGGCACGTCGACCGGCGTCGCGCGGGTGCGTGGCGCGGATGCGCCGGTCGCCGCCGCGCTCGACGAGGCGGCACGGCTGCTGGCCGGCGCCTCTCGGGCGCTCGTCTATCTGGCGCCGGGTCTGTCGTGCGAGGCCCAGCGGGCAGCGGTGGCCCTGGCCGACCACCTCCGCGCGGGGCTCGACACCATCACGTCCGACACGGCGCGCGGCGCCATTCTAGCCGCGCAGGAGCGCGGGCGGGCCGGCGCCACGCTCGGCGAGGTGCGGCGCCGCGCCGACGTCATCGTCTACTGGGGGCTGGATCCCGACGTGCGGTACCCGCGGTTCGCCGAGCGCTACGGCCACCGGGCCCCTGCCGATGCGCTGCCGGCCGGACAGGTGCGGACGGTGATTGCCGTCGACGTGGACGAGGCGCGCGGCCCGGCGGCGGCCACGCACCGCGTCGCCGTGCCGGCGGCGGCCGAGGTGGCCGTCCTGACCGCGACCGCGGCGCTGCTCGGCGGCGCCAGCCCGCCGCCGGCCTCCGGCGCGGCCGGCGAGGCGTGGCCCCGGGCGGCCGCGCTCGCCGGCCTGATCCGGGCCGGCCGTTACGTCGCGGTCGTCGCAGACGCGGAGCCTGCCGCGGGGCGAGACGCGGGCCGGGCCGCCGCGCTCGTCGCGCTGTCGCAGGCGCTCAATGGCCCGACGCGCGGCGCGCTCGTCACGCTGCGGGCGGGCGGCAACCGATCCGGCGCCGACAGCGTGCTGACGTCCCAGACCGGCTATCCGATGGCCGTCGACTTCGCGCACGGCGCGCCGCGGTATCGCCCGCACGATGGCACTGCGCGCGCCTGCCTCGAGCGGGGCGAGGCCGATGCCGTGCTCGTCGCTGGAGACCTGGGACAGCTCCCGCCGGACGTGGCGACGGCGCTGGCGCGCGCGGCCGTCATCGCGATCGGGCCCCACGCGTCCGCGGCCGCTGGCGGCCCCCGGGCGGTGGCGATCGACAGTGGGATGGCCGGCGTACACGAGGCCGGCACGGCGCTGCGCGCCGACGACATCCCGCTGCCCCTTCGTGCCCTCGTCGACGGTCCGCGCGGCGCGGCCGACCTGCTGCGGGAGCTCGGCGACCGCCTGGCGGAGCTTGGCGAGATCGCCGGGCCGCCCGGAGTGACGGCGCGATGAGCCAGCTTCGCATCGAGGGCGGTACCGTCCACGACCCGGCCAACGGCATCGACGGGCAGGTGCGGGACATCTGCATCGACGGCGGCCGCATCGTCCCGGACCTGCCCGCCGGCGTGCCGCGGCTCGACGCGCGCGGCATGGTGGTGATGCCCGGCGGCGTCGACATGCACAGCCACGTGGCCGGCAGCAGCGTGAACCTCGCCCGCCGCCTGCTGCCAGAGGAGCGCGAGCCGGTGGCGGCCCCGGCGCTCGTCGACGGCCGGCAGGCGCGGTCGGGCAGCGGCGGCACCGTCCCCAGCACCTTCACGACTGGGTACCGCTATGCGGGGCTCGGCTATACCACCGTGTTCGACGCCGCGGTGGCGCCGCTGACCGCGAAGCTCTCGCACGCCGAGCTCGACGACACGCCCATCGTCGACGCCGGGCTGTTCGTCCTGACGGGCAACGACGACTACCTGCTGCGCCTCATCGACGACGGTGAGCGCACGCAGGCGCGCGACTACGTCGCGTGGCTGCTCGGCGCCACCGGCGGCTACGCGCCGAAGATCGTCAACCCCGGCGGCATCGAGCGGTGGAAGCAGGGTGCGCGCGACCGCACCGGGCTCGACACGCCCGTCGGCTCGTTCTCACGCGTGACGCCGCGCGTGATCCTCGAGACCGTCGTCGACGCCGGCAACGCGCTGGGCCTGCCGCACGCCGCGCACATTCACTGTAACGAGCTCGGCGTGGCCGGCAACGTCGCCACGACGATCGAGAGCTTCAAGGCCGTGGCGGGACGCCGCGCGCACTTCACGCACCTGCAGTTCCACGCCTATGCCGCCGCCGCGGACGGCAGCCGCCGGTCGGGCGCGCGCGCGATCGCCGAGTACGTCAACGCGCACCCCGAGGTCAGCGGCGACGTCGGCCAGGTGATGTTCGGCCCGGCGACCACGCTGACGGCCGACGGCCCCGTCGAGTACCTGCTCTACAGGAGCAGCGGCCGCAAGTGGGTCAACGTCGACATCGAGCTCGAGACCGGCTGCGGCATCGTGCCGCTGTCGTTCAGGGAGCGGTCGGCCGTGTCGGCCCTGCAGTGGGTGATTGGCCTCGAGCTCTTCCTGCTGTCGTCCGACCCGTGGCGGATGGTGCTCTCGACCGACCATCCGAACGGAGGGTCGTTCCTCGCGTATCCGGAGCTCATCCGGCTGCTGATGGACCGCACCTACCGCGACGATCGCCTGAAGGCCGTGAACCAGGCGCTGCTCGAGGGCAGCGCGCTGGCCGACGGGCTCGACCGGCAGTACACGCTGAACGAGATCGCGATCGTCACCAGGGCCGGCCCCGCGCGTCTCCTCGGGCTGCGTGACAAGGGGCACCTCGGCATTGGCGCCGACGCGGACGTCACCGTGTACCAGCGCGACGCCGACCTGTCGCGCATGTTCGCCACGCCCCGCTTCGTCGTCAAGGGCGGCGTGCTGGTGGTCGAGGAGGGGCAGTTGCGGCGCGCGCCTGTGGGGCACCGCCTGCACGTGCGGCCGGCGTGCGATCCGGCCGTCGAGCGGGGCATCAGGCGGCATTTCGAGCGGCACTCGACCGTGTCGTTCGCGAACTATCCGGTGGGGGCGCTGGCCGACGCGCCGCGCCCGCTCGACGGGGGGCGCTAGGTGCAGATCCGGGGCGTCACGATCGTCGACACCTTCGCCGAGGCGTTTCCGATGCGCGCCGCCCGGCTCGTGATCACCGCGCGCTCGCCGCGGTGGGCGCGCCACGCGGCGCTGAAGTTCACCGGGTTCGCGACGTCGGTCATCGCCTGCAAGTGCGAGTCGGCGATCGAACGCGAACTCGGCGAGCACGAGACGCCGGACGGCCGCCCCGGGGTGTCCGTGCTGCTGTTCACGATGGACACCGACAGCCTTCGGAAGCGCCTGACCGAGCGGATCGGCCAGACCGTGCTGACCTGCCCGACGACCAGCTGCTTCGATGGCCTGCCTGATGCGCCCGATCGCCTGCCGGCCGGCCGCGCGCTTCGGACGTTCGGCGACCGCTTCCAGATCAGCAAGGTCGTGGGCGGCCAGCGCTACTGGCGGGTCCCCGTGATGGAGGGGGAGTTCCTGCTGCAGGAGAGCTTCGGGATGCAGAAGAAGGGCGTCGGCGGCGGCAACTTCCTGATCCTCGCCGACGACGTCGGGAGCGCGCTCGGCGCGGCCGAGGCCGCCGTCGAGGCGATCGACGGCATGCCCGACGTGATCCTGCCGTTCCCCGGAGGCGTCGTCCGCAGCGGCAGCAAGGTCGGCGCGCGCGGCTACAAGGGCATGATCGCCTCGACCAACGACGCCTACGCGCCGACGCTCCGCCCGCTGACGAAGACCGACCTGCCCGACGGGGTCAACGCGGTGCTCGAGATCGTCCTCGATGGCCTGAGCCCGGAGGCGATCGCGGGTGCGATGCGGGCCGGCATCGATGCCGCGTGCCGCCCCGGCGTGCGCGCGATCTCGGCCGGCAACTACGGCGGCAAGCTCGGCCCGCACCACTTTCACCTGCGCCGCATCATGGAGCCGGCGTCGTGAGGCGCCCGCGATGAGTGCCATCGCGCTGTCGCTGCGGGCCCCGCTCGAGGCCCGGCTCGAGGTCGAGGGCCTGGCGCCGGACCGGCTGGCTGCGCTGTCGGCGTCCGCGATCGAGCGGCTGCCCGTCTGGTTCGGCGGACGCCAGGCGCACCTGGGCGACGTCTTCCACGTGCGCGGCGGCGGCGAGGCGCGGGTGCGCGTCGAGGGCCTGCTGTCGCGCGTCGACGGCATCGGCGCCGGGATGGCGGGCGGCGAACTGCTCGTGATCGGCGACGCGGGCGCGCGCGTCGGCGCGGGCATGTCCGGCGGCCGGCTGGACGTCGAGGGATCGGTTAGTGACGACGCCGGCCTCGCCATGAGCGGCGGCGTGCTCCGCGTCGCGGGGGACGCCGGCGACCGCCTGGGCGCCGCCACGCCCGGTGCGTCGAAGGGAATGTCCGGCGGCGAAATCGTCGTCGCGGGCGCCGCCGGCGCGGATGCGGCGGCGCGGGCGCGGCGCGGGCTGGTGGTCGTGTGTGGCCCCGTCGGCGATCAGGCCGGGCGCGCGATGATCGCGGGCTCGCTCATCGCGTTCGGACACGTCAACGGCACACCCGGACGCGGCAGCAAGCGGGGCTCGATCGTCGCGCTCGGGGGCGTCGACGTCCCCGACACCTATCGGTATGCGTGCACGTACGAACCGCCGCACGTGCGGCTGACGTTGACCTACCTGCGGCGCCGGTACGGCCTGCACATCGAGGAACGGGCGATCGCCGGCGCCTATCGACGCTACTGCGGCGACGCCGGGGAGCCGGGCAAGGGCGAGATCCTCGCGTGGACGGGCGCGTGATCGTCAGAAGCCGTCCGGCCTGATCCAGAAGCTCTCCCGCCACGTCTCGCCGGGCGGGATGCGCTGCAGTTCGCCGTAGGTGCCCCTGTGCGCCATGTTGACGGCGTTCGTGATGCCCGCCATCGGCTCGACGCAGATGAAGTTGCGGTCCTGGCCCGGCGCCGGACGCGGCGCCCACACGACGGCCGACCGGAAGTTCGGGCCCATCAGCACGTCGAGGCGCTGGGCCCGCCCGCGCACGGACATCACGGCGCGTCCCTGTCCGTCCCGGACGAGGTCCGAGAACACGTCGTCGAGATCGTGGTCGCGCAGCCGCGCCGCGGATGGATCCGGGAACAGGCGCGTGATCGGCTCGGTCTGGCCGGTCGGCACCTTCGTCGCGTCGAGCAGCCAGTGCGTGCGGGCACCCACCGCGATCGTCCAGTCGTCGCGCGGGGAGTCGGTGAGCTGGAAGTACGGATGGAAGCCGACGGCCACCGGCATGGCCTCTGCGCTCAGGTTGGTGATGGCGGTGGCCACCTCGAGTACGCCGTCCTGCAGGCGGTACGTCATGTCGATCGTGTGCGCGAACGGCCACTGCTTCATCCACGCGGGCTGCCGGAACACCTCGAGCCGGCTCGTCACGCTCGCGCTCCCGGCGTCGGCGCGCAGGTCCACCACGCGCCAGGCCGCGGTCGTCAGGAACCCGTGAATCGGAATCGCGCCGCGGACGTTGCCGAGCGTCATGTCGAACGCGTACCGCGTGCCGTTGGCGTAGAACGCCTGCTCGTCGAGCCGGTTCGCCCAGGGCCCGAGGAAGGGGATGCCCGTCGCGCCCGGGCTGGCCTTGAACGCCTCGACGGTCGGCGTCGGCCACCGCAGCACGTTGTGTCCCTTCACCGACATCTCGAAGGCGATGTTGCCGACCGCGGGCATCAGCGAGACGCGGGTGTCGGCCTGGCGGTCGGTGAGGCGCACCGTGTCGCCGTCGCGCACCGCCGCGTACCGCTGGGCGAGGGCGGGCGAGGCGAGGAGCGCGCAGGACAGCGTGATGGAGGCGAGGCGAATCTTCGGCATCGGAGGGCCCGCCTATTGTAGATTCGGCGAGTCGGAAAGGAGAGGCGTCCGGACGCGAGGCCCGGACCCGACACGTCGAGGGACCACATGACGCACAACCCACACGCCGGCCCACCGGCCCATCGGGGCCGCCGCGCCTTTCTCGCCACGGCGTTCGGCGCCGTGCTGGCGCCGCACCTGCGGGCCCAGCAGGCGGCCCAGCCCGCGGTCGTATCGCCCGTGCCCAGCGCGCGCGACTACTCGCGCCTCGACCCGGTGCAGTATCCCGACCCGGACATCGTCGCGCTCGACCCCCGCTTCCGCCGCTACGTGGTCAACAACACCGTGATCCGCCGGATGCACATCGGCACGCTGTGGGCCGAGGGGCCAGCCTGGAACGGCGTGGGCCGCTACCTGGTGTGGAGCGACATCCCGAACAACGTGCAGATGCGGTGGATCGAGGAGGACGCCCGCGTCACGACGTTCCGCAGCTCGTCCGGCTACAGCAATGGCAACACCTTCGACTACGAAGGCCGTCAGCTCTCCTGCGAGCACGGCGGCCGACGCGTCGTCCGCTACGAGCCGAACGGCAGCGTGACCGTCGTCGCCGAGCGCTTCCAGGGCAAGCGCCTGAGCTCGCCCAACGATGTCGTGGTGCACCCGGACGGCAGCATCTGGTTCACGGACCCGACCTACGGCATCCGTGGCAACTACGAGGGCTTCAAGGCCGAGCAGGAGTTGAAGGAGGCGGTCTATCGCGTCGACGGGAAGACGGGCCAGATCGACAAGGTCACCGACGAGGTGGGCGGTCCCAACGGCCTGTGCTTCTCGCCCGACTACCGGAAGCTCTACGTCGCCGACACGGGCATGCCGCGCGATATCAAGGTCTGGGACGTCGACGGCCGGTCGCTGCGCAACGGGAAGCGCCTGATTCAGCTCGACGTGCCCGGGACGGGCGCCCCGTCGGCTGCCGACGGGATCCGCTGCGACGCCGATGGCAACATCTGGGCGGGCGCGAGGCCCGGCGTCCAGGTGGTGACCGCCAACGGGGAGCGCATCGGCATGATCCGGCTGCCCGAGACGTGCGCCAACGTCTGCTTCGGCGGCACGCGCCGGAACCGGCTGTTCATGGCGGCCAGCCAGTCGCTCTACGCCGTCTACGTCGAGACGACGGGCGCGCACATCGCGTGAGCGCGCCGGGACACCGGGAGCGGCGTACGCACCCGTCGATCGGGGCTGCGCCAGAAACCGCACCGGCGCAACGGCCCAGGCCCGAGTGCGGTTCGGCCCGCGCGCGCAGGCGGTGGTGGGCCTTTGCGATCGTGGCGTTCGTCGCGTGCGTGGCCCATCCCCGCGCGCAGCTCTTCGTCCCGTCGGGCAAGGACACGCTTCGCGGCCTGCCTGGCGTCGAGGTCATCGTCGAGGAGCTGCAGCCCGAGATCGTGCGCGCGGGGCTCACCGCGTCGGGGGTCCGCGACGCCGCCGTGCGCCAGCTCCGGGACGCGGGCATCGTGGTCTATCCGTCACAGGCCGAGAACGGGAGCCCGGCGAAGCCGTATCTCTACGTCCACGTCAACGCCGGCGGCGTGCCCCAGACGTCCAGCTACGCGGTGTCGGTGCACGTCCAGGTGCGCCAGACCCTGCGGTCGCTCGTCACCGAGTCGAGCGTGGTCGACGCGATGACCTGGGACAGCCACACGGTGCTGGCCGTGGCGCGCAACCGGATGTCGCCGCTGCGCGACATGATCGCCAGGCAGATCGGGCTGTTCGTCGAGGACTGGAAGGCCGTCCACTGACGTTTGACAGTCCAGCCCGCGCGACTGCAATATCCCACCACTTGGAATTCCGCCTGCGTCTCCTTCCGGAGGGGTCGATGTCCAGACCGCGTCGTCTGCACGTGTCGCTCGGGTGCCTGCTGTTCGCGCTGGCGTGGTGGTCGCTGCCCGCCAGCGGCCAGAAGGGCATGGGTACGGGTGAGTGGAAGGCCTACCGGGCCGATGAAGGCAGCACCGCGTACTCGTCGGCCGACCAGATCACCCGCGACAACGTGAAGGACCTCCAGGTGGCGTGGACCTGGAAGTTCGACAACTTCGGCGCGGGCGCCTCCGAGACGGTCAGCACCGAGACGACGCCGCTGATGGTCGACGGCGTGCTCTACTTCACCGCCGGCGCCAGACGCACCGTCGTGGCGGCCAGCGCGGCGACCGGCGAGACGCTGTGGACCTGGCGCCCCGACGAGGGGCGCCGCTTCGACGAGGCCCCGCGGAAGGTGCACCGCGGCGTGGCCTACTGGAGCGACGGGCGCGACGCGCGCATCGTCGTCGTGACGCCGGGCTTCAACCTCGTCGCGCTCGACGCGAAGACGGGGCGCCCCGTGCCCGGCTTCGGCCAGGGGGGCACGGTCGATCTCTTCACGCAGCTCGACAACGACACGAAGATGGATCCCACCGGGCGTATCGGTAACAGCTCGCCGCCCGTGATCGCCAACGACGTGATCGTGGTCGGCCCGGCGCTGACGCCGGGCGGCCGCGTCAACATCGCCAACGTCAAGGCCGACATCATGGCCTTCGACGTGCGCAGCGGCAAGAAGCTGTGGACGTTCCACTCGGTGCCGCGTGACGGCGAGCCGGGCGCCGAGACGTGGCTCGGCGACTCGCGGCAGTACACCGGCAACGCCGGCATCTGGGGGCCGTTCTCGGCCGACCCCGTGCTCGGTCGCGTCTACCTCAGCATCGAATCGGCCACCAACGACGTCTACGGCGGCCACCGGCCCGGCAACAACCTGTATTCCGACTCGCTCGTCTGTCTCGACATCAAGACCGGCAAGATGATCTGGTACCAGCAGCTCGTGCACCACGACATCTGGGACTACGACATGCCGCCGGCGCCGATTCTGCTCGACGTCACGGTGGCCGGCCGGCCGGTCAAGGCCGTGGTGCAGCTGACGAAGCAGGCGTTCGCCTACGTCTTCGACCGCACGAACGGCCAGCCCGTGTGGCCGTGGACCGAGAAGCCGGTGCCCCAGACCGACGTGCCCAAGGAATGGACGTCGAAGACGCAGCCGTTCCCGTCGAAGCCGCCGGCCTTCGACGTGCAGGGCGTCAGCGTGGACGACCTGATCGACTTCACGCCGGAACTGCGGGCCGAGGCGATCAAGGCGGTGCAGGGCTATCGCCTCGGACCCCTCTACACGCCCCCGTCGCTCATCACCCCCACCAACAAGGGCACCATCGTCGCGCCGGGCCTCGGCGGCGGCGCGAACTGGCCGGGTGGAGCCGCCGATCCGGAGACGGGCTTCGTCTACGTCGGTTCCACGACGACCCCCGCGGTGATCGGCCTCGAACCGAACGTCGACCGGGCGCGGACGCGCGTGGACTCGGACTACACGATGGGTGGCACGCTCCCGACCATCCAGGGCCTGCGGCTCCTGAAGCCGCCGTACGGGCGCATCACTGCGTTCAACATGAACACCGGCACGATCGCCTGGCAGGTCCCGAACGGCGATACGCCGCCGGCGGTCAGGAACAATCCCGCGCTGAAGGGCCTGACCATTCCGAAGACCGGCAGCCCGTCGCAGGCGGGGCTGCTCGTCACGAAGACGCTGCTCTTCGCCGGCGAGGGGTCGGGCGGGCAGGCATTCTTCCACGCGTACGACAAGGCCACGGGTGCCGAGATCTGGCAGACGCCGATTCCCGGCCCGCAGACGAGCCTGCCGATGACCTACGTGCACCAGGGCCGGCAGTACGTGGTCGTCGGCGTGCGCGGCACCGCGAACTCCGGTGCGCAGCTCATGGCGTTCGCGCTGCCGCGGCAGCAGCCGGCCGGCGGGCGCGGCACGGTGGGTCGCGGCGCCGGTCCGGCGGCCGGCGGCGCGCAGTAGGCCAAGCTGGCGTACTGGTTCAATCGGTGACGTCGCCGGGCAGCGGCTTCGCGAAGACCGCCGACGTCTTCGTCGGCGTGTAGCCTTGGCGCCGGTAGAACCGGTGCGCGGCCTCCCGGGCGATCTGCGACCGTACGAGGATGTTCGGCAGGCCGCGCCGCCGGGCCCACTGTTCGGCGCTCGCGACGAGGCGCCCGCCGAGGCCTTCACCGCGGCAGCCGGGCGCCACCACGAGCCCGCCGATCTCGGCGCGCGACTCGGCCTGGAGGTGCTCGGCGACGAGCACGTGAATCCAGCCGACCACCTCGTCGCCGCGGCAGGCGACGAAGACCGCGTGATCCTCGAGGCCCGCGAGCCGCTCGAGGCGCGCCCGCATCACGTCCGGCTCCGTGGGGTATCCCAGGTCCGCGCTGAGGCGCGCCACGCTCGCGGCATCCGCGGCGACCGCGGGGCGAATGGCCGCCTCGGACGCGCCCGCTGGGTGGATCGTCGTGTCGGGGCCGTGCGGGGCGGGCATCGGCCGATCAGTATAGCGGCGCCGACACCCGCCCGGAATCTCGCACGCCGGCCCCGGTGTATGCTCCCGCCATGCCACGACTCCTCGTCGTTCTCGTGATCGCCGCACTGGCGGGGACCGCACGGCCCGCCTTCGCGCAGCTCTCGCCGTCCGCGGAGTGGGCCGCGCATGCGCTCAACCGGTATCAGGTGACCGCCAACCAGACCTACCTGACCGCGTCCAACTACGAGTCGAAGCTCGACATCTACTCGCGCCGCGGCGCCACGACCCCGCAGCCGACCGTCGTCTTCTTCCATGGTGGCTTCTGGGCGGCTGGCACGAAGGAGGCCGCCCTGTTCTCGCTCATCCCGTGGATGGAGATGGGCTGGAACGTCGTGAACGTCGAATACCGGCTCGCGCGCGTCGCGCCGGCGCCGGCCGCCGTCGAGGACGGCCTCTGCGCCCTCCGGTATCTGGCGGCGCAGGCGAAGACCTACAACATCGATGTCAACCGGATCGTGGTGACCGGCGAGTCGGCCGGTGGGCACCTGACGCTGACGAGCGCGATGATTCCCGAGAGCGCCGGGCTCGACCGGCAGTGCGCGAGCAACACGCCGGTGCCCCGCGTGGCGGCGGCGATCAACTGGTACGGTGTCACCGACGTGGCCGACGTGATCGACGGTCCCAACAAGGCGAACCTGGCCGTCACGTGGCTGGGAAGCCTGCCCGACCGGATGGAGATTGCGACGCGCGTGTCGCCACTGACCTACGTGCGTGCCGGCCTGCCGCCCATCCTGACGATCCACGGCGACAAGGACACGGTGGTGCCCTACGCCCACGGCGTGCGGCTGCACGAGGCGCTCACCAGGGCCGGTGTGCCGAACCAGCTGCTGACGATTCCGGGTGGTGGGCACGGTGGGTTCACGCCGGCGGAGCGCACGCGGATCTACGCGACCATCCGCGAGTTCCTCGGGAAGTACGGGCTGGGCGAGAACAAGTAGGCGCCAACCCGCCCCGCCGGCGCCGGCGGGGCGACCACGTCCGCTAGCGGGCCGAGTAGAGGATCCCCGTGTACTGCATCTCCTGCCACGTCTGATCGCCCCACCGGACGTCGATCGTCGGGTCGGGATTCCACCGGTTGGCGGAGGAGTTGTCGTACCAGGCGGTGGAGACGATGCGCGCGCCCCGCGGCACGTCGAGCGGCTCCTTGAACATGTAGTAGGTCTGCCAGTTGAAGTCGTACCTCGGCACCGAGAGGATCGTCCTCCGGCTGCCGTCCGGCAGCTCCAGCTCGTAGCTCCACCGCTTGCCGCGCACGTGGGTGTGCGGGAAGAGCCCCCACACGGTGGCGTCCTGCAGGAAGGCCACGTCGGTGGACACGGACTGGTTGCTGGCCCCGGCCGGAATCGTGAAGCGCGCATTCAGGAACTGCGACGCGCGCAGCTCGCGCGCCGGCGGCTCCGCGGCGAAGATCAGACCCACCGTCGAGCGGTCGGTGCCGGCCTTGCCGTTGGCGGTGTAGTGGAGCTCCAGGTGGAGCGTGCCGCCGGGCGGCAGCCGCAGCGCCGTGCCGGCGGGGAAGCGCTGCGGGTTCGTGCCCGGTGCGTAGGTGGCCAGCAACCGCGACGTCCCCTCCACCCTCCGTTCGGGACGCAGGCCCGCTCTCGACTCGGGTACGGCATTGTCCTCGCGATTGGTTCGCAGCACCGGTGAAGGCCGCGTCGGCTCGGGAGGGGCCTCGTAGTAGACGAGGATGTGATGGACGAGCGCGCGATTGCCGGGCCGGGCCTCGATGGCTTGCAGTCACTTCGCTTCGGTGAACCCGGTGGGGATGTAGAAGTGTTCGTACTGCACCTCGCCCTCGGCGGGCACCGCGTACGCCTCGGGCATCTGGAACACCTGATCGGGCCGGCCGATCAGCCAGCCGTCCGGGAACGCCGGCACGGGCGGCAGGTCCGCCGGATCGCCCTGCGGTGCGCCGCCCGCGGCCCAGCGCGCGAGCACGTCCTTCTGCACCGCGCTGAGCTTGCGTTCGTTCGCGAACGTGCCGTCCTCGCCCTCGGCATGCCACGGCGGCATCGAGCCGTTGCCGGTCTGACGCGCGATGGCCTGCGCCCAGGGGCGTGCCTCGGCGTACGTCACGAGCGACATCGGTGCCATCTCGCCGGCGCGGTGGCAGGTCACGCACTGGCTGTAGAGGATTGGCGCGACGTCCCTCGAGAACGTCGGCACCTGCGCCGCGGGAGGGGTGGACTGTGCGTGGCCGATGGCCACGGCCGCACCGGCGGCCAGCACGACGGCGGAGAGGACGGACGAGCGGGCGCGGCTCATGAGAGGCCTCCGGTCGTGCGAGGTGAACGGACGGGGCGGGCGGCGGCAGGCCGCCCGCCCCGGAAGATCAATCGACGCCGAACGCCAGCAGCACGTTGCCGGCGGACGCGCCGCTGCCGACCGCGTAGCCGGACCCGACGAACACCATGCCCTTGACGGCCACCGCGCCCGACACGCTGATGGCGCCGCCCTTGGCCAGCATCTTGTTGACCGTCTCGAACTGCTGCGCCGTGTCGAACTGCCACAGAAGCTTGCCGTCGGCGGCCGACACCGCGTAGAGCTTTCCGTCGCCGGCCCCCTGGAACACGACGCCGGGGATCGTGGTCGGCGCCGCCCCGAGGCCGCCGCCGCGCCCGCCGGGCGGCGTGAACACCCAGGCCCGCTCGCCGGTGGCCGGGTTCAGCGCGGCGAGCCCTGCGCCGGCCATGCCGTAGTAGACCTTCTGTCCGTCCGAGGCGCCGCCCCAGACGATCGTGCCGCGGCCGAAGCGGCCACCGCCGATCTCGCCGCCCGCCGCGTTGATCCGGTAGAGAAGCTTGCCGTTGTCGTCCGGATCGAGCGCGAAGACGTCCGCGGACTTCGTGCCCGCCAGCACCGCGCGCTTGCCGTTCGGCAGGTTCACCAGGATCGGCGAGTTGCCGATGTCCATGTCCGGCCCCATCGGGTTCGGGCACGCATCGCTCTTCTCGGCCAGGTTGCAGCCGCCCATGAACACGTCGTTCTCCGTGGCCTGGTAGTGCCAGAGGGTCCTGCCGGTGTTGATGTCGACGGCCATGATCGCGTCGGTCGTCACCGCGGGCGGTGCGGTCGTCGCGTCGCCCGTGCCGAAGATCACGGTGCCGCGCACCGGGTCCACCGTCGGGGTGTTCCAGACGGCGCCGCCCGCGGGCTTGTACAGCGTGACGCCGTTGGCCATCGTCTTCCACGGCTTCGGCTCCTCGGGCACCACCCACGCCTTCCAGATCTGCTTGCCGGTGTTGGCGTCGAGCGCCACCACGCTGCCACGCGACGTGCAGCACGGGTAGTTCGGCGTGCCGCTGCTGAACTCTTCCGACGAGCTCACCGGCACGAACAGCTTGCCGCCGTAGAGAGTGCTGCCAGCCGTGATGCGCGCGATGAAGTGCGGATCGGCCTCGGTCTTCCACAGCAGGCGGCCGGTCTGCGCGTCCACCGCGTGCACGTTGGCCTGCCCGTCGCCGAAGTAGACGGCGTAGCGCGCGTTACCCTGGCCCGACACCGGGCCGATCACGGCCGCGTTGCGGATGATCGAGCCGGCTTCGTACGACCAGTAGACGCAGCCCGTCTTCGCGTCGAGCGCGTAGAAGTAGCCGTTGTCGCTGCCCACGAACACGCGGCCCGCGGCCACCGTCGGCTGGGCGTTGGCCGACACGCCCGTGGGGAAGCCGAACGCCCACTTCAGCTTGAGCTGTGGCACCTGCGCCGCGCTCAGGCCCGCTCCCGCGGCCGTCTGGAAGCGGGTGTTCGCGATGTTGTTGCCCCACCCGTTCCAGCTCGCGTCGTTGGCGGGATTGGCCATCGGCGGATTCGTCGTGCAGCGGCCGCCGGCCATCGCGGCGACCGAGCCCTGCTTCGAGCTGCCGACCGGGCGCCCGGCCATGAACTCGGCGAGGATGCGCTTCTGCACGTCGCTCAGGCCCTGGCTCTGCGCCTGCATCGAGCCGGTCGTCATCGAGGCCAGGATGCGCTCGGGCGTCATGTCGCGGATCGCCGCCGGCGTGGCCGCACGTTCGACGTTCGGGTTGCCGTGGCAGCCCGAGCACCGCGTCTGGAACGTGGCCCACCCGCTCTCGGTGCCGGGCGTGACCGGGCCGCGGCCGGCGGCCGGCGCGGCCGGCGGCTGCTGCGCCGCGGCCGGCGCCTGCGCGGCCTGTGCCGACGTGCGTGTTTCCTGTGAGGCCACGAGGCCCGCGAACACCAGCGCCCCGAGGGCGCCCGTTCCAATGGTTCTGATCAGGCTCTTGTGCGTCACACCTGCTCCTGTGTCGATCGCGCCGTGTCGCCGGCCGATCGCGTCGTGTCGATGCTCGGTCCCTCGACCTGCACGGACTCATATCCGTCCGGCATCGCAGAGAGGGGTAGACTACCGCCTGTTTCCTGCCGAGGGAAGAGGGTACCGCGTGTCAGGCATGGACATCTTCGGGCGGCTCGAGCGCTTCCTGCAGCGGCGGAGCGACGGGATCCGCGGCGGCGCGGGCAGGCCGACGGAGCCTGGAGACGAGCGACGTTCCGGCCCACCGGCTTCGAAGGCCGGCGCGCAGGAGGCGGCGCTCCGGGCTCTCGAGAATCGCTCACGCGACGGGGTGCCGTCGATGGCCGAGCGCGATCCGGCGCCAGCCGCGGCGTTCGGGCTGTCGGTGTTCCGTCACGTGGCCGCCAGCCCTGGCAACGTGTGCGTGTCGCCGCCGGCGTTGCGCGTGGCGCTGTCCGCGCTGTGCGAAGGCGCCCGGGGCGAGACAGCCACGCAGATGCGTCTCGCCCTCGGCCTGCCCGCCGATGGCCCGCTGCCGCTCGCGTCCATCGGCACGCGGCAGGCCCGGCTCCTGTCGGGCGGCGCGCTCTCCGGGGCCAGCGCACTGTGGGTTCCCAAGGACGTGACGCTGCAGTCGGCTTACCTCGATGCACTGCTGGGTGCGGTGGACTGCTCCGTTGGCCAGGCAGACTTCGCTGCCCCTGACGAGGCGTGCGCGCGCATCAACGCGTGGGCAGCAGAGGGGACGGGCGGGCGGATCGACCGCGTGGTGACGCCGACGGCCTTCGACGCGTCGCCGGCGGCCCTCGTGGCGACCGCCACCGTCTGCACCCGCAGCCCCGGGGCGCAGTTCTTCAACGTGGGCTCACCCATGGCGTTTCATGCGGCCGATGGACGTGCCGTGCGTGTGCCGGAGATGTTCTGCATCACGCGTGCGCCGTACTTCGACGTCGGCGACGCGCGGGGCGCCGTTCTGGCGCTCGAGGACTGCCCGTTGTCCGCCCTGCTCGTCGTCCCCGCTGACCCGGACGGGTTGCCGGCACTGGAATCACGGCTGTCATCCGACACGCTCGATGCGTGGCTTGGTGCGGCGACGGACCGGAACGTGTACGTGACGATGCCGATGCTGGACGCGGTGTCGGGCACGTACGACCTGACTGGTGCCTGCGCGGCGCACGGCATGCCGCTGATGACGCGGCCCGAGGCGGACTTCTCAGGCCTGTTCGAGCGTCACGGCGACGGGCGTGACGCGGCGGCTGGCGGTTGCGGCGTCGTGCACGGCGCGGCGCTGGAATTCCGCCGGCATGATTGCGAGGGGCAGTCGTTCGTCCTGTCCAGTCTGTTGGGGGCGGCTCCCGATCACATCTCCCTGAAGGTGAACCGGCCGTTCCTGTTCGTCGTGCGCGACAATCGCACGGGGGCCCTGGTCCTCGTCGGGCGCGTCTCGCAGCCGGACTGAGCTCGAGGCGGCGCCCCCACCGTGGCGTGGGGCGCGCCGCCTGCAACTCCAGGCGCCGGCACTACGGCGCCGTGCAGGCCCAGTTCGACGCGTCCTTCAGGTTGCCCGTCCCCTTGTACTTCGCGTACTGCGGATAGGGGCAGAGCGGGCGCGACAGGCTCGACTGCGGGTTGAAGCCCAACATCTGCGCGGGCGCCACGCCCTGCTCGCGCCAGGCCTCCATCGCGCCGATCGTGTCGAACGTGTTCGGGCCGTCGCCGCCCCGGCAGTGCGCCATGCCCGGCACCATGAAGAGGCGGGTGAAGTCTTCCTGGCGGCCGCCCATCGTCTTCAGCACGCTGTCGTAGTAGAGCACCGTGTTCTCGGGCGTGATCGTCGTGTCGCCCCAGCCGGCGTACAGCAGGAGCTTGCCGCCGTGCGCCTTGAACTTCCTCAGGTCCGGGTCGACGGCGTCGACGAAGCCCACCTTGCTGTTGATGATCGGCATGTCGCGGTCGAGGTCGAACTGCCGCCAGTCGTAGTCGGCGTTCTGGAAGGCCCAGATCCGCACCGTGTCGAAGCCGCCGCCCGGCACGCCGCCGGGCTGGACGCCGCGCAGGGCCGGCAGCGGGTTGCCGAGCGCCTGGCCCGAGAAGATCAGCTCGCCCTTGCTGTTCTTCGTGCCGCCGTAGAACTGCTCGACCGTCGAGAGCTGCGCGGGCGTCAGGCAGCTGTCGGCGTCGGCGCCCTTGCAGGCGAGGGTCTTGAAGTCGAACGTGCAGGCGCGCGGGTTGTTCAGGAAGCCTTCCTCGAGGGCGTCACACTTGTCGAGCACGGCCTTCGTCACCATCTGCGCCTTCGCGGGCGGGATGTTCGCCTCGGGATGGCGCGTCATCTCGATGCTGCGCGACACGCCGGCCGTGTGCATCTGGATGTGCCGGTTGGCCAGCGCGCCGGCAATGATGCCGTCGAAGTCGTCGGGGTAGCGCTGTGCCGCCATCACGGCCTGGCGCCCGCCGGTGGAGCAGCCCTTGAAGTACGAGAACCGGGGCGCGCTGCCGTAGTAGCGGTCGATGATCGTCTTCGACGTCGCCGTCATCTCGTGCACCGCGCGGTGCGAGAAGTCGACGATCTTCTCTGGGTGGCCGAGCGCGAACATGCCGCCGGGGCCTTCGGTGGCCTCGTCGTGCCCTGTGTCGCCGCCGGCCGTCGCGTACCCGAGGCGCAGCGCCGTCTGCATCTCGCCGAAACCCTGAATCGACCCGCCGAAGCCCCCGTTGCCGACGGCCATGAAGCGGCCGTTCCACGTCTCGGTCGGCAGCCACAGCTCCGCGTTGATCTTCGAGTCGGCGGTCGGCCGCAGCACCAGTGTGACGCGGCAGTGCGCGGGCAGCGTCGCGCCACCGGGCGCAGCGGCGCCGGCCGCACGGCCGGCCGCCGGCGCACCTCCCGCACGGCCCGCGGCGGGAGCGTTGCCACGGCCCGCTGGCGCCGTGGCCGCTGGCGGTACGAACGGCCCCGCGGGCATGGCCTGCGCCGACACCGCGACCTGCGGTGTGGAGAGCGTCTCGAGCGACTGGCACGAGACGGCGGGGGTGGCCGCCGCGGCGGCGAGCAGAGTGATGCTCAGGCTCAGCATGAGTGCCTTCTTTCGGGTGAACGCCGGAGTGCGCCGGCGGTGCCTACGGACGGCCGGTACGCCACGGTTCGGGCTTCACCTGGTTGCCGCCGAGGCCGGGTTCGGTGTTCGTGCCGAGGTGCCGGATGATCGCCGCGTTGTGGGGCGATTCACGGCCGCCGCGTGCCGTTACCGCGGCGTCGCGTACGCGTAAAGTTCCACGTTCGACCAGTTGGCCGAGCCGGCGATGCCGTGGCCGCCGCCAGGCATCAAGGCCGCGAGCCCCACCTCGTCCACGCGGCTCAGGTCCGGGCTGCGGACCTCCGTGCCCACCACCACCTTCTGCGCGTCCAGGGTGTACCAGCGCATCCCGCTGAAGGCGATCTCGGTCTTCAGGAACTCGCCGTGCGTGTCGATGTCGCGGTCGCCGACGAGCAGCCGGCCGTCGCGCAGCCGCACCACCGGGTAGAGCCGGTGGATGGCGTTGGTCCGCACGATCCAGCTGAGGCGGGCTGCGTCGGTCAGGTCGACGTAGTTGCGCTTGTCCCGAATCGTGATGGCCACGGGTGACGTGGCCATCCCGTTCCAGAGGTCGATCCGCTCCTCGTGTTCCGCCGCGCGGACGACCGCGGCGTCGCGGCCGTACAGCTTCACTTCGATGCGGTCGCTGGTGACGACGGCTGGCGTGAAGCGCATGTTCTCGTCCGTCGCCTCGCCGGTGTGCGGCGGCAGGCGCCACGCCTCGGTGAAGAGGAGCGGCGGCCGCGGCTTCATGCCCGGCTTCATCGTGGCCGGGTCCGCCGCGGGCCGGTTCTGGGCGGCGGCGGTCGATGCCGCGCCGAGCAGGGCAACGGTCAGGACGAGTGGCGTCAGCAGTCGGGGCAGCAGCATCGAGGACTCCTCGCGTGGTGGACCCGCGTCCGGCCGGCCCGCAGGTGCGCGATGAGTCTACGCCAATCCAGCGGATCGCCGCGCGCCGGGCTCGCCACGCGCGTTCAGTACAATGGACGTGACGATGCCGACTCCTCCTCGCCACTGCGCCGCCTGCGGGGCCAGGCTGCACGGGCCGTTCTGCAGTGAGTGCGGCACGGCGGCCGGCGGCCGCGCGCCCGCCACGCGCCCGTCGTTTCCCGTCCACTGGCTGGTGCTGGGTGTGGCGGCCGTGATGCTCGTGGGCGTGCTGGTGACGCTGCGGCCCGGCGCGGGCACCGTGCCCGCCGACGGGACGCCGGCGGCGTCGGCCCCGGTGCCCAGCGTGGCCCCCACCGGCGGGTCCGCACCCGCAGGCGTGGCGTCGCCCGTCGCCGGCGGCGCCGTCGACGGGACGCCGCCCGACATCGGCTCGATGACGCCGCGCGAACGCTTCGACCGGCTGTTCGACCGTGTGATGCGGGCGAGCGAGGGCGGCGACGCGGCAACGGTCACGCAGTTTGCGCCGATGGCCATGGCCGCCTTCGACCTGCTCGACGCGCCCGATGCCGACGCCCGGTTCCACGCCGGGCTGATCAGGATTGCCAGCGGCGATCTCGCCGGCGCGCGCGCGATGGCCGACGCCATCGCGGCGCAGCAACCGGCGCATCTCTTCGGCATCCTGCTCAGGGGCCGGATCGCCGAGGTCAGCGGAGACGCCGCCGGGCTGCAGGCGGCGCACCGCGCGTTCCGCGACGCCTACGCGGCCGAGACGGCTGCCCAGCGCCCGGAGTACCCCGGCCACCAGGCCATCATCGACCGCTTCGCGAAGGACTCGGCGCAGTAGCCGTGCGTACGGCGACGTAGGCGAGCCAGCCGGCCGGGCCGAACAGGAACGTCAGTCCGAGGCAGGGCAGCACCAGCCAGCGCGGCACGCCCCGCTCCAGCGCATCCTGGACTTCCCACGCGCCGATCAGCATGTCGAACGCGAGGTAGTGGATCCAGCCGGCCAGCAGCATCCATGGGTGGTCGAACAGGGCGGCCACCGCAGCGAGGGACGAGAACCCGCCGTCGCTGCCGGCCCAGTGCACCGCGACGATCGCCGAGTACGCGACGGCGAACAGCAAGGGCGCGGCCATCCGCGGAACCAGCGCCAGGGCGGGCCGCCACGGTGCGATGGCCAGGACGAGCCACGAGCCGAGGGCGACCGTGTTGGCGACCGAGAAGAGGGCGGCAGGTGTCATGCCGGTCCTCCTAGGCGTTGACGACCTGCCGGGCGGTTGCCGGCTCCGCCCGCTGGTCGTCGCGCGCCGCGATCGCGACCGCCAAGATGGTCGACGCCAGCCAGGCCGCCGCGAGGCCCACCGCGACGGCATCCGGGGCGGCGGCCGACTGGCCGCGCAGCGCCTGCCACAGCAGCAGCAGGAACAGGCCCGCGTAGCTGGTCGCCCCCGTCAGCACGAGGCGCACGCGTGTACGCTCCGCGCGCCGCCAGCCGGCAACGGCGAGCCAGAGCAGCGGCAGCGCCTGCAGGGCGTGCAGGCCCACGAAATGCGGGACGCGCAGGTCGCCCTGCGTCACGCTCCAGCCCGTGCCCGGCAGGCCGGGGCCGCCGTCTGGCGCGCCCACGGTGTGGGCGCCCGCGACGTCGAGGCGGCCGGACTCGCGCGCCGCCGCGACCTGGGCGGCGGTGGGCTGCGCCATCAGGCCCCCGACCGCAGCCCCGGCGATCGTCAGCGCCATTCCGAGCCGCAGGGCCCACCCGAGCGCGGGGTCGGTGAAACGCTGGCGCCAGAGCGCCACCGCGACCGCCGCACCGGCCAGCGTCTGCGTGAGGATGCCGAGCCCCATCAGCGCGAAGAGCGTCGCATCGAACGGCGTGGCCACGTTGAAGTGACTGGGGACCCCTCGCCACGCCTGCAGCGTGATGACCGCCATTTCGCCGACGAAGACGGCGGCCGACGTCAGGCTCACGGTGCGCCGCAGCCGCGGCCACTCGGGCAGGTGGGTGAAGGTCCACGCCAGCGTCAGGCCGTAGACGGCGATCGAGGCGGCGAACTTGGCTGGCTTGAGCCAGACGGGCGCCCCGGTCACGAGCCGGTCGTCGACCACCAGGGCCGGCAGCAGCCAGACGAGGGCGGCCAGCATCAGCAGGGCCGTCCCGGTCAGGGGGGCGTCGGTGCGCCAGAGGCGCGCGAGACAGGAGGCGAGGCGGCGGGCGGGCGAGGGCATGGCGGCGTCCTTTCGCGATCGATATGTTGTCATCGTCAACATAAGGCTAGATCCAGATGTTGCCGTTGTCAACACCGTGGCGTACCCTGGAGACGATGCCCCGCGCCGTGTCCCTCTCGCGTCCCACCCGGTCCCGCAAGCGCGCCGACCGCTACCACCACGGCGATCTCGCCAACGCGCTCGTCCAGGAGGCCGTCCGGATGATTCACCGGGACGGCGTGAGCGCCCTGACGCTGCGGGCGGTCGGGGCCAGGCTCGGCGTGTCGCGCACGGCCCTCTACCGCCACTACGCCGACAAGGCCGCGCTGCTCGAAGCGGTGTCGCGCGAGGGATTCCGGCTGTTCCGGCAGACGCTGTACGACGCGTGGGATGGCGCCGGCCGCGGGATGGCCGGCTTCGAGGCGACCGGCGAGGCGTACGTCCGGTTCGCGCTCGAGCACCCGTCACACTACCGGGTGATGTTCGGGGGCGACGCGGTCGGGCACCGCGATCCGCGCACGGCGGAGGACGCGGCCGCGGCGTTCCAGGTGCTCATCGACAACCTGGTCGAGCTGCAGGGCGAGGGCCGCATCCCGCCGGGCGAGGACCTCGCGTACCTCGGGCACTACATCTGGGCGACCGTGCACGGGGTGGCGATGCTCGCGCTCGACGGCCGGCTGAGCGGCCGCGTCGAGACGGACGAGCTGACGCGTTACACGGTGGCGCGGCTGCGCGGAGGCCTGGCCACGCCGATGGCCGACTGAGGGACGGGCGGCCGCGCCCCTGGCGATGACGCGGCCGTTCGGTCAGGGCTGACGAAGCCCCGCGTCAGCGCGGCGGGCCGCCGCAGTTGCGGACGCACTTCTCGGGACGATTGAAGCTGTCCTTGATCCGCGCGCGGAACTCCGGATACATCGTCTCGGGGCCGCCGAGCACCGCGTCGCGTGGAATGCCGTACAGCTTGGTCAACTCGTCCACCGACGGGTTCTCGCCCGGCAGGAAGTGCGGGACCGTCCCGTCGCTGTCGAGCCCCTCGTACCCCGGCACGCACGGCGGACCGATCGGCCGCTGCGGGTTGGTGTCGAGCTGGAACACCTTGCTGACGTACCACGGCTCGCTCAGGTAGATCGGGTCGTCGATCGTGATCAGCATCGACAGCAGGTCGCCGTGCCGCAGGAACCGGGTCGTCATCGTGGCCTGGTCGCTGTTGGGTGCGCCGTTGCGGCGAATCACGCCGGCCTTGAAGTGGGTGGTGGTGGCCACCAGCGTGTCGCCCTCCCACGTGCCGGTCGTGAACCCACCCTTGTCGTGCGGGGCGTTGTCCGACGGGTGCGGCCGTCCGTCCATCCAGATCGTCGTGGCCGCCCGGTCCTCCCAGGCGCCGATCTTCCAGGCCACGACGGTGCCGGTGACCGGGTCGCTCTCGTTCCAGATCTTGATGCCGAAGGGACCCAGCGCGACGTATTGCGGCGGGTAGAGGCCGCACTGCCGCTCGATCAGGCTCAACTGCGACGCCGAATAGGCCAGCGCGCGGGCGCGGCCCTCGTCGTTGAGCGGCAGGCCCGCGAAGTCCACCGCGTACGGGCCGCCACCACGCTCCAGCGCGTCTTCGTGGTTGCGCGCCGCCCACGACCCGGAGAGCTCCACCTGGGCCGACGCCGGCCCGGCGCTCAGCACGCCAGCGGCCACGGCCAGCGCGGCGGCGCCGCGCAGAAGGGTTCGGACGGTCTGTCGCCTCATCGCTGCACCTACCACGTGGACGAGCACGGCGTCGGATTCCACTTGGCGCCGCCGGCTTCCTTCTTGAACTGGGAGTTCACGATCATCGGCTGCGTCAGGTACTGCGCGTCCTCGACGACCGTCGTGACCACGAGCATCACGTCGCCGTTGCGCTGCGGCGCCACGTCGAAGTACTCGGTGACGGTGGCGTTCTCGCTGTACGGCACGCCGTTCTTCCGGAGGTACCCGGCACGCAGGTTGGTGGTGACCGCCTTGAGCGACCCGAACTTCGGCGGTGCGGGCGTGCCGCCCGCCCGGCCGGCTCCGCCGCCGCGCGCGCTGCGCGGCAGCTCCCACTGCGCCGTGGAGTCGCCCTGCCACGTACGCTCCCCGCTCTTCGGCGGGTTCGGGCCGAACCGGAACAGCCGCGTCTGCGTGCCGGTGTCCGTTTCGAGCTTCAGCGTCTGGTCGTCCTGCCACGAGACGCGCAGCCGCGTGGGCAGGCGCAGGATCCCGGCCGCGCCGTACGCCTTGCACTGGTTGCCCGCGGCCTCGTCGGCGGCCGGGTCCCACGCATCGGCTACCTTGACCGCCTCCGGGGTCATCGGCACGCTCTGATAGTCGCCCTTCGCGGGGGTGACCATCCGGTAGCGCCAGTCCTCGGTGATCACCGATACCCAGGTGCCCGTGAGGTCGATGGGTGCGCTGGCCCGTGCGGTCGGCGGTGGGCCCGCCGGCCCTCCTCGTCCCCGGTTCTGGGCCTGAAGCGGGGCCGCCACGGCGAGCGCCGCGGCCAACCCGAGCATGCACGCGGTGCGCGACGTCACTGGCGGCTCTCCGGAAGGGTCTTGTAGATGGCCTCGACGAACATCGCCGTGGTCCACGGACCGGTGTCGCGCCCGAACTGGCGCGTGTAACCCTTGGCCGGCTGCGCGGCCTGCACCTCGGCGAGCGACTTGCCCGCCTTCTTCAGCGCGAGCACCCGATCGCGGATGATGGTCACCATGTCGCGGTATTCCACGACGTCGATCTGCTCGTAGGGCCGGCCGTGGCCCGGCAACACGTAGGTGCCGCCCTCCTGCCAGACGAGCGGGAAGTTCGGGATGGCCAGTTCCACGAGCCGGTTGAGGGCGTCGATCTCGCCCTGGATGCTGCCGCCCCTGGCCACGTCGATCACCGGAAACCGGGTTGCGTCGATCACGTCGCCGGCCATGACGACGTCGGTGCGCCGGAAGAACACGACGCTGTCGCCGTCGGAGTGGGCGGCCGGCTGTCGCAGCGTCTCGATCCCCTCGCCGTTCAGGAACATGTAGCTGCGCCGGTGCGCGAACGTCTCGGTGGGCCATGCTGCGGAGGGCCATTCCGACGTCTGGCCGGTCGGCGCGCTCATGCGCGTCAGGACGCCTTCGGCGGCCAGGATGGCTGCCGCGCCACCGTTGGTGAGCCCGCTCAGGGCGGCGTTGCCGAGGTTCAGGATGGTCTGGCCGGCGCCGGCCACCTTCTCGTTGCCGCCCACGTGGTCGGGATCGGCGCTCGTGTTGATGACGTAGCGGATGGGTTTGTCGCTCAGCTTCTTGATCTCCGCGATCACCGCGTCGGCCGACGCCCGGGTGCCCGCGTCGACGACGATCGCGCCGTCGGGGCCCGTCTGCACGCCGATGTTGCCGCCGGCGCCCGCGATCACGAAGAAGTTGGGGCGCAGCCGGACGACGTCGAGCGCCGGGGCGGCCGCCGTGGCGGCCGGCGTGTTCCGCTGCGCGAGCAGCGTGCCGCCGGTCGAGGCCCCGCCCGCGAGCAGGCCCGCGCCGAGTATGCCTGCCAGCGCGGCCGTGCCGCGCCGGGTCGATGTCCGCATCATGGATCTCCGCCAGCCTCGAATTCCCGAATCTCCCGAGGTGGTACTGGCCCTCATGCTAAGGCCGCATCACGCAATGTCAATAGACCTAACTGGGGGCATGCAGCCGCGGACCCGTCATACAATGCCGACCATGCGCAGAGGATTCCTCACGTGCACGGCGATGGCCTTGGCGTGCCTGTGGACGGCGCCGGCGGCCTTCGCGCAAGGAAGCCCCGCGGCGACGGCCAGCGTCACCGTTGGTGGCAAGACCGTCTCGATCCGCTACTCGGCGCCGTCGGTGCGCGGACGCCAGATCTTCGGCGACGGCGGCCTCGTGTCGAAGGACCCGACGTATCCGATCTGGCGCGCGGGCGCCAACGCGGCCACGATACTCCAGACCGACGCCGACCTGACGATCGGGACGCTCGCCGTGCCCAAGGGCACCTACACGCTCTACGCGAACGTGAAGGACCCGAACGCGTGGGAACTCGTCGTCAACAGGCAGACCGGGCAGTGGGGCTTGAGCTACGACGCCTCGCGCGACGTGGGCCGCGTGACGATGACGATGAGCAAGCCGGCCTCCCCCGCCGAGACGCTGAAGTACACGCTCACCGATCGCGGCAGCGGCCGGGTGGAGCTGCGCCTCGAGTGGGATCAGCACGTGGCCACGGTGCCCGTGACCGTCAAGTAGCCGTGGCGATGGCGGGAGCCGGCATGAACGAACGCGCGTGGTCCCTCGCGGACCGGTGCGCGTCGCAGGCGGCCGAGCTGCGAATCGCGGTGAGCACGCTGGGTTCAGGCGCCCGCGTCCTCGACGCGGGCGTCGGCGCCGCCGGGGGCCTCGCGGCCGGCCGCGCGATGGCCGAGATCTGCATGGGTGGTCTCGGCCACGTCGACTTCACCACGCTGATGATCGGCGGGGAGTCGTGGCCGGGCGTCCAGGTGTGGACCGACCATCCGGCCGAGGCGTGCATGGCCTC